>JBKPHJ010000119.1:0-1345 GCA_046729835.1 Thermoproteota archaeon
AATATGATCCAACACGTCTCCCATACGATACGATTAAAAAGTATGAATTTAAAAGTGAGGAAGAGCTGGAATCTTTTCTAACCAGTATTCGTCTGAGTAAAAAAGACTTCTTGATTACGGACAAGAAATACAGTAAAGAGAGCGCATGTACTTACAGCATAATGACTGAATCTAATGAGAATGTCAAGATCCATAGGACGGAATATGAAGATACAGGTAATATCGTTTACAAATACCTATTGCCCGGAATATCACCTAGGGATATCATGGAAGGGCGTAAAGTTGACGTAACCAAGAGTAAGTCGGGCTATGTATTTGAACATCTCTTTGATCAGGGGGTATCTGGTGAGATGACATTGGTTGATATAGAAGAACTATTTGACCTTTTAGAAAAAGAGGATCTTATCAGCAAGATAGGCTCTCTAACTATGACATATTTGCGAGAAGATCGATATGAAGCGGATCCAGAATTAATGACATTTTTCAAAGATTGCTGGGATAAACTATTTGGGGGCAGTCTTTTCAGAATGATATTTACGTGGAGGGTTTTTAGGCGTCCTGAAAAGGAGGAAAAGGAATGGTTTAAAATGATATGGGGTCGACGTAGGGCTAATTCATTCTTTGTCACTTATAACAATCAGCTTAGGGAACTGAAGAAGAATAAGAAATCACATGACGCTACTAAGAAAGAGTTCAATGGAAAGTATATACAAATCTATCGTGAATCTTTGCAGAGTGAGTATAATAGAATATACAAAGAATATAGTAATACCATAAAGAAATACCCATATCCATCAAACATACTTTTGGAAATAGTTTACCCACCTTTTCTAAGGATATTGAATTTAGAGCATAAAATATGATTATGCTATTGAGTCACTTTGGGACTATACATCCCTTTCTCAATCAATATTTTTGCTATCTGCTGTTTCTGCTCACTACTATTTGAGCCTATAATTGATAGTAGTGTTTGCATCTGTGATTGCATTGCATTGAACTTATCTTCCATAACTGCCAGTTTATCTTCTTTCTTCTTTTGTTCTTCAAGTGTTTCGTTGTAAGCATCATATGACAGCACCAATCTACATTTAGTACAGAACTTTGAGTCTAGCTTATTTGGTTCATCACAGTTGGGGCATTGCTTCGGTCTTAGAATGTCAGAGTTTTTCTGGTCTTTAAGACGAATACCATATGCTTCGAGCAAGCTTTCACTTGCCTCATTACCAAAGTAATTTATGTAGCGCTGTGGAACATTAGAATTCTGAGTCCAACCTGCATATTGTCTAAGAGTATGTTCTTTGAGTAGCTTACTTTTCTGTGTTAACGCACTATGCCTTCTGATATA
>JBKPHJ010000120.1:0-4549 GCA_046729835.1 Thermoproteota archaeon
ATCTTTTGAAAATGCAAGATGAGACCAGACACCATCAACTGATATACCGATAAGCTGAGCATTAAATTTCTCAAATTCAGGTAAAACCTCGTTGTATAAGGTCATCTGATCCCCACAAACTGGCGAGAAATCAGCCGGATAGAATGCAAGAATCGTTGGACGACCACGAAGCTGACTCAACGAAGCTGACTCACCAGGTTTACTATGCAATGTAAAGTCCGGCGCAGCCGTACCAGGTTTTAGTACTGCTGATTGTTGCTGTTGTTCTTGTTGTCGTTGCTGATATTTGGATGCTATCTCTGACATGATTATTACGTAATTTGTTTTAATAATATATATGCATGGTAGTCATTCAGGACTAACAGGCATATGATTCAGTAAAACTCATCCTTCCAAGATACAGAAATCGTTTTGTAATGTAAGTCAGTACCTGCTTAAAAATCCATATCCAATACAGAAGAGATTCTCTAGTGTTCGATGGTAAAAAACTATTCTCCAGTATGCTGCTCTTGCTAACCAGAAAGTTTAACCGATCTCAAACACTTGATTACCTAGCTTATTCCTAGATTACGGCCACAAGGGTGGCGTCACTGCCAGCCTCACTGATGGAGAGTCTTACAGACCTACTTGGAATATCTATTTCGTCCAACGCATGATGAACACTCACAAACTGAGATATAATTGGTACACTGGTGCATAAAATTGTTTAAAATAGAGTAAAAAAGATAAGAAAGCTATATGTTATCCAGGGAAAACTGTATGAAAAGGAATAAGAGACAAGCCTAGTAATATGATAGGTGGGAAACACCCAATGTATGGCGAGCAGCATACTCCTGAAAGATAAGCTTTAATAATTCTTGCAAATTTCATATTATGTTCGTTTAACTATATCTATACTATTTACACGATTAGATTTGTATCTGCATTTGTTCGAATCTTTTTTTACTACTAAGGATGTTGATGCTACACAGGTTTAGTAAAAAAAAGCTCAGGTAACGGATATACTACTTTTTCATACTACCGAATTTAGTTCGGCTGGCAGTACATTATTATACGATTCAGTTTAAAAAAATGTACTATACTCTTTGCTCTGTAAAGAATAATAGAAATAACTAATGTCTGGAGGCTTCATTCACACAGCAGTTTCTAACCATTTTTTCCATGGCAGCAAGGAGAGCAAAGGAAAAAGACCATAAAGCCTCATGACGGATTAGCTGAGAGTCAACCCATAGAAAACAATCCAGAATCAATACTTAAGCTTCGTCTTGCAAAAGGCGAGATCACACCAGAAGCTTATTCTTGCCTACGAAAGCTATTATCCAAATGATAAATTAGCACAAGAGGGCTAACTTCTTTTATTATTATTTAGTAGTAGCTTAAGATACAGTGTACAGATAAAAGTGAATCAATTCATAGAAAATAAAGTACAGTTCGGAATTACTATTCCGCAAGGCTGAGAGGAGGAGATCTACCATTGCAGCAAGAAAACGACCCAGTTAAGCAGTATGAATTCTCAAAATCTATATCGATTGCGGCTGACAATATCGGCTTTGATTCGATTTATGCATATGATCATTTAATTCCATATTACAAAAATGATGTAAACAAGAACATTTTTGAATGTCTTACTTTGCTATCATCATTAACAGCAATCACAAAAAGGGTAAAGATAGGACAGATAGTGACTTGTAATTCATATCGTAATCCATCACTTTTGGCAAAAATAACCTCTACTTTGGATGTTATTAGCCACGGTAGATCAGAATTGGGAATAGGAGCAGGGTGGTATGGACGAGAATATGAATCCTATGGATATGAATTTCCGTCTCATTTCACCAGAATTGATCAGTTGGATGAAGCATTAACAATAGTCAGAGCAATGTGGAGTAGTGAAAGATCACCTTCGTTTGAAGGTAAATACTACAGGATAAAAGATGCAATATGCAATCCAAAGCCAATTCAAAAGCCTCATCCTATTATCATGATTGGAGGCTCTGGTGAAAAATATCTGCTAAAGGTGGCAGCAAAACATGCAGATAGATACAACCTTTTCTTTGGATCGCTTGGTGACATGAAAAGAAAAATTTCTGTTTTGAAGGAATACTGTAAGTCTCTTGAAAGTGGCAGAGGCATAGGCCATCACAAAGAAATTCAATATTCTGTTGTATTGCCTTGTATTGTTAGGGATTCAGAAGAAGAAGTGTATCGGGTTATCGAACAGTATAAAAGAAACGATAAGACTGTAGACCAATACATCAAAGATCTTGTTGGTGGTATTACAATCGGAGTTCCTGAAAGAATTGTAAAAGGTATTAATGAATATCTTGAACTAGGCGTAACGCACTTCATTTTTCAATTCATCGGGTTGGATGAGAAAACACTGAAACTCTTTCATTCTAAGGTAATTAGAAAAGTCTAGTAGCAGTTGTCATGATTCTAAATTTATCATGTCTGGCCTCTTAATAGGCTAATAATCCAATATAGGAATTTGCTTGCTCCACCCTGATCCATCAGCCCATCCTCCATGGACTAATACGATATTTGTAGCATTAGTAGCAGTATTTGACATACCTTGGTTGCTGAGGTTGAATTAAGCAAGCAGAAGCAGGTTCAAACCTGAACCTGAACCTAAGCCTAAGCAATCGAATCTTTCAGGTTGATTGGAATCATAGATCTAAAAAAACAGCAGCCAAATACAAGACCAACTTTAATCACTTTCTAAACTTCATTACAATACATGATTTAGATGTCCTGCGAGACTTGGGAAAAGAAGCAATCCTAATTCTGTTATCAAAGATTGACATTCTTCCACTCGGCAAACGTTCCTTTCTTTCATCTTCACTCAGATTGTGTTCATGTGCTAAAAATGCAATGGTATCACGACAAGAATGCTCATGCCTATCTGATGCATAATTAAGCATTGGCCTTATCAACGCTTCAAAACCTGGTATAATCATCTATAACTCTCATTTCTCATCAACTATATACCCTTCATTATTGATAGCATGAAAGAAGACAGGGACATTTTGCGTGTTTGTTGCTTTGAAGCTTGCCATAAGCCAGTCTCCGTTTTGAAATGTCAACGTTCTATCCATAAATGCATCATCAATAGCAAATGTGTCTGATATCAGTTGTCTGTCATATGGTCTTGGCATGGTACTTACAAAATAACTGTGAAGCTGCTGAAGAGCATTTGTATTGAGATGAGCAATTCTTTGGGTAGATATCCATCCATGTAAGTTGTACTTACGTCCATGCCTAAGTAACTTTTCTACAGCTCTGCTAGAATATTCTGTTCCATCTTCTTTTTTCTTATCATATGGAATAAATTCTTGAGCTTCATCAAAAACAAAGGCAATCTTTGGTTGAAGAGTGAAGCTATTTTTCCTGTATCTAAATACTCTATTGATAATTTCTGCGCAAAATGTTCTCGCAGTATCGGCTTCAGGAAGATTGATTACAAAGATTCTTGGTGAGTCTTTACAATCATCCATGATTTCTCTTACTAGTCTTGTTGAATTATAGTCACCAAAATCTCTCTGAGCAGGATTATCTAGTACGAGTTTTAGATTGTTGAATATAGATATTAAGGCTGCATCCTGTCTTAGCTTGGCTGAGGCTAACAACTTTTCTACTGATTCTATCAAAGGCATTATCTCCTTTCCAATCGCTGTTGATTCATCCTCAATATTATTGTCAACCATGAACTTCCTTATCATCCCGGCAACGGTAGGGATCAAGATTTTCTGAGCAGCTGCACCATATTTCTCACCTGCAAGATCACCTAGGGTTCCCAAAAGACCTCCGTAACTAGTTATTCCTTGAAGTCCCTGTTCTGATTCTGACTGTATGAAGATTTTCTTTATCTTATTCTGTCTGATCGTTTCTTCAATTGACGCAAGAAGTGCATCATTCACATCTTCTAATGTCTCCGGAATCACATGTCTCCTCAGATAGTCTTTAGCTTTTTCAGCAATATCCTTTCCTCTTAGTTCATCTGTAAATATGACTCGACTTGGAATAGATTTTAGTAGATCGAGAATATTGATGCCATATTCTGAAGATACGTCAAATATTACAAATTTCATATTCGGAAGTGAATTAACTGATTTCCTCAATACAAGTGAAGTAAGATTACTCTTCCCAGACCCTGTGAATGCAAATACGCCTACGTGATAATGCAGAAGCTTTTCTATGTTTACTGTAAAAGGTACTTGTTCTTCTGTGACACCCAGAAGATAACCAATATCATAATTTTCTAATAGATTCTCTCCCTTAGGCGTATAGCAAATAAATTTTTGAATAGTTTCTTTGTTTAGCATGTGTACCCGAGATCCTATTAGTGGGGCATTACTCTTCCTGATGAATTTCGGTTCACTTGGTATGTCGTTATCCAATGTGACAACATAACCGGTGGGAGCCGCAACAATCTCTATCCATGTACTTTTTGAGATAGTTTGCCACTCATTTTCGATCAATGTCATAAACTCATTACGTATGGCTCCAGGTTGGCTCTTATCCAATGTCAACATACTGTAGTGCATAGGAT
>JBKPHJ010000121.1:0-1283 GCA_046729835.1 Thermoproteota archaeon
GTTTAGAGCTGGAGCTCATTATTAATAATCTGGGCAGATCTATAGAGCAATATAATGCCAAATTAGTAATTGTAGATAGTATAATAAGTCTTCATAGAGCAGAGTTCTCCGGGCGAGAAACATTGGCTGAACGGCAACAGAGACTTGCAAAGATGCTAAATAAGCTCAGAAAATATGCGGACGTCTATAATATAGCAATCGTAATTACAAATCAAGTTATCTCTTCTCCCCAAAGTTCACAGTTTGGACCAGATTCTATGGGAGCTGCTGGTGGAAATATAATGGGTCATGGCACGACATACAGAATTTTTCTAAAGAAATCGGGTAGAAATAGAGTTGCCGTAATGTATGATTCACCGTGTCACCCATACCAACAAGTAAAATTTGCGATATCGGATGCTGGAATCCAGAATCCAAGCTCACTCAGAAGTCAAGAAAATAACGATGGGAGTGAGTCAGCATGGTAGTGAATATACCACAGAATAAAGACAACACTACATCAAATTCTTTGATTCATGACTATCCAGATCCACGTACGCTTCCAGCTCCGCCATTGTTTCATGAACCAATTCCATTAGTAACACTAGCTGAACTTGAACCAGGCAAATATGTATCCACACTAGCAAGAGTAGTTTATCTCAAGACTGTTGAGAAACATGATGCTCTTGGAGAAAAAGTTGTCTTTAGTGGCTTAATAGAAGACTCAGCGTTTAAAGTGCCATTTGTTAGTCATAGAATATCATTCCCACTTATCCGGGATTCTGTATACAGATTCCATTCTGCGTATGTGCACGAATTTCCAGACAGATCTCTATTATTAGTAATAACTGAGCACACTAAGATAGATCCAAAAGATGTTGAAGATAACCGCGAATATACATGGATTCCAAAGATTGGTGCTATCAGTCGGCCGGTCAGAAATCTGTATTTGAACGGAACAATTACCACAATTCACGGCACATCCGGATTGGTCAAACGTTGTAATAAATGTCGATCACTAATTTACTACGACAATACTATCTGTCCAAATCAATGTGGCATGGGATGGCAGTGGGATCTAAGAATTTCTGGTAGATTATATGATGGGTCTGGCGCGATCAAGATGGTCTTAACAAGAGATATTGCTGCTAATGTGCTGCAAAAGAATTTTGGTCAGCTTATTTTGCATGCTTCATTAAGTCAAAGTCAAGAAGATGGTCTAAGTCAGCCAACGAATAATAACTCAATATCAGTTGTGAATCTACAAGTACCGTCCAGTTTCGATATCATGGAAGCAGTTTTGC
>JBKPHJ010000122.1:0-8446 GCA_046729835.1 Thermoproteota archaeon
ACTACGGACTAGATTAGGGTGTACGACCTAGCATGCAATTTTGCATTTTGTAATTGGTTTGGATATCCCAATTCTATATGTGAAGAGATCCTGAGCATTATATCAATAGAATTTGTGTCATGATCTCAAATTAATTTTCTATAGTTAAATCCCAATGTTTGATTTACACATCTCCAACCAATTCACTAGAATTGTCGATGATCTAATCTTAGCATCTCAAAACGATACGGGATTCAAGGAAGTTGTACATTGGGTTGATATGCAATCACAGAAAAAAGGAATTAGCTTTTATGAAATGGTTTATACTATAACCGATAAGCAGCTAACCAAGAAGAGAGCACAGGAATTCCTAAGTGAAAAGATGATGAATCGCCCTGAAAAATGAGTTATAGAAATTTTTTAAATTAACAAGTAGTAACGATATGAGGATATTGGTTTTATTATTATTTTAATCCTTTTAACTTTGCGCTCTCCCTTCCATCGAGACTCTTTCACTAACAAGTCGGTTTAATGGTTTCACATACTCTCCAATTGCCAGTTCAAACATTTTTGCATCATTGGTAGCTATTCTTGAGAATTCTTTAGCATTCTCTTTCGTTTGCTGCATAGACATTCTCAGGGCGTCCATGTTAGCAAGGGTAATGTTATTGGCCAGTCGTGTGGCAGTAAACGCATTATCTACAGAACGATTAACCATATTTGCATATGTTTCTGTCATCTCTCTAGGAGAGACCACCCAATTTGACCAAAAAGTCTGATATGCGTTTCCTATCTGAGACATCCATGTTGATTGTTGAAATGAATTTATAATATCTTTTTGTGAATCTATATAATTCTCTGCTATTTCTTTAGCAGATGCGAGGATTTGTTCTTGATAATTGTTAACAGCCTCCGTGTATCGTGGAATCTCTTTTCTTGCCTCCTGTACTGCTCTTTGGGTACTATCCTTGGCTTCCTCAAATGCGTCTATCATAGCTTTTCTGATTTCTTCTTGTCGGGGTTGTTGTTGGGAAGTGAATGAAGTTTTTTCTTCTAATTCGGTTTTTCTAGTATCATCCTTTCGCTCGTCTTTCTTTGAAGACATGATCTTATTATATAATTTTCTATATGATAAGTGTATCTGTATAGAGTATATAAATACTCCCTAACAGTTTTCCCGTTTACTCATGTAACAACATACCAACCAAATTATTTTTGCTACTTGTTTTATATTCGAGATTGCATAGGTCGTCGACGGTGCGATCTGTCTATCGAGGGTGCGATTTTGTTATAAAAGGTGGAACAAGGGAAGAGTTCTTGAAAAATGGCGCGAATCATGCAACACAAAAGCACAGTATGTACGTCGAGGATATCTACCTAAGCGATCTTCCGGTCAATCTGTCGTATCATTCCTCAACTATATGACGAACCCCCCACACTGTAATACCCTCTTTTCTAACGGATAATCTATTGATAATCTATGTGAAAATAACCAATCGTTTAGAAAGAGCTTAAATTATGCAAAACCATCATAGCTATGTGAAAATGTTGTCTCTAGAATTTGTTTTAAGTACTGGACTAGGATTAATTTTACTAAGCACTATACAGGTAACGGCTCAACCTCTCACAAAGGACACCTTAACTGGAAATGTAACGGAAGTGGACGTATCAATAAATCCTGCAGAACCACTTCCCGCTAACGGAACGGTAACTATTAGCACAGAAGGAGCAACAGATACAGACATGAATGCATTTCCACCTGAAGGGGTTTACGTCATTATATCAAGTGATACCGTTACCGTAACGAATCAAACCGTAGATATTGGAACGGCTGAGGAAGAGGAAGAGGAGACTGAACCCGAGAGTGGTTCTGAAGAGGAGCAGGCAGTAGAATAGTGAAAAATACGATGAAAGTGGAATAAAGTTTTCAGCCGTTCCCTATATTTTAAAGTCTACTACTACGATTATTCTGACGGCGATGAAATTTGTACGCCCCTATATAGTCTTTCATGCACTCTTTATGCTCCCGTTTATAGGAGATGTGAACTCCACCCTTTTGTGGCTTGCAGGAATACTATTTACTGCTATGATATATGGGGTAGATTATAGACTCAGGAATCCAGGAAGTACACTCTGGCTATACAGACCGGCTTTTACTCTTCTCACAACTTTTGTCTATACGTGGCTATTGCCTGTCGCTATGTTAACAATTCGAAGTAGATCTTGGAGATAAAAAGTACTGTAGTATTCTAGATTCATAATTCATAAACACACCTATCAATCGTAAAACCAAAGTTTAAACACTGAAGAATCGCAGGGCAATCTAATCCTAGTCATGGAGACTGTTTCCTTTACATATCTGTTCAATCTCATCGGGATCACGATAATATCTCGTTGATCCCAAAATGGCCGACGACGAGTTGACAGCAGGTTCGAAGTCTATCCACATCTTTGAAATTAAAATCTGCCAGAACTAATCTATTTGTTGTTGAAACTATTTTCTTTGATTCTTTTGAAACTAATCCTTCAGATTCTTCCCGCATATCGTCAGCAATCCTAGTTCCTTCCATTATAAGCGCAATCAATTTCTCACTTTTTGCTTTTTCAATGAAGTCTGTAGTCATTTGGGGAACTGTTCCATGTAATCTGATATCTCCAGTATATCCAATTGGACCTGCTGACGTATATATTATAAATCCGTATGCCCCTGGAACAGAGTGGTCGACATGAATTGGTTCTACTTCAAGTAAGCCAATCCTGAACACGTCTCCAGTCCTAAAGGTATTAATCTTTCGTTTAAGGGGGTCATCTTTTTTATTGTACGGTCTTTCTTTGTCCCTGGCAGCTTGAGTCAAATTAATAGACGATTCTTTATCATCTGTGATTGAGCTATTAACAGGATATGCTAGGCTTCCTTTGCACGGTCCAATAATGATACAATAACTTAAAAAAAGTACTGTAATACTGAACATTAAGATAACAATAAAGGAACTATTCAACATTCCTTTTTCGACAGGTAGAACGAGCGCTCTTCGGATTTGAAACATTCGTCTTCAATAAATGATGGGCAATGATCTAAGACTTAAATTCGTAGATTCGTAATGAGTCTCAATTTACTAATTAGATGATGAGTAGTATGCATAGGCACTTTTTCAGTAATTCATGGTGCTGCATTTGACTTACCAACATTTTGTGTTATCTAGGCCAATCTAAAGCCTTTTTCTTTCCGTGTATTTTCAGGTCTTTTTTTTGAAATATGCAAGGGTGATGTTAACAGGATGATCTTCATATTTTCTCCAGGTATTCAGCTCGTTAGATTTAATTATCATGAAACTAACTTGTCTGGTTTACTCTGCTATATATACTATATAGAATACCCTTAAAACAGTTATCTGTATTAATAATAGGTATATGGAGAGTAGCAGATCATGTACCTCCACAATTATGTTGTCTATTTCGGTGTTGGCGCTCATCACATTTGCTGTATCTGAGACATCAAGATCATTCGCACAAAATGAAACAGAAGATGCGGGACCCGATAATTCATCTCTAGGTGTGAGAGAGAGTGAAATGAAGCTGGAAAATAAGTCTGTTAACTACTTTGACAATGTTTCCGGATATCTAGCTTCTCCATCAACTAATGTTACTGCTTCAGGTAAAACCCTTCCTGCAGTAGTTATGATCCATGAATGGTGGGGATTGAATGACAACATAAAGGATATGGCCGATCAATTAGCGAAAGAAGGTTATATTGTATTAGCAGCAGATCTTTTTAATGGCACTGTGGCGACGACTCCTGAACAGGCCGGACAGTTAGCCGGTTCCGTAAGAGATAATCCTTCTGCTGCTATAGCGAACTTGCAGACTGCAGTCGGGTACCTTGCCTCATTAGAAAATGTCAATTCATCACGAATAGCATCTCTTGGTTGGTGTTTTGGTGGAGGGCAATCCCTTCAATTAGCACTGAATACTGAACCAGAATTCCCTCTGGCAGCAACCGTCTTGTATTATGGTAATTTAGTTACCGATCAGCAGGAACTATCAAAGATAAAATGGCCAGTCCTCGGAATATTCGGAGATCAGGACCAATCAATACCTGTAGCTGAGGTGAGGCAGTTTGAAGAATCATTAAATGCTATTGCCATACCTAATGAGATTTACATCTATGATGGAGTGGGTCACGCATTTGCTAATCCATCGAATGATAATTATGCACCACAAGAAACTGCAGATGCGTGGGAAAAAACTTTAGCATTCCTGAGGGAGAATGTCTGAAATTCTGATTGATGGGTTCAATTCAATTACAGACAGTGTCAATGTACCAACAGTCCCTGTAGTATACGACGACGAATCATCTGCTGCTGGCGGTCTTACCATGGAGATGAACTCGTACATACAGGATCATTAGGTGATAGTTGATCGGAGGAAAGTGATTTGAAAACTAACGGCCTTTAATGTCTGAAACTAGGAAAAAGAGCCGTACTAGTAAAGCGATGTTCTATCAGAGGATGAGTCGATGAGGCTCAACATTTGCTTCTCCACAGTAAGGACAGTACATTACATCATTTTGTAGATATTTTGATCAACTGAAATCTAGTTCCACATTTTTTACATATGTACGTATATTCGCATGGAAATGAGGATATCAAGTTATAATCACCAGGTAACCCAATATTTAAGGAGAGGAGGTATTATTCAATCATACTTCTTACTGTCCTTTCTTTTTTGCGCGCACAACTCAAACACAAGTCTAGTACTTACAAAAGAACTTGTATTATATAGGATGTTCTGGATGGTCTTATTCATCCTGGCAAGGACCCAAGGGTATTGAAATACCGATCTTTTACTTGGAAGCCACTAAGGGTTGCTCTTCTACTTTCTCCAGCTCTGGTTGCTGGTCTTCTTCCTCGACTAGCTTATCCATTCTTCTCTTGAAGAGTTTGCTATATTCGTAGTCTGATATAAACTCACACATACTATGGTATTCTATGGTATATTATTTAAACAGATTCCTAATGAATTTTCTTACATGACGATATCATTCTCCAAATACGGCTCACCCCTTTACTTTTTTTGCTTTTATTCTGACCATCTAGGGAGGTTCGCCTACAGATTCTTAATAACTTCTAATGATTCCTATTAAGTACCGATTATGAAACCATCTAAAGAAAAGCCTTAATCGAATCAAATAATGATTCCAATGCTAACCACTACATGGAAATTCTGAAGCTGACGATATGAATTGTAGTAATAAATTTTGTACTCTTATCGGCCTAATATTTGGTCCCATGAAAATGGAAAATGATATATCTTATCTGGCTTTATTTTTAGGATAATTCTTTTTTCATCTGGCGATTTCATTGGGTACCTATCTACACCCAAGTACTTTTTGGCGAGTTTGTCAATATGTTCATCTGCACCTTGGTTTGACTGTGCTATAACTTTCCCCCTTATAGTAACCATATTATATGGATTAGTGCGATCCGTAACAGAAAGTGCAACTCTAGGGTCCCTTGATATATACTTACGCTTCAATCTCCCTTCAGTGGTATTTATGAGAATAACATTATCTTCAACATCTACCCACGTAGGAGTAACTTGAGGTGATCCGTCGGACATCAACGTAGACAGGAACACAAAATTCTTATCTTGTAAAAGTTTAGCTACAGGCTCTGTGATTTGATTGTTTGTACCATTAGCCATGTTCTAATTAAGCTATGAAAACTTATATTGATTGCTGCCGAATGTTTGACCGAAATAATCCGTAAATTATCCTTGCAGCACACTTGTAGCAATTTGAGCTTATCATATCCATTCCAGTATAATCAGTTACTACCAAATGCCTCGCACTTGAGATCGCATGACGACTTATTTAATGCGTTTAGACTGTCTTTGCAGTTCTGGCAATAGTTGAAAGCTAGCGTCGGATCAAAATACGACAACTATACTTTTGATCCCTTACTAATTCTTATACTGTGAGAAATATACTGTTATTCATGAGCAAATCTGATTCGACATACGCAGGTCTGGTTTCGCACGTTATTTATAAAGTGCCCAATAAGAATCATGATGCGATGCTGCAGCTCCGTAGACAATCCAATGTTTGGGTCTCTAAGGCAAGTGGATAAGGAAGAATAACGATGAGAAAAATAATCGCATTTTTGCAAGTATCGGTGGCAGTCCAGAAATAGACTGAAGTCTAAACCATAATAATAATGTACGTTGTGGATTCACATTATTGCTCAGTCAAATTTCGATATAGGTTTTTGATCCACCAAAGTCATAAAAATCTGATGCCCCGACTTAATTATACATCGTGAATCTAATTTCATAGAAGAACATTGTCTTTTGTTCGGTATGCTTTCTTCTCTTCATCTCTCTTTCTACGCGCTATTCTACGGACCTTCAATGAATCTTGGGAATGGGGTATATTTGGATTATTTCTTATTCCCATGAATGACAGACCAACAACAGCATCTCAAAATTTGGCAATGAGGACACTCGGTCGACGATTTACTGTGACTGCATTCGTCTGGGGAGCAGCCACAATCGATACATCTTATTTTCATACCTCAAACTTCTTTCTGGGGATCTCCTTTACGGACTCAGCTGCACGTCGATAAATTTCCCAATCCTCTCCAGCAATTTCATTCCATACAAATGGTTTTTACGTCTGGAGCAGAATAAATTTCATAAGATATCAAGAAATTATTAATGAAACGTTTCACTTTCCGAGGATTCCTACTTTTTGCATCTACACAGTTGTTATTAATTCCTTGCTCAGTGTCTCTTAAAATTTCAATAGTTCGTCTATGTATTATATGCCTGCCTAATTTGAAAGATAGGTTGCTTTCGAGAGCAAATGAAAGAGAACTGTTCTTTTTACTCGAACCAATTGTTAGAAGTGTATTGTCATTGTCTTTTTACTACCTTCCATTCCTATCTTCTGAATCTGTTAATTTTATTATGGATTCAACGATTCGCCAGCCTTCAATCTTCATTTTTTCTTAGGTATCTCCTTCAGGTCATACTTTGCATCATCCCCTCCGCTGCTATCATATATTATATTATCAGAGAATCTTGAAACAGTACCTCTATCTTCTACGATGGTTTCAAAAATTAATTCTGATGATGGATTATCATTCTGGCCCAGACTAGATCTAACTTCGGGGGGGCGGGGGTTAAATCTATTATATCTTCATCGTCTTCCTTGTTCCTATTCTTCTTCTTTAAGTAATTGTGATACATTCTAATGTTATTGAATGCAAATACCTATATCGGTCTATAAGCAAATGATTAGAGTCAGAGGTAAAATAATTTAGTCCGAGGTTACACCAAACCGAAGGAACGCGTAACAGAAACTCTATCTTACAATAGCTACAAACCTACCGAGTCAAGATATTAAAATATTCACAAACCAATACGGATATGAGATCTACAGTCATAATGGATTTATGAACACAGGCAGAAATGAATACACGCTACAATATCCCAGCCAATTAGTAGAAAACGGAGATTTTGAAATCTGTATACAGACTTGGAATGGTGATCATAGCTGTGGTAATGGCTACAATTCAGAAGAAAAAAGGCCAGAAGATGTATTTGTAATTCTGTACGGACAAGTCAGGAATTCACCAAATATACAAGATGAACAAAGCCAATAGTGACGGAAAGTTGGTATGTGACATTGAGAACGACTGATATCTAGGCCGACTGATATCTAATGTGTATGACTGATATCTACAAGAACCTGTCCCAACACCCTGATTTGCTCCTGTGCTGCTACTTCTCCCCTTGTTTTTGGTGATCGCTGTCCTGCTTCACTAATGAATGTCTTTTCCTTCACGAAGTTGTATTTTCTAGATTTTTCGTGCTTTGCATACATATACTATACTAAAATTAGTTAATATTTAAGTCGGAAATAAATACAAAATCATATTTCCATTATGGAAGCCCTTTGGCTTTTTCCAATTTGGAAATTGCTGTAAAAGAAGTACGCATATGATGAGGGGTGTCATCACATAGACTATGAACGTAATTGCAAAAAAAGCCGAGCTATATTATTATGAAAAGGTCACTCTTGTTAACTATAATTTTATCCGTGCTAAGTATACAATATATTTATCCTATTGCCAATAAGTTAATGTAACATGAACAATAGAAAACTCTCTTTGTACGGCCCATTACCTTTGCGGATACTTACAGGAATAGCATTCATAGCACATGGCATCCCTAAACTTGTAGATCCGGCAATGACCCAAGGCTTTTTTGGAGACATAGGTTTACCACCTGAAATGGCGATTCCTATCGGGATATTTGAAGTCGTCGGTGGATTTGCTATACTTGTTGGAATATTAACAAGAGTAGCATCAATTTTGTTTATAATTGAAATGATAGGCTCTACGTCTATGGCTAAGATCTCTGAAGGATTCGTCGGTGGATATGAACTAGATTTACTTCTAATGAC
>JBKPHJ010000123.1:0-13846 GCA_046729835.1 Thermoproteota archaeon
GCATAAGCCATACATTGCCTCTATCTCGTTTGTCACGTATCGCAGATTTCCAACGTCCAATGTTTGTCTTGTCTTGATAAGTGACGCCTGCTCTCAATTTGTCAATTTTTACATCCCCAGTTTTTGTAAAATGAAATATATATTCTTGAAGTGGATTTAAGTATCGCTCGCTGACTATTGGGCTAAAATGGCCAATCGATATGTTGTCATTGCTATGAAATCCGTTATTCTTACCAATGTCTTCTCGGTCAATAGAAACAGACTTTATCCAATGAATCGTATTTTGCACTTTGTAGTCAGCTTTCTCAAATTCTTTAACCACCAAGAACGGGAGAAGTGGCTCGGCTGGCCGACCGGCTATATTGAGAAAAAAAGAACCATCATCTTTCAGAATCAACTGACTTGTTTTCGCAACATTATGTAGCCAGTCTAAGTATTCTTTTTCCGTTTTATTATCGTCGTATGCTCCGTATTCTTTGTTTACGTTGTACGGGGGAGACGTTACAATGACATCTACCAACATGCGCTCATCTTTCATTTTCTTCATGAAGCTCACACAATCATCTTGGTAGATTTGATTTATTGTTATCAGACTAGTCAATTGATAGTCTCTCTTTTTTATAATCTTGTCGTAGCTTTGCGTTCTCAATAACAGTTTTCCACTTGTTCTCACCATTGATTCTAACTCCGCACATTTCAGCCGGCGTCATGTTCGCAATGCCTTCATGTGGTCTCATAAAGTTATGATATATCTGATAACCAGTTAATGTCGATGTATTGGCTTTTTTCAGTCCACGCATGACTTTCTCTCGGTCTCTGACTTCTCCATTAAGTCTTTCCATCTTGTTGTTATTATGGTCGCCTTGCAATCGGATATGTCGAATGTGTCGACTTCTTGGTTTTCTTCGCGTAAAGAACTCATCTTTGAACGCTTGATTATAATTTGGAGCTCCATCGCTTATCAAGACGTTGGGTCGTTTTCCAGCGACTTCTTTTGCCTTTCTGAACAGTGGCTTAATGTCCGCAGTATATTTGGTGGCACATACTTGTTGAGCAATCCAGAATCGCGTTTCATCATCCATGATTGCATACATATACTTCATATTGCCACGAATCTTTACATAAAGCTCATCAGTTCTCCAAGCGTTACCCAATGCTGGTAGCTTTATCTTCTCAACATAGCTCTGCATTAAAGTAACATATTTTTTAATCCAGTTATACACTGCGACATGAGTCACCGATATTCCAGCTAATTTCAAGAATTTCTGCACGTTACGGAAAGACTCACCAGTGAAATACAATTGCATTGCAGACGTTATTGCATCAGCTGGTGCTCGCATCTTTTCGAACCCAATATTAAATGAAAACCGCTTGCCACAATCTTTGCACAAATATCTTTGAATGCTGTACTGTTTTGTTCCGTCTTATAGCTTTTTTGACGATATGTTCTGAGTTACAGTAGCGGCAAGCTAATTGAGATATTGGTTGTATAACTAATTCTTGCTTTACGGTTTCACGAATGGCAAAACTGAATTCAACTGCGTAAATGTGCTTGCAGCGCACACCACGAAACTTATGGTCGGCACATGAGCACACCCAACCCAAATCTGATTGGCGAACTTCATACTTACCGTTGCCGGATTGGGACTTGACGAAATAACGTGATTGATTTATGCGTCTAACCGCACGGAATGTTTGTGCTATCAATTGACCCAGTTGTTGACGTTTGTTCAAATCTACGTAGATTGTATAACTACGTAGATTAATAAACTTATCGGAATCTACGTAGATTCGCCCAAGAATAGCAATATGAATATATACGTAGATTTCGAATGTATAGTTGTGGGTAGATGGAAGAAAAACGCCAAAGAGTTTGTAGTCGGTGTTAATTATGTTGAGAATCGGGGTTATTCAAGTTCAATACCCAAACCAGTGGTTGAGATTTTGGGTAATCCAAATAGTATCAAATACGTAGTTAGTGATGATAATAAGACCATTCAGCTTGTTTCTGGTAGCACGCATGTTTTTAAGACGGAAAGTGTGAAATCTAAGAAACATGGTTAATAAGATATTTTACATCACTGGCGAAAGTGAACAGATCTTTCAAGTCGGTTTACGACCCGCTGTTCTCGGGCTGGCAAAACGATTCGATGTAAAAACCGACCCAATCAATATAGAAGATGAGAAGAGAGTAAGAGTGCTTGCTAGTGGTTCATCTTCTAATATTATCGCATTCAGAAATTATATCGAAAGCCATGACATTCGCGTAAGAAAAGAAGGCCCAATATACAGCGTAACAGATATTGAGCGATATACTGGCCCCAAAATAGATTGGAATTTTGTTCATCTATCTTCCATTTCCGAACAGATGTCCAAAGGCTTCGAAGCAGCTAACAATGCGCTCGGAACCACAAATAGCGAGCTTTATTCAATCCACGATAAACTCGATAAGATGGATGATAAATTTGGAGTGATTGGTAATACGTTGAAACATATTGACGACAAGCTTCCAGATGCTTCATCACCGGAGTTATGACCCAATAGTTAACACCAAAATACGGGGCCCGTGAAGTTAACAGAGCCGTATTGCAATTTCTGTTGCAAACTCGGGAGATCGGGCTTGATGTTGCGTAGCGGGTGATAGCGTTGCGACTCGGGTGGGGATGTCTTATATAAGATTTTAGCATAAATCTATTCGAATTATCACCAAAGTGTATGACTAGTTTATACCACCAAAAAAACATATTGACGAATTCCAAAGAATAGCTCAAGAAGAACTCGATAAATCTAATAATGATCTTAAATCGCTCGTTAAGCGTGTACATGGTTGGATTAAGTTTTCAACTTCTGATATTTGACCAATTACCATTAGCGCATACAAATATAAGTTCTAATGAAATCTATCAAATATTGAAATATTTATGACTTATTGATATCTATCGATATCGATATATGGCAATGAAGAGAATTATGCTATCCGTTTCACAAGAACTATACAGTTCAATCGAAAAACAAAGAAAGAAAGAATAGAAAACTTGAGACAGTTGCAGAATCGGCTAGAGCAATCTTGAGTGACTACTTTAGAGATAAGATCGACTAAGTTGGCGTATGAGCATCATTCCATAGTTTATCAAACGCACCGCGATATACTCCAAAAATATCTGGATGCTCTACTTGTTTTATTATGAATACTTTCCGATCGCCTTGTGAAGTCTTGTATGGGTATGGTTCAATCTGCATCGATCCAGAATCCGATCGGGGGTCTACTATTACTAAACTCATAGTCGGAATCTCGTGATGCCATCTCATCTCGAAGTTAGATCTCGCTGTGTCATCGCTTCCCAAAGCATCACGAATATCATTAGCCATGTCAATGGCAGACTTAATACGGACCGCAGTACTAGTTGAGACTACCACTTTTTCAATTTTGGGCATTAGTCGTGTATCTTTGTTACAATATAGTAGCTTGATCTTCTTGTTTTGTTGTAATGCATTTTCTATAGTTGGTCTGACATGGTTAAGACTTTCCAATGTAATGCCCTGAATGCAAATTTCGTTGTTTGTCGATGCGAATATTTCATTCCACGATGGCTGATTAGTAGCACTCGAATACATACTAACTAGTGGAACGACTGGTTTATCGTGCTGTCTTTCATTGTCTTTTCGCTTGATTATGGGCGATCGAAAGATAATGTGTTGAGTAATACGTGGCCAAAGTATATGAATAGCAACACCGATAACGGCCAGAATTATTATAATGAATATACGATACCAGAACCCAACGTCTGAGAATACGAATGCCAGTATTCCAAATATTACCATTATTATATCGAAGATTTTTCTTGGTTGCGATGTCAACTGTCGTTTATACCAAAAATAGACAATATCCGACGCGAATATAATTGCAATAGCCAAAAATAAGAAATTGGGCGACCATCCTTCTTGCAACTACACGACCCCCCATGCGACGCTAGCTCGGAACTCCCGAGTTTGCAACAGAAATTGCAATACGGTTCTGTTAACTCAACGCCTCATCCACTCACTGTTAACTCGGCTCATTTATTGAAACAATTAATACGATTAAGTTCTAGAAAGAAACGTTAATAGCTAACTTAATGTAGAATTAATCCAATCCCATTTATTGCATTTAACATACTTAACTCCCGAAAAATCAATGACACTCAATTTAGAATGCAATTCCACAATCTGGTGATGACAGTTGAGATTGATAAAAACTGCGAATAGTCTTGATGAATTGAAGAAGATCGTTGAGAATCATTTATCTAACGAATTAGATTTAATGCAGATGATTTTTGACTTAGATAAAAATGATGTAGAACAATTTTACGAATGGTATATTAATCACCCTTATCGAAAGGGCATTGGTGAAATTAAAGAAATTGTCAGACAAGCAAGAACAAATAGATAAAATAAAATATTCAGCACTTGGAGCATTGGACCAGAAAGTTAGAATGAGTGCTATCGATGCATTGGCAGCATACGGAGACGACGGAATAACTCCCATTGTCGATATCGTAAATGGATCCATAAGCAATGAAGTCAAACAACATGGGATGGATAAGATAGTAGAAATCAAATCAAATAAAAGATAAATTATATAATTTCATTTTTCAAGAATTAGTTGCGGACGTCTTTATAAGATATATTTTGTAAAACATTGTGAATCTTGAGAACAGCGTATAAACAAAAACTTAAAGGTAAGAAACGACCAATTCGAAGATTAGTTATGCGCAATAAACCAACTAGACAGCAGATAATTACATATCGAGTATTGGATGGAAATGCCGCGAAAAAAGAAATCACGGAATTTATAAGCAATAATCCCAGTTGCACAACTAGCCAAATCATATCAAAGTTACGTATCAATCCAGAGCAAGTTGCTGACACACTCGACGGCTTGGAACGAGATAAGTTAGCTTACGGGAAGATAGTTGGATAGCATAATTCGTTTTGTGGCAGCGGAAGTCTATTATAGAAAGATAAAGATAGATCCAAAACTTGCTTCATATGGTACGCACAGACTGAAGAAAGCCAAATTAGACCCTGGTTATATCATGATTGAGAAAGAATGGACTATGAAGTAGTCATTTCTTATTCCACGAAACCCAGACACCTTTACCCGCACCAAGCATCTTACCAGAGATGTGACCATTAGCTCTCAAGTTGATTAATCTATACATAACTTTGGTTCTAGTTGCATTCGCAAATGATATGTCTGGTCGCTGTATTTCTTGCAAGACTCTAACAATCTCTCTTCAGTCTCTAATGGTCAAGCATGGTGTTCGTCATAATAAGTCTGGCAATATCCAAAGATACAGTTGCAATAGTTGCAGTAAATGGTTTACATTTAATATTGGATTTGAAAGAATGCATGCTACTCCACAAATGATTACATCTGCTGTATATCTATTGATATCAATAGATGACATTAGATGCAAGGCAGATGCGTGGAATGGAAATCGCCAATACAATCGGCAACCGTAGCACCGTAGCTGTATCTATCAAACGATTAAACAAACTAGCATACAAAGTTAGATCGCGTTAGATCGCAATCAAATCCCGACCAATGGTATAACGTAATTAACACATATGACAACGGATGAACATGTGAATGCAAAGATTTTGAAAATCGATTCGTACACACACATGCAATGCAAGCACATTCACGCAGTTCAGTTCAGTAAGTTGCTTCGCAAGAAGATCTATCAAGATGCAATTTTACAGCCACTTCAAGCGCTTCAAGAAAAAGAAGTTAATCCCGCAGCGATTCAACTTGGACAAATTGTTTGTCCAAAATGCTTCAGCCAGACATATCAAAAATTCGGTGTCCGTCATAACAAATACGGCGATATGCAACACTATGTCTGCTTTTTAATCCAGCATTTGAAAACGCAAAAGCATCGGCCAAAATAATAACCGCTGCAATTGACTTGTATTTCAAGGGTATTTCATTTCGAAAGATTAGCAGTTATTTGTTGAATAATAATTTCTTGTCTAACTGTCTCCCTGATTGCGTAGCTAAATTCGATAGCGAAGATGTGCTTACATTTCACACCCCGAAATTTGTGATCGCTGCAATCGCACTTCCAACCAATGTCGGTAGCTTTGACATGATAGTAGTTTCCGTTTGTTTGTGATTTTACTCGATAAGCAAACTGGTTGATTCGTTTAATCGCTCGCTTAGCTTTAGCTATGATTTGTCCACGCTGTTGACGTAAGTCTTGTATCTCCATGTCTCTATTTCTTCTTATTTTTATATCGCATTACTTAGCTATAAGCATTTCTCCATATCTTTATATCTCTGTGTCTTCTTATATCTATGACATGGGTAAGATGAATGTGGTCGTTAGCGACAAGACTGAAGACCGGTTTAGAAAAGCGATTGCTGATTACAAGGGATTCAAGAAAGGGAATCTAAGTGAAGCGTTAGAAGAAGCAATTGATTTATGGATACATGCTAAAATGAGGGGTGAAAAATAACTGTCGATAAATCAAGACGTCAAAAAAGTATTGTTAGATGATTTAAAAAATCGTAGAAATGCCTACCACATTGGCATAGCTGTGTTAAAGACAGATACATCCAACACCGACAATGCATCAGTTGGAAATATGGCCAAACTGGCTACTGCTTTATTGGATAACTTTAATCGAGATAATGATTTTATTGAGTCTATATTAAAAAGTTGTTTTGTACTTGACGACGAAATTCAAGATCTTCGAAAACATCTAATATCAATGAATGATGGCATCATACAATTATCAGTGAATTTAATGCGATTTGAAACCGCTAAACAAGACAAAAAGCAATTAGAACCCATGAAGAAACAGTTACAGAGTCTCGAAAAACAAATGAAAAAGCATAAACTGACATTGAACGCGATTGAAAGTTATGGAAAGAAACTACAGCGTCAGCCAAAGAAAGAAGCGAAACTTGACTTTATAAAATAGTATTGGGGGGTACATATGGACAACGAGAGCAACATTATTTCTAAAGAATTCTTACAAGAACTAAACAAGTTAGTTAGTCTGAAAGAATTACAGTTAGATTTACTGGATAATCTTGGGATGATTATAACGTAGATATTTAAATACTCTGAAAAAACTAAAACAGAGATTCCAAATCTAGACGGGCCCTGAACTAAGCTGTTAACTGTCGGGGCATACTGACTTTTTATCTGATTCCGGCTGAACAATCAATGTATACATTATTCCGTCTAAACCCATAGCTAATATGGTCTCTCGACTATACATGGGTTCTTTAGTTATCACGTAATAATCGATCGGAATAGTTTTATTTCCAATAAGTATTGGTGAACAATCATGTGAGTCATATTCTTCGTCTATAAAGCATTTATTGCATCTCTCACATTTTATCAGACTCCGCCACCATTTTTCTGTTTAAACGCTTTATTCAATTTTTGGTCTAATTCTTCATATCGACCCTGCAATGTCAAATAGTTAGCAGACAGACGCGCCAATTTTTTCTTACACGTCTCATTTTCGTTTCTAAGTTGTGTATTCGTTTTTTGTAATACTTCTAGCTTTTTCGATAACCCAGTAGTTTCTTTAATAACACCATATGTATAACCACGCTGAATATATTGAAGACATAACTCAGCAAAAGTTGCTCGTAGTCTGGCATCATCTCGCATGGTTTGATAGTGTTGAATACCCTCGTATAGTAATTCAGATAGATTGATCCGTCTGTTGTCAAGCGTCCGTTTGAGTGTAATTGTTTGTGCTTTTGGATCTATAATTATCTCGTGACTCTCTAGTTGACTGATAAACTTTTCCACCTTCTGACTTGCATCTTGTTTTGAAGCTTTCATTTCTTTTTATTAACTACTTTTACGTCCGCATATTCTGTAGCGATTTCCGTGGCTTTCTTCAAAGTGTTATTTTTCTTGATCAGGGCTAATCTTTCATGATCATGAACTTGCATCTTCCATTCAATTTCATCTTTATCGGTTAATTCTAGAAATTCGGCAATACCTTCTGGAACCGTAGTTTTCAAAGATTTTGTACCCTTCTTTGCTAACGATACTCTCGTCATTAATCCCACTATTTATCGACTAATATATCGGCCGATACATATATATAGTTATCACTGGATATACATATCGACCGATGTATCAGACGAATGAAGGACAGACACGTGGACAAGTTATCGCAACAGCTAAGCGAGCGATTAAACGCATTAATCAATCAAGATACTTTGTCAAATCTCAATCCGGCAACGGCAAATATGAAGTTCGTCAAACAGATTTGGGCTGGATTTGCTCGTGCGCCGACCATAAGTTTCGTGGTATACACTGCAAACACATTTACGCAGTTGAATTCAGTTTTGCTATCCGCGAAACCGTAAAGCAAGAACTAGTCATACAACCGATATCGACATTAGCTTGCCGCTACTGTAACTCAGAACACATCGTCAAAAAAGCTATAAGACGGAACAAACAGTATAATATCCAAAGATATTTGTGTAAAGACTGTGGTAAGCTATTCTCGTTTAACATTGGATTCGAAAAGATGCGAGCTCCACCAGACGCGAATACGTCTGCTATGCAGCTTTACTTTACCGGTGAATCATTCCGTAATGTGATGCGATTCTTGGAGTTACGTGGCATTCATGTGAGTCATGTCGCTGTTTACAAATGGATTCGTAAGTATGTTACTCTGATGCAGAGCTATGTTGAAAGATAAAATTACCGTCATTGGGTAACGCTTGGCGTACTGATGAGTTATATGTAAAGATTCGTGGAAACATGAAATACATGTATGCTATCATGGATGACGAAACTCGATTCTGGATTGCTCAACAAGTATGCGCTACTAAATATACCGCAGACATCAAGCCGTTATTCAAAAAAGCTAAAGAAGTGGCTGGTAGCTTTATCTAGACACTCGACTTAGTAAAAAGAGTGATAACCATCGGGACATAGTTCTAAATTTATTATATTCTAACAATCTAACCCATTTTGTGGCCCGTTGGCATAGTCTGGTAGGGTATTTGACTGAATTTCGTGGCTACATTTTAGACAAGTCAACGTCAGAACCATTTTTACAAAAATTGAGAAGTGATTTGAGATATAACAAGCTATCCAAAGGTTATGGAAACAAGTTATGGATTCTTCCTATTTAATACCCAGTCACGGACTAAATCTTCATTATCTAGGAAATATTGTCTATCGATAACTATTAGATCATTACAACCGTCAACTCGAGAATGGCTCTATTTCAATTGGAAAATTTCTTCCAGCTTCGAGTCCACCAATGAACCATCTACTTATCTTTCTACTCATTTTTTGCATTTTGAATTATAGTTACTCATTATTCTGTCCATCAATCTAGATTCCGCATTCCGCCGCTGGTGTTTGATTGCCAATTCTCTCGTATGATCTCACAAAGTTATGATAAATATGATAGAGATATGTTCTGTAATATAATGAAAACGCAGATGCATAATTAGTATAACAAATCAGTTGAAGATATGAGAAAATGGCGTCGATTATATTAGGTTTTGAATCTGCTGCTTCAGTTAGATTAACTTAACATCATAATAACCTGCTATTCGTCTTGATAATTGAGCTTTGGAAGAATCAAATGGATAATCCAACAATGATTATCATTTTCTGAAGTAATAGCAAATTATTAGCCTTGTTGTTCATTGCAGTTTGGTCACGAGCTTAAATACAAAAAGGAACAGAATATCACTTGTGCTTTTCGGGTTCAGAGCTAGGAGAGTAATCGATATTGACGAGGATCCTGCGATGACGTTTAAGCCCATAACTGATGAAGGTGATTTGTACAAGATCAACGAGATAAGTGGAATGCTGGAGGTAGATGAAACCATATTATTGGTCATAAGACAGAGTAAGATAAGATTTGTAGGTTTTCGATTTTCACCAAATATTATTTATGCTACTGATAGAAGGCTGATACTACGCAATAACTCTCTGCTTGGATTGAAGGAAGACATCATTGGAATTCCATACACAAGCATCACTAACGTATTCCAAGAAAACACATTCATTTCTACTAGTGTTAGGCTCAGTTTTAGGCGAGTACAGGATGATAACCAGCTTAGTGCACTTAGTCAAACAGAAACACCTGAAGGTGAAAATGAATTGTTGATAGAGCATATTCCTAAAAACAAAGCAGCTAATCTCGTCCTAATAATTAAATCGAGGAAAAGTAAGCGAAATCTCTTGCCTGAGAATCAACGATTTATCACAGAACCATTCAATAATGATATATCAGCATTCCGTCCAGTAGATTCACCTGCTGATGAGCTGTTAAAGATAGCCAAATTAAAAAATGACGGCATTATAAGTGAGCAGGAGTTTATAAGGCTAAAACAAATTATTATAGAACGTATTCATTAAATCAGTTCAGAGTACTCAGTTATTCTTTGTAAGAGGTGACGACATTGCAATGGGAATGCTACTGTATGAATTACTTGTGTCCGCTTTGGAATTGTCGGTATCTTCGGGAGGTACTGAGCTATCTTGATCTAGGGTAGGTCCCTGGTAGTTATCCTGATTGTCGAGCACTTCATTCTGCCCTAGGTCCTCTTTGAATTGATGAGCCTCATTAACTAACCTTTGGTTATCTGCGGAACGCTGCTGAGGTTGCTTGTCATCTACAGGGTATTGTAGAGAAGTATTGTTAAGAACGTCATCTTCCAGCGGCTGTTCAGTGACTAGGGGTTGAAATTTACCATCCATAGGCGATTGTAAGGAGGTATTGTTAAGAATCGCATCTTCCAGAGGCTGCTCACTGACTACAGGTTTGATTTGTGAATATCCATCAACATAAATCTTAGTGAGATTTTCAGCAATGGTTGCGTTACTAGGGCCAGTGTTATTAGACAAACCATACTTGGCCCGTTCGAAGGTGCCCAACGAATGATTGGTCAGCATCTCTTGCAGATCTTGTTCGGTAAGGACCATTTCTGGATTGCTCGATAGTGGAGGGTAATTACTAGTGTTTGTATTGTTTGCATTGGTTACGCTTCCATTACCGTACGGCGAGAGTTCACCTTTCTTCATAACCATCTGACATACTGTAATATTATACTTATAGTCTGCTGTACATACGTTCAAATCTCCTTTCAGGACCCTAAAAAACATTGCATCTGATGAAGATGGTTTCACTTCTCTTCCAGGTTCCGCATACGCAGATATACCGTAACTAGAAACTATTGCGGTAGAAGCTAGCAAATATGCCGCTATCATAATAATAATACGTTTGTCATCCATGTGTTTTTCTGTTCTCACCTTAGCGTACACCATCTTGATTCTTTACTATTGGGCTTAAATGAGCTTGTGAAATATTTTGTATTGCTTTATACAATCGGAAATTGAACATAATAAGTACAGAGAGTTATGTCTGCCACAAACTGAGATAAAAAATGACACGTATAATGTTTTAACGATCGAATGTACGATTTTGTCCCACTTACTCTTGGACAGAATTATTACTAAGTGGAGAGGTTTAATGTCATCCATGTCATATGTATACAATTACTGTTGTATTTCACTTGAATATTATGAACTAGATTTTACAAAGTTTCGAATATTGTGTTTAGGATCTCATTAATATAAGGTAATAAAAAAACGAAGCTTAGGTTTAGTACTCACTTTAATTCACTTTAAATACTCAGTGTTCACGATTGTTTTGACCGAGTATTAGTATGAAGTATAGGAGTAGGACTGATATTATTGGACTTATATTGAACGCAGCAAATGGGATAAATGGAGAATGTAGATCACACATCATGTACAAAAGTTTGGTTAACTATAATCAGCTAAAAGACTATCTTATTTTACTACAGCAACAGGAGCTCATAAAGTACGACCATGTTACCAGGACATATCGAACAACCACGAAGGGAAGAGATTATTTAGAATTGCATAAGGACATGGATGAAATGGCAAGTCTCTATGGAAACAACAATAGAGTATCTCAATTCACCCAACATTAAAGGTAACATCTTGACAATTGATGGTAGTATCAATTATATACACAAAAGTATAAGAAAGATTTTTGGAGATGAATTCACCTAATAATGCTAGTGATAAAACCGATTCAGGTACTACTGGCACTGAATGGTCAATGTGGTTAGATCTCGATCAAGCAACTATTACTTCTGTCGTTCCTGAAGCTCCGGGATTATTCAAAGTCCATGCTGGCATGAAGATAATATACGTGGGAAGCGCCCAGGACCTCAAAAAATCGTTGCTAGATTCTCTCCTAGACCCCTGCATAAAGAAGGGGAAGAGGTTCAGCTATCTGGCCAGCCATGACTCTTTAGAAAATTTGAAAAGAGAATTTCTAGATGATTACATGCTTAGGCATAATGGGAATTTGCCAGCGTGCATGGAAAGTAAATAGCGCATCGGCCTCTCTTAATTATCTAATCTAGCTTTTCGTTAGAACTATGTACAGCTGGGGCAAATTTGATGATATATCCATTAAGTTGGGCTTTGATGTCTTTTGTTTTGAGCCAGAGGTGCATGAATTTAGATATCGTCAAAATCCTAAAATGGTATTATTAGTATACAGAATCTACATATCTAAACTTTTGGAGGATCAAAGTGGAAATTAAATTTAATTGATACTAAATAAGATACTAGAAATAAAATAAATAGTGGTCAACTAAAATGAAAAAATACACAAATCTATTCATAAGAGTAGGGAGGTGACTAGCCGGTCGAGATATAAACAATCCGTTTACATTACGAGAAAAATCCTGGAACCTGGTCCTACTATGTTATTTAAAAAATTTCATGTAACAATGAATAAGAAACCAGCCTCGCCTCCTAGAGATGAAATCTTAAGAAATATAGTGAATAAAGACGCAATACTCTGCAGCATATCTGAGCGTATCGATAAGGAAGTTATGGAGGCAGCTG
Source organism: Thermoproteota archaeon (assembly GCA_046729835.1). Taxonomy (GTDB): domain Archaea; phylum Thermoproteota; class Nitrososphaeria; order Nitrososphaerales; family Nitrososphaeraceae; genus TH5896. The sequence continues at coordinate 12,939 of JBKPHJ010000123.1, forward strand.
GACCAAAACTCAAGGTGATCAGCACACTGAGCACTGGATATGATCACATAGATGTGGAAGAGGCGAGAAAAAGGGGGATCTGTATTACATATACTGGAGAAGTGCTTTCTGACGCAACTGCCGATCTGACTTTCGCTTTAGTGCTTGCTATTTCAAGAAAAATAGTACGAGCAGATAACTTCGTACGACAAAAAAAATGGACCGTGGGATGGGCACCAGATCTATTTCTAGGATCCAATGTATACGGCAAGACATTGGGTCTAATCGGTATGGGCCGCATTGGAAAAGCAGTAGCAAAAAGAGCAGAAGGATTCAACATGAATATCCTGTATCACAGTCGGCGACGACTTGAGCCGAAAGTCGAAACTGAAATAGGGGCCAGATACGTAGACATGGATACTCTTCTAAGGGAGAGTGACTACATTTCTTTACACGTGGATCTGAATGCGGAAAGCTTTCATTTAATCGATGAATCAAAGCTGAAGAGAATGAAAAATACGGCCTTTCTAATTAATACTTCTCGTGGTCAGGTAGTTGAGGGGAAGAGCCTTATTAAGGCAATAAAAGGTGAGTGGATCGGTGGAGCAGCATTAGACGTATTTGAAAAGGAGCCACTAGACCCCAATAGTCCACTTATTAGAATGGAGAATGTTGTGCTGTTGCCACACATAGGAAGTGCTACTTTTGAGATTCGTTCAAGAATGTCAAAAATAGCGGCTCAGAACATTATTGATATCTTGAGTGGAAGAGAACCGACTTTTTTGGTTAGATAGGTACAAGGATCCAAAGTTACGTTCAGACGGCGTAGGATTTTTATACTTCTAACATGAATTTGATTTTTCTGATTGAGTGTCATTGAAGGTCTAATTACAGCTATTAGTTAGTAAGGGAAACCTATTGCCACATAT
>JBKPHJ010000124.1:0-1039 GCA_046729835.1 Thermoproteota archaeon
GTTTTACTTTGACTAAGTAATAATGCAGACTTTGAAATGCGGCAGACAGAAGAATATGCAGCTAACATTACATTGGCGATATGGCGGGGCGATACGAGAGCAACCTTTCTTCGCTTTGCGATGGTTGGAGAGCTTAAAAAAAATCTGCTCAAATTTATTGCAGGTGTAGAATAGAATTACAAAAAGTTCAATAAGCTAATTCAGCTCCGCTATTGCAAAGCTCTTGTGTCTGTTGCACAACTAAGATATCAACACCATGTGAATGTAGCAAATGCAGAATAATTTTTGATGCATACCAAACATGCAGGGAAGAAAAACATTCACTCCAAAAATGCTCTACAGTGTAAACCGCAAGAGCTTGTTCCTGAAAATAACTTTTATCGCCGTTTACTTTCGGCACTTGATCTTCACTGGTTATATAAAGAAACCACAGAGTATTATGGAACAGAAGGACAGGAAAGTATTGATCCTGTGGTCTTCTTCAAGATCTGCATGGTAGGTTATATCAACAACATAGCCAGCGATCGTAAGCTGATAGAATTTTGTGCGGACAGTTTAGCCATTCGTTTATTTCTGGGGTATGATATCGATGAATCATTGCCCTGGCATTCAACTATCAGCAGAACAAGACAATTGTATGGCGAAAAAGTATTTCAAAAATTATTTGAAAAAGTATTTAACCTGTGTGTGGAAAGCGGCATGGTAGCAGGAAACACGCAAGTAGTCGATGGCGCATTACTAAAAGCCAATGCAAGTAAAGACAGTCTTGAGGTGAAAAAAGTAGACAGTTCCATTGAAGAATATCTGCTTGAAAATATAAGAGCTAATAAAGAGCCGCGCAGACCTGCAAAGATCAACAGGGCAAGTGATAATGAGCAAAAAATGGATGGTAATAAAAATGAGCAGCAAAGACAACTCGAAGAACTCAATACAAGATACAAGCGCCAATCAAAACTGTATGAGGACATGCCATCTGATCAGAACAAAGGAAAATTCTTAAGCAATAAAACACATTACAGTCCCACAGATCCTGATGCAA
>JBKPHJ010000125.1:0-1208 GCA_046729835.1 Thermoproteota archaeon
TTTTCAAGATAAGTCGAGGTTTGCAGGGTGATGCTCTGAAAGAGGAAGTAGGTATCCCTTACGCTCTAGGCTCAAAATACAATGGTAAAGTATGGAACGAACCGCTTATCATAAGAAATGGTGCTGGAGAAGAGTTTGAGATCAGGGCAGTAGTGGATAAGATCGGAGGACGTAATTTTTGCACTGTTGTAAAAAAGACATTAGCAGGAACAAATGATAACTTTATTGAGGTTGAGACACATTTACCTTATAATGATAATGTAATAGACTTAGCTCACATAAGGCTCGTTCTCATAAAATATGCGCTACTTAATACTCATATCACTTTTCACTTTAACGTAGTGACTTCCGTTACTGATGATAATGGGTACTGGAATGTTACATTACCTGCAACCCAAAAGCTGTCCATTAGCAACACCAATAGTAAACGACTTACAAGTATATATTGGTCAGACCTAACAACTTTTGAAAATCTGATCTATGGTATTGAAGATAAAAGTCTGATATTATACGATATTCTCACAAGTCATTTCAAGGAGGGCAGTCTACTTAAGAAAGGAGACGATCTACTTATTCCTATTAGTCAACTATTAGAACTACCAAAAAAACAATGTGAACGGAAGATACGTGACATTTTTCTAAGGCTTCGTCATATGATGGGCCCACCTACTGACCCATCCGTATTAAAAAGAGATCTATTACCATTTAGCGTTAAGAGTAGAGAACAAGCTCTATACGCAAGAGCTAATCAGCTCGGGTATCATCCTAAGCATATAAAATACAAGACTAAGATTGGATATTATTACTCTGATAACCACGATAATAAATCAGATATATCCAAGAGTGCTACTGATACTTGCGTTCCATATATAATAGAGACTGCAATTATACACACATACAGTCTACCATATTACCTGCTGTATTGTGAAGGAATTAATGCCGCTCCAAACCATTACCATTCATTCTCCGATGGCTATCTACTTGAATGGACTACCAAAAGCGGTGCTAAGAAGCAGGCATATGGCATAAAGGGTCTTTTGAAAGAGTGCGGATATTCTCATGGTGAGGATGGTAGGCCAGAGAAGGAAAGGAGCATAATTTTAGTTAATTTGTGGAGTCCGAAATTACAATATACCGATTATGGGAAATCAGATATCGACCTCAATCCATTCTATTACGATCTTGTTGATTTACTCTCTAACATGTGT
>JBKPHJ010000126.1:0-2751 GCA_046729835.1 Thermoproteota archaeon
ATGTGTATAAGAGACAGATTAAAAGATTAATCGGTGTCTACCACCAGAGAGGTTATCTAACGAATAGCGAGATATTAGAACTGTTAGCAGAATACACTAAGGAAAAAGTTCAAGAAGAATTGGAACTATTGGTCTTAGATAAAGATCGGAATTTTCCAAGCGGGTTCAGGAGGCTAAGATGTGCCAAATGTAACGAGAAATTGTTAGATGTAATTTTATCTGACAGACTACCGCTAGGCAAGGAGTTGGCCGACAAGTATGACGGGAAGATACGATGCGGGTTGTGTCGGCAGGATACAACTTACGACGATTCTAGCTGACGCGAATCTAGGTGGCTGTGGGAAGGAAATCGATTTGGGGTTAGGATAAGCTTTACCTGGGCTGGGGCCGGAACTACTATGAAGCTGTGGCGAACGCGAAATCATTATGGCGAGGTCAATATCTTCGATAATTGAATTTGCTGCAACAAACAGGTGTAATTACCCCTTCGCACCTAAATCAACAATAAAAAATGTGATGTTGTTTCGTTCCATTCACAGCACAAGGAAAACCATTGAAAAGATATTAGCTGGTAATAGTCCATGTAAATAGTCAGAAAGAACAAATCTGGACTGTTAGCAAGACTGTCCGCCTGCTATAGGACTACACAGTATATGATTCGGGTAGACTTACGGATCTCAATATACCAGTAACATTTCTATAGACGATAAGCATTTCTTCTAATTTATGAAGAAGGGGGGGGTTGCATACTTTGAGAATACTCGTTTCGATAGATGGATTGCATCCAGAAGTCGAACACATATTTTATAATTTTATTGAAACTTTAAGGTCAAATGACTCTATAATAGTATATGATTTAGGTTTACACAGTACTGAAAAATATTATACTTGTTGGTAAGAAATTAGACTTGCAGAAGCTGTAGAAATACATCAGAAGTGGTTAAAGAGCAGCTGAATAATAGTATCGACAAATTCATACTTACTATGCTACTATAAACAAAAATAAATCTTAGATATCTCTCCCTCTCTGAGAGTGAAAATGTTTCCAACATGTGACTATTTGTGTGACACTGTCACAAGCTATAAATAAATTCTACCCGTGAGACAAAATATTAAAAATCTACTCTTTACACTCATCGAATATGAAATATGTCATTTGCACCAATAACACTCAACCCTGGTTCTGGTCCTCCTCCTATTACATATATTCTGTCATCTTTAATAGATACAGCTCCTGATCCATGAAGCTTAGATACAGCTTCTGTTCCAACTTTTGGCCACCGTTAGCACAATAAAAGGCACTGCTACGATGGATAAAACAAAAGTAGGAGTTAACATGTCATGTCAAGGCTAACACAGAAATTTGCAAGGTCTCTTAATCCTATGTTCAACGATATTGCATGTTTAATTAATTCTATAGCATCTTCTTCCCTTTTAGAAATTTATTTTAATAAGAAAGAGTTTATAATCGATAACAATAATCATAAAAAAGGAATTTGAATCCTATATACTTTTTTTAGGAGTTATTATTACAATAGTAATAGGAGACTCCTTTATTATTTTTGCCGAGCCAGACATTAAAGTAATCTATCCCAATTGGATATTGATAATAAATTCATTCATTGCTGTAGGACTTTCCGCAATGATTCTCATCAAGGATAAGGATAGGGAAGAAGAAGAAGGAGAAGTAGATAAGGCTAATATTCTTCTAGCACTTGGTCTTGTTTTCTGGTTTATCGCAAATATAATATGGGCATATTATGAATTAGTGCTTGACATTGTATCACCAGTACCTTCTTTAGCAGATTTGTTCTTGCTATCTGCATACGGGTTCCTGATATATCGATTAACAATAGTATACAGGAAGATTGGTCATACTACCAACAAAAAATTCCTTTTTCTAATAGTCTCTAGTACAGGCTTATTTTTGATATACATCTTAAACTTGACTCTTGAGAATACAGAAACATCAAATTTTAGAGGTCTTATGCTCTTTGTTGTCACCATAGCATATCCTACCTTGAATTCAGTTTTAACTGTTCTTGCGTTGATGGTTCTCCTTGGAATAAAGAATGAAAGACATCACTTTATTCCATGGATATGTGAGTTAGTTGGACTTTTAGCAATAGTTATTGGAGATAGTTGGTTTGCAATTATTGTTTTAACGGCATTTGTTGAACAATTATGGATGTCTGCGTTATTACTGTCTGCACATTATTTATTAATTGCAGGCGGTCTTATATGGTATCTTAGATACTCTATCAAATGGCATTCGAAAGGCTTCATTTTCAGGATTGTGACAAAGGTTAGAAATGGAATTTCCAAAAAGGTTCTCATTGGTTCTGTTACATTAACATCTTTTCTGATATTTGCAGGTTTTTATTTTACAAATGCTTTCAGTGGTGATAAGAATAAAGATTTTATTATGAATTCTAATTCTTTACTCTTTAACAACAACGACTATGGAAAAAAGGAATTTGTAATTGGTGCTATTTTACCCTTTACGGGCTCCTTATCCTCTATTGGTAAATCTGTCAAGATAGCTTTAGAAAATGCTGAAAATGAAGTAAACAAGCACTTTGAAGAAATGAATTCTTCATCATACTTCAAGCTTTTAATGGCTGATTCAAAGACAAGTCCAGAGGAAAGTTTAGTAGCAATAAAAAAATTACATGAAAAAGGTGCAAAAATCATTGTAGGACCTGCAACAAGTACTGCAGTTTCAGCTGTTAGAGAATATGCAGATGTTAA
>JBKPHJ010000127.1:0-2338 GCA_046729835.1 Thermoproteota archaeon
TTGTGGCACTTTTGGTTTGTAGAAGAGATATTTGCAGTTCCAAACCACTGGATGTTTAACATGGGAGTTGTCGTAGCTTTCATGGGTGCTCTAGCGTATGTAGTAAGGGTATACGCACGATTAGTAGAACTTGGAGCAGAAACACCAGCCAAGAACCCATACGTAGCAGAGATGTACAAACTAGCATTAGAAGGAAAGCTGTACAGTAGATCAATTCCGTAATAAAACACACACACTTTTTTTTCTTTTTTGTTTGGATCTTGTACTTGCCATCTCAAAGAGAAAATAACTATATGACGACCTTGCCATATGATGTTCTTTTATAGATGACGACGCCTCAAACGAACGGTACATTGGCACTATGTTCCTATGAAGCGGGAAATAATTATATTCGAAAAAATACAGCTGAAACAAACAAGGTCTAGCTCGTCATGAACTCAATTTTCTAAATCTTATAATCCAGAATTTGTAGCTACCCGTTAAATTCTATACTCCATACGTCATAAAATAGACGGATCCACAAGCTTCGCATTTCTGAACATCTATCCCGATATAGCGTCTACTGCAGCTTCTGCAGATCACGGATCTCATGAATGGTTTGAAGAATGCAAGACCAGTACTAGCGATTATTAATGCCTTGTTGGTCTCACCTGTTGTAGAAGTCTCGGTTAAATCTAATGAGGTTGATAATCCACCACTCAGAAGACTATCAATGGATGTACATTCCCCCAACACCTGATTGGAATCCTGTGACAGAAGTTCTTGTCCACTCAGAGTAATCCCTTGTGAATACTTTGAGGATCGTGCACTGCTGTCAAGCAGGGTTTTGCCGTATTTATCTGAATCTAAACTTGAAAATCTCGCGCTACTATCATCATTTATCATTGAGATCCCTACCGATTCGCTACCCATTTGCCGCCCATGTTCTGAAGCAACGTCAGCTGCGGTCTTGAGCACTTTTCTCAAAATATCCTCTCCAATGGAATTGTGGCTATATCCCAATATGTCATACACTGATTCCTTTAGTCCAGTAAGGTTGATTATCATATTGGTCGTGCCAAAATCTCCAAAATTAGCACTTCCTAGAACAGGGAGCAGTTCCTTCCTGATTCCGTCAAGAATGTTCTTTTTTCTAATGTGTATCGCTTCCAAAGCTGGTTTTATCGCTAACGCAAGTCTGGCCCTGAAATATGTTTCATCTCTGTTTGACTGATATGCGAGTCTTGGAAGGTTGATTGAAAGAGACTGTAAAGATGCAACACTCCGAGTGTCCTTTGCATCCAATGATTTTCGAATGCCATTGCTAGTCCGTTTTCCATTGTGCATGATAGATATTTTGCCACCTGACCTAAGCGCTGAAGATATGTGTCCTGATTCTTCGTTCAAGGCATCAGGATTGCTATTGTAATCTAATGCCAGACCAATCCGTGGTAATGGCGTTAGGTCTGTATACTTGATGTAACCCTCGAGTAAAGCCTGGAATATTTTATTATCGAGTATACTAGTAGGCAATAAAATAGTAAAGAAAGGTAAGCCTTCAGAATAGGAACCAGCAGCAGATGACGAAATTAGAGATTTCGCGAAATATGATACAAATTCTTCGTGATCTAAATCATTCTTCAAGAGAGTTTCTGTAATGCCCTCAAGTACTATCTCCGACGATGCCTCCCTACTCAGCAAGGAGATAAGCACTTGCATTTCTGCTGAAAATTTAGACTGTTCATCAAATCTGATCCTTGATACATTCAGGAACTTGCCCTTCAAGTCCAAGAATCTGTTTGCGAATTCGTTTGTGTTTAAGAACAAAACATCAGGAACTAGACCCCAGACACCAGCATTAGATATGTTAAACTCACCAGATAAATGCATGTCTGCAATATCCTTGGGCAGAGTATTTAGAAGTAAATGCTCAGAAAATACTGACATGGCAGCATTATTTAAGATTTCTTCTACACCATTTGTAATCCTGTCGACATTGTTTACGAGCTCAAGTACATCAGAACCAGGCATGCCTAGCCGAGCCATCTTGTTGCGGTACTCCTCGTAGCCATGTTCAACGAGCACGGAATTGACTGTTTCACGAACAAGTGATGACGTGAGATAAGCGGCTTGGAACTTGTAGATCTTATTCTCCACTTCTTCGGTAATTTTCTGTGATTGTTCTAAAGGCATGCCTGCCTCTCTAACAAGGGATTGGATTATTTTGTGCGAATTAAACTCTTCGATGGAATTGTGACTGGTCCTGACATACATTTTGCCACTTTCGACTATTGATCTTTCTTCAATCTGTCTTGCAAGGCTTAAGACCAATTTTCCTAAGTTAGTGATAGTATATCTT
>JBKPHJ010000128.1:0-2110 GCA_046729835.1 Thermoproteota archaeon
TTATGGAACCATCTTCTGATTCATAGTTTAGCTCATCAATGAATTCGGTGAGTTTGGTGAGAACATTCAGGTTGACATTTCTGTAAATCATATACTCAAAAAGAGGAATTCACCTTTAAAAATTTACATTAGTCTCGACAAAAATCTCGTCATTATGTGCCTGGTTTCGATTTTATACCAAACCAATGAGCTAAGGAAAATAAGGGAGTAGAGTCTATCTAATACTAAAAGGAGGTTACTTTTGATTGGTTTTCTCCGTGATAGTAATGGACATTGCAGGTACTGAGTGGTTCATAATTATCTTTCTCTTTATCATACTTTTCTTTGGTTCAAAAAACTTGCCTTCATTTTCTAGAACGATAGGCAGAGCAGTAGGAGAATATCACAAGGTGAGGAGCAATCTAGAAAACGAAATGTTGCCCACAAGCAACTCTCTTATTGGGCCAGCGATAGTTCCTGTTTCTTCTGAAAGAGAGAAACTCGAGGTAATTGCAAAGTCGCTTGGAATTGATTATCAAAATCTCTCTGATGATTCGCTCCGAAGCATGATATCTAGAAAGCTACATGAAAAAAACTGAATCAGTTCTACCGATATGCAGGGGTTTAGCGGCGGCGGGGGATTACAAGATTGAACACTTAAATACGCCAGAATTTTTCAGATGATCAGATGTCAGAATCGCTAAACCCGTTTGAGGTAGCCGTAAGACAGTTAGACGAAGCCGCAAAGCTTGCGCAACTTGATAGAGGCATGAGAGATATTCTAGCGAGTCCCAGCCGTGTCTTGACAGTCTCGTTACCCGCAAAGATGGACAATGGAGACATAAGGGTGTTCACAGGTTTCAGATCACAACATAATTCAGCACGGGGTCCTTACAAGGGTGGAATCCGATATCATCCACAGGTGACCGTTGATGAGGTTAAGGCATTATCGATGTGGATGACTTGGAAGTGTGCCGTTGCAAACATTCCATTCGGAGGCGGAAAAGGTGGAATAATTTGCAATCCCAAGGAAATGTCTCAAGACGAACTTGAAAGGCTTACACGGAGATATGCTTACTCTATTTCAGATATCATCGGTCCACTGACTGATATTCCTGCTCCAGACGTGTATACTGGAGGCAGAGAAATGGCTTGGATAATGGACACGTATTCGGCACTCAAGGGCAATTATTTGCAACCGGAACTGATTACAGGCAAACCTCTTGCAATTGGAGGATCACTGGGACGTAACGAAGCTACAGGAAGAGGGGTGTCAATTACCGTTCGAGAAGCAGCTAAGAAACTTGGTATTAATTTGAAAGATGCAACTGTCGCTGTCCAAGGGTTTGGAAATGCTGGACAATTCGCTGCTCAACTATTAGCGGAGATGGGGGCAAAGATAATCGCAGTTTCGGATTCCAAGGGTTCAATCTACAGTAAAGAAGGAATCCCGGTTGATTCTGTTCGGAATCACAAGTCTAAAAATGGAACCGTAGTAGGTTTCCGAAACGCCACAGAAATAAAAGATAATGAAATCATGGAGCTAGAATGTACAATTTTAGTACCTGCTGCACTCGAGAACCAAATTACGAGAACCAATGCACCAAAAATAAAAGCGAAAATAATTGCTGAGGCGGCAAATGGACCTACAACGCCTGATGCGGATGATATCTTGTTCAAGAATGGAACTCTGGTTATCCCGGACATTTTGGCCAACGGCGGTGGAGTGACAGTGTCCTACTTTGAATGGCTGCAGAACCTTGCACGGGACTATTGGAGCGAAGACGAAGTAAATTCTAGGCTAGATTCTAACATTTCGGTTGCCTTCAATGATGTCTACAAAAATCACAAAGAATACGACGTGAATATGAGACAAGCTAGCACATTGCTAGCAATCAGTAGAGTAGTCGAAGCAATTAAGATTAGAGGCTTATGGCCTTAGCCACTTGTTTTGCAATGAATCTAGGACTTGTTTAATCTGTACTGAACGAGTGTCCACATGAGCAGCTCTTCGTTACATTGGGATTATTTATTTTGAATCCAGAGCCCATTAGACTTTCTACATAATCAATGTTAGCACCGTTTAAATGTCTCTGGCTATACGTATCCACGAGAACTTTAACGCCGTTCT
>JBKPHJ010000129.1:0-8018 GCA_046729835.1 Thermoproteota archaeon
AGGTATATGGTTGTAGATACTACGTACAGTATTTCTTCATTCATGGCATTTTTCAGCATATGGATTACTACTGCGATCCTGATGATGTGGAAAATGATTTACTTAAACAAAATGAAAGTAGCTTAGGGATTATGAAATGGGATCTGAAACATGAATAAAATTACTTAATCCTACTTCTCTTTTTGGATTTTCATCTTCTTGAATATTAGCCTTCTGTTCGATCATGGTTAGTTGGTTGTAGATGGTTGTAGACCCAGACCTGAGGAAGAGGGAGGTCATTTATCTTCAACTATATTCCTGTCCTTTCGTTCGCTCCACTGCACTCTCTCAGACAATATAGAATGTTTTGTCACTACGTGATTTTCTAACTGAATCTATTCACTGCATTTACTGCGAAAGATGTAATATACCAATCGTGCACTTAAAATGCAAAGCGAGAGAGAAAGAGGTAGGATTAGAGGGCATATTGTTAGATAACAGTGTTCGACAAATAGATTGCATTAACAACAACAATAATAATAACAACAACCATCAGATCCTTGAAGGATTCACCCAGCTGCGTGAAGGGAATGCTACCCTATTTGTTCCTCAGGAGTCCCTTACTAAAAATGTGCCTCCAAAGACGCCAGCGTTTTTCAACCCAGCTGCAAAGCAAAGCAGGGACATTTCCATGCTAGTTTATAACTCCTTCATGACATTGAATCAGTTTCTGTTCAAAAAAGAGCCTGTTACCTTCGCAGATACCTTCAGTGGGGTTGGCGCCAGGTCTTTAAGGGTTGCAATGGAGGTTCCTTCCGTAGATAAAGTACTTATAAATGACAAAAATCCGATGGCCATATCTGCCGCTCGAAGATCAGCTGAGATCAATGGTATCGAGAAGAAATGTGTATTCTCTCAGCACGATGTGCACGTATTTCTTAACGATCGCCAGTCTGATGGAAGGGAAAGGTATGTAATAACAGATTTAGATCCCTTTGGTAGTCCTTCTCCTTACGCAGATTCATTGGTACGAGCGGCGCTAGATGGAGGACTTGTATCCGTTACAGCAACTGACACGGCAGTCCTGTACGGAAAATATCCCGAAGTCTGTTTCCGGAAATACTATAGCAGACCCATTAACAATACTTACTCAAATGAGATTGCAGTTAGAATTTTACTCTCCTTTATGGCATTAATAGCCGGAAGAATGGATCTTTCTATAGAACCCATATTTGCTCATTCTCATCATCATTATTCCCGAATCTACCTCAGGGTTCACGTGAGCAGCGACCAGGCAAATAGATTAGCTGACAATATAGGATACGTCACACATTGTTTCAGATGTGGAGACAGAAGAAAGCATCCATATTCATTTTTGTCACTGGCGTGTGATATTTGTAAAACGAAATTGAGCATAGCCGGTCCTATGTGGATAAAACCAATGTTTGACAGGCGTCTCATCTCCGGTATCTTAGATGATAATAATAATAAGATTTTGGTTGAAGGAAATCACGTTGCTGATCAACAGAGCGTTCCTTCGGCAGGTAATCTAACTAATGATTCATCTGATGAAGGAAGGTCTTCAAATTATAAGATTATGATGAATGGAACAAATGGTCGTCAGATTTTTCATTTGCTACATAGAGCCCTCCTGGAGCTTGACGACCTGCCATATTACTATACACTGGATGAAATTGGATCATTAATGAAGACAAGTCCACATTCTATGGTAGAGATTAGTGAAATGATACTTCGCGTCGGATTTCAAATTAGTAGGACTTCATTTAGGCCCAACGGTTTTAAGACGGATGCTTCTATTGAAGAGATAAGGAAACTACTTTCATAAGAAATAGAAAATATCTGGGTCCACACTCCGCCTTGCTTTCTTGAATGGTTGCAGTATAGTTATGTTACAGTTTGTACCAGCTATTGTTGTGTCCTAAGATTAGGAACGATTTATGTTACCTCTTCGTAAGCGGACCAAGGCCTTTAAATGAATTGAAGGTACTCACCTGGTTCGACTCGGTCGTTAAGGAATATTAACACTGTTCTGCCACCGGGCTCATTATAGCATTTCTGTAGTCTGAATCCTCCCTCCCTTATTAGACCCCCCGTAACCTGAGAAAGAATTTTTTGCGGCTTAACTATGAGTATCAATCCCTGATCGCTTTTCTTGACTTCAACATGATTCCCGTGCGTAAGTATCTTTCCGACGAGATCAAGCAATCTTAGCATTGTGTTTTATCACAGCCTATCTTCAATTCGCTACCCAGAATGATAGATAAGATAGCAGGTCATGATGTACTTCCCTTTGTGTATAAAGGGTTAAATCTACTCGAAGATTTGTAGATATTACTTTCTAATATAACGCTCTTTATGAAGATTTTCCTTACATTCATTGTCTAGAAACGTTGGCGCACAAAAAATGATGAGATCATGATGAATATCATCAACATTTCGCAGCTGGATACTCAATGGACTAACTAGAAGTCGGCATTTGTGACGATACTAGTAATAAGAATTTACATATCTTGCGTGTGTTCACCGTGCAAGTAGCGGATCACCTACGGGATAATAGGTAGTCTCATCTACTTCTACTCTGCAATTATGTGATAGGTGATATCCTGGGCAAATGGCAGGCTCAAAGTCGACTTATACGCGACTGTCCGATTTCCTTTTTCAAGTGGTTCAGTTATTACATAATAGCCATCAGCTACCGCTTTAGAAGGGCCCTCAGAAGCTCCGAAAATTGCATTCTTGGGAAAGACAAATTCAAAATCTCCTGTATCTGTTCTATACCCACTAAGATCTTGACGGCTATACTCCTTATTTACCCTCCTTATGGTTGTCGCAGCATTTTTGATGTTGTTGGGAATTTATAATTCGGCAACACTTGTGTCTACCAATAATACCTTGCGGAAATCTATACGCAAACATGCCCTAGAATCAAGGCTATTGGACCTTATCGGACATGCGGAAATGGAGAAAGAAATTCAGAAAACTGTAAAAGGAATCGTTCAAAGCCACGATATATTGGAGTTGGAGAAACCAAAAGAAATCAAACTGGATGAACAAGAATTAAGGAAATACATAGATGTTGTAATAAGAGAAGTTAAAGAGGATAACAAAGAGAGTGGGCTATAGAAGGCCCGATTCAGATGGTTCGATAATTAAAGAACGAACGTACAATATGCTACATTGGGACGAGCTTTTTCCATACCTCATCTGCTACCCAACTAGCTAAAGAAAACTCATCTCAATATGAGTTCATTCAATTGCTTTAGTATTCTAGCGGTTGCCCCCCAGATTAAATACGAATCGTATTCAAATTTGTATAACTCATCAATTGAAGCATGTTCCGTGTCAGGAGTCATCGTTTCCAGTAATTCAAGCAGAGGAATGTCCAATACCGCTTCGACTTCACCTTCAAAAAGCTTGGGCGGATCGATGGATTCTCGGATGGAGACGAATGGAACGATATAATAATTTGAAGTAAGTGTCTTCACCGCGTTAAGGCAGCCGATGATATGATCGGCCGTAAGCCTGATGCCGATTTCTTCGACTGTTTCTCTAAGAGCAGTATTAAGCAAGGTTCCATCTTCTTTTATGAATTTTCCTCCCGGGAAGGATACTTCGCCAGTATGAGCTTTGAGATTCGTACTCCTCTTGGTCAAGAGAACGTGAGGTGTAAGTCTTGTAAAATGTATGAGAACAATTACGGAGGATAAGTAGGACGTACCATACATAGGGTGATCTATTGAAGCCGGCCATCCTAAATGCGGTCTGATTCTCGCCGTTATGTCCTTTTTGTTCATCAATACAACTTTGATCTTACTTATATGAGAGGTCTATAGTCAATTTTTGTCTTCCGTCACCTGATAGAGAGTGTAAGAATGCTAGTTTGGCAGGGAACTTCTGGCTTCATGTCGCAGTATTATGACAGCAATCTAAACTCAAAAAAAGATTTACTTTACATAAAGCTATATCTTCGAGATGACGCATAATGCCAGAATTAGTGTATACACGACCAAGAGCATCACATTATAAATTATGAAAGATAAAGTCAAAAAGCATTTAATAATTGCATGTCGAATCAGTTTATCGTGAATGTGCAGATTGATTCCTCGTGAGTATGCACGAGCTAGCCTTGAATGCGTGGAGTGCGGTCATAGTGTAATGGTTTATTGATGGACAATTGAAGATAAGATTCGAACTTAATCCTCCTAAAATACAGCCAAATAGCTCATTCGAAACGGAAGAGCTAAAGAAATCATTATCAACATTGATCCTAAGAGCAGGCAAGTGCGTCGGGCTGACTCATGGTATACATATCACTGACTCCGTCCTGGGTGTTCCCAGACTGTCAAGTATTTCTGTAGGTCATTTCATTAGGAATGCAGGAAATGATTTACCAATAAGCTGTAGTGTCAGGGTTCGTGATCGTAATTATACTTCTTTCATTCAATACGTTGGAGACGCGATTCTGCTAGGTGCTGAAAGCATCTTAATCTTGAAAGGAGACGAACAGGGACCCAATTTTTCCACCTCCGACCTAAAGCCTACCGAGATTTTGAACCTCTTACAACACGAAAAATACGACAGATGCATACACTTCAGTTTAGCAGTCCCTTCGAAGGTTGGCAATAAGTTGCAGATTGAAAAAAAGATTGAAGCAGCCCCCCATTCGTTGGTCACACAATCTATAGAATCTTTAGCGGATCTAGGAGAGATAGCAGATATGGCAAAAGGGCATGGGATAAAGACTGTCGCATGTATAATGGTACCTTCTGAAAAAAACCTGATTTCTGCTCGTATGTTAGGTCTAGACTGGCGAGAATATTCCAAGGATCCGGTTAGCTTCATACTTGAAGCGAATAAGATCGCTGACGAAATTCTTCTTACTTCACCAAACCATTTTGCTGCTGCCATCGAGATCCTAAAGACAATATCAGATCAGAAATGAAGCAAGTTTTTCATGCATCATCACCCATTCAGATGCAATCTTGGTCATGTATAACGAATGTTATGCCTAGATATCTGGAGCAAACTGTCGATGATCATGTTTAACCCGTACTGACTATTGTGCTTTAATAAAAAAGTTGAGCCCTTCCTTCCACCATAGACCTTTCTTTCACTTGGTAACGATCGGTACGCTTTTCGGAAGAATCATGGAATAAGTGAAAATGTTGATAGTGATTTCTATTCACGTTTTTTGGCAGCAATGATTTCTGACTTTATCTCATTTAGGATAGTACGATAGTATGGTTGGAGGTCGCTATCTTCGCTCAAACGGGGTCGTCGGTACTTGACATCAATCTCCTTTTTTATATGCCCTGGCCTGCTGGTAAACACAAGAACTTTGTCTCCAAGACATACAGATTCCAGTATATTGTGAGTAACAAAGACAATAGTTTTCCTAGTCTTCGCCCAGATCAACTGCAATTCTACTAATAACAGATCACGAGTCTGAGAATCCAATGCGGCAAAGGGTTCATCCATGAGTAACACCTCCGGGTCCATAACGAGTGCCCTAGCGATGGCCACGCGCTGCTTCATCCCACCAGAAAGTTGATAGATATAAGATTGAGTAAACTTGGTGAGCTGCATCATATCTAAATATCGTATGGCTATCTCGTATCGTTTAGCCTTATCCACGCCAGCCATCTTCAGGCCAAATTCAACGTTCTCTATTACCTTTAGCCAAGGAAAAAGGGCATTTTCCTGGAATACCATTATTCTGTCTGGACCAGTCCCAATAATGCGATTCCCGTTGAGGATCACTGTTCCAGAGGAAGGCGTCTCGAGACCGGCCAAGATATTTAACAATGTGGACTTGCCACAACCAGAAGGCCCCACTAGACAAACAAATTGACCTTCATCGATGCTAAAGTTTATATCTTCTATCGCAGTCACTGAAGCCGATGTTCTACTTTCTACAAATCTCTTAGTAACATCTTTTACTTCTATCTTTGCCAAGCGCGCCTTCTACACTTTAAGTAAACTTGTATGAGTTCCTTATAGACTTACTCAGCCTGTCTAGCGTTCAGAAACTTATTATCCTATGTGATTGTGGACCAAGAATTTTGGATTATAAATGTCGGTAGAGGCAGCTCCCGTGCATTACAATAGGCATTCACTCCTGCTACGCACAATTTTGATGCAATACCCATGATTACTTAAATCTGAAAGACTACTTTAGATCGATTGTCAATTCAGCCTACACGCTCAGCACTTTCTCTAGTACCTAGTGCTTTGATGAATCCAGAATTCATTTATTAGGTTAGACCTAGGACTGTACCCGTTCTATGCCTCTTGAGAGTCTGAGAGAGCTCATCACTGCGCTCGGTGAGAAAGGTCAATTAAAGAGAGTGAACACACTGGTCAATCCTGACCTAGAAGTAGCCGAAATAATGCGAAGATTGATGTATGGCAAAGATGAGCGCGCAGTGCTGTTTGAAAATGTCAAGGGCTCCGAAATACCCATCTTAGGCAACGTTTTTGGTTCTATTGAGAGACTAAAGATAGCCTTAGAAGAAGACGATTTCTCTCACGTAGGCAATCGTATAGTAGAGCTCACGAGAATGAAAATGCCTACTGGCATGCTTGGGAAGCTCAAAATGTTACCCAAACTCTCTGAGATTTCTGAATATGGTCCGAGGCATGTCGATGATGGACCTATCAAAGATATTATGCTAACTGGTGAGAAAGCGGATCTAATGTCTCTGCCCGTACTGAAATCGTTCAAAGGAGATGCTGGCAAATTTATAACCTTTGGACTGACGGTAACTAAGCATCCCGATACGGAAGTAACAAACATAGGCGTATACAGGATTCAGATATTAGATTCAAGAAAGGCAATAATGCATTGGCAGATTCACAAACGTGGAGCACAACATCTGGAGATCCTCAAAGATAGGAACAAGAACAATCAGCAGTCAGATGAAAAAAAAAGAGATAGAAGAATCGAGGCTGCAGTTGTAATTGGAGCAGATCCTGCTACGATATTCAGCGCCGTAGCGCCAGTTCCAGAAGGTATGGACAAGTACCTGTTTTCGGGAATCGTGAGAAAGAAAGGCATTAAGCTGGTCAAGTGTAATACCGTGGACCTTGAAGTTCCAGCAAATGCAGAGATAGTCTTGGAGGGCTACGTTAATCCTGACGACATGCAGATGGAAGGGCCATTCGGTGATCACACTGGTTACTATACTCCTCCAGAACCCTACCCTAGCTTCGAGCTCACCTGCATCAATAGACGGAAGAATACCATATATCACACCACTGTAGTAGGAAAACCCATTCTTGAAGATGCATTTATCGGCAAGGTCATAGAGCGATCATTTTTGCCCCTTATACAGATGTTTCAACCAGAGGTAGTTGACTTCTCAATGCCCCCAGCTGCATGGTTCCAAGGACTCGCGATAATTTCGATCAAGAAGCGATACCCAGGACAAGCTAAGAAGGTAATGTTGGGACTTTGGGGCATGGGACAGCTCTCATTGACCAAGATGTTTATCGCGCTAGACGACGACATAGACATCCACAACATGGATGAGGTCATGTGGGCAATGACAACAAGGACAGATCCAAAACGAGACATTATTTTTATAGAAAACGCTCCCACAGATAGCTTGGACCCATCTTCCCCTTTGCTTAATCAGGGGTCTAAAATAGGCATTGATGCAACCACAAAATGGAAGGAGGAAGGTTTCAGTCGAGAGATACAGGCGTTAGCACAAGTGGATGAACAAACTAAAGAGTATGTTTCAAGTAGATGGCAACAATACGGATTTGAACGAGCTGCGATCACGACTAGAGAATAAATTTTTCCTAAGCAGGTCTTCGAACGAAATGTGAGCAGATATACCAACGGAAATAGTAAATGATATAAGATAAAGGAGAGAAACGTGGTTGTCCTCCTAGAAGGATATAGACCTATATAATGGCAAAAAGGGGTGAATGATGGAATTTGGAAAATAGTAGAGGGGATGATAGAATCGTGAGCAGCAAAAATGATAAGAAGGATTACGGTACTGGTAATG
>JBKPHJ010000130.1:0-3077 GCA_046729835.1 Thermoproteota archaeon
AGTACTATTATACATTGAAGCTGATGAAAAATTAGAGGCGCGCAAACATTACTACGGACTTACTTATGACAATCAGCTAATTACACGGGGGATAGACACGAGAAGACATGACTCACCCAAATTCATCAAACAATTTCAAACCGGGTTACTTTTAACGCTATTTGACTGCGATGGCTCTGAAGAAGTTTTAACCATTGGGTACGAAAACTCACTACAGTATATCACTCAAAGCATAGATAAAACTATGAATGGAGAAGTACAATTAACTGATCTTGTAATCTCCAAGCCGCTACGACAAAATATAGAGAAGTACAGAAGTCTATTTCCCCATGTTGCAGCAGCTATAAAATTAAACATCTCGGGACTTATTGCTAGCGTGGGAGACAATATCGAGTATATTTATACGGATTCAAAACATATTGATGCGCTGCAAAGAGTACTGCCCGCCAAGCTAATAGCTTCTGAGTGTTATGATAGAGAAAAGTATCTTGAAATGCTACTTGAATCTGCAGAATCTGTGTTAGCAGTATTTGGATTCAATCGGTCTCTATATGGATTTGATAATAGTAAGAAAAACTATCGTTGGTGGAACGAATTATATGAACAACGTCAGAAAGACATTGAAACAGCAAAGTCCGATCTATAATTAAACAGATTGCAGTGTTGGTATAGCAAATGAAGTTAACGATAGGCCTGATTGTATACCCGAAATTTGTAAATCAATTTACTTCGTCCATTTATGGGTCATAGATGTCTGGCGACGTATCATATAATAGCCATTTAGAGAGTATTATATGGATATAGATATTTTTGATTATGAAATATTCGTAACAAGCATCTTGAAAAGTTATATAGAACTCTCGACTTCTCGTATTCACCGAAATATGATAAGTGAGCTCAGAAGTCTCAATAACAAGAATACATATGTGCTTGTTCTCGCAATGGCTTTATTCACCTGAATTTTTACAGCACAACAGTATGTACTAGCGAGCAGCAATAGCGATGGCGACGATGATAGTAGCGATTCTAGTTCGAGCGGTCAAACGGAGAACAGAGGTATAATTGGCAACTTTGCAGATGGACGACGTGACGGGCTTGCAGATGGAGCAAGCGATTATAGAAATGGAATTGAAGAATTCGCTAGGTGTCCAGGCGGCTCGTTGGACTATTGTGCTGGGTACGACAATGGGTACCATGATGGTTATGACTCTGCTCGAAAAGTGGGATAGAATGTCAAGGTGACAATGTCAACATGACTAGCGGTCTTTCTTTTTCTTTTTTGAAAAGCGGCGGCGATGTTGGTGAAGAACGTGGTGGAGGCAATTAATTTATGACTAAACAAAAATCAGTGTTGGTAGCAGTATTTGCCACAATCATGTGGATAAGTATGATATTACCAATTAGTGTAAAAGCACAAGGCACATTCGAAGACGACGGCGATATAGAAGCAGATGATCCAGAAGATCGAGAACAACAAAACGAAGAACACGAAGAATACTATGATGACCAAGATTTACCAAAATATGATGAAGACACTGGAACATACAATGACGACAATAATGATGGTAAAGACGACGACAGTGATAGTGATATCAGCAATGATTTACCAAGATGTAAGCTTGGAGTGGTAAAAGATTGTGTTTTAAACGATCTAGGCCAGACTTGTGAAGTTGGAACTTCTGAAGATGCATGTCAAGATATTTACGGCGGTGTGACTGGAAGTCCAGAGAGAGACAAAAACGGTCAGTTGATCGAGAAACCATTACCATACTGTGACACACCAGAAGGCAAGAAAGCAAGTGGTTGTTTCGATAGACAAGACTACGATCAGACTACTGGATTCTATCCATGTAATGATGGAACTTACAAGGGAGAGATTGTGAAGATGTGACAAAGAACAGCAATAGTAATAGTAATAGCGGAGGCAGTAGCTCGTCACAACCACAACAAATACAATATTGTGATACATGGAAGTCTTGGATTGGAAGCGCTACTACCAGTGCCTGTATTAACAGAACACCAACACCAACACCAGCACAAGTTTGTGAAACATGGAGTCATAATCTAGATCTCAAACTAGCAGCTCAAAATGCAACATCACAACTCATAGATCGTATGCACAGAACGCAGAAATAGTCAAATGGAATGCACTAGTAGCCATAAATAACGCAGAAGTGTTGAAGTTTAATGCGGAGTGTGCTAGTTAGTAATTATTTCATTACTTGAAGTACAAGAACTATTGCAAGTCCACCGATAATAAGTGGCATTAGTCCACCCCCAAGCACTCTCGCCACCAGCTTGAATAGAATGACCAAATTCACAACCAAGCTTCATGAATTCACATATACCATCACCCTTGTTACAATTCTGACATCCGCTGGCTGGATTAGTAGTCGTCTCTGAGTGATGCCGATTTAACAGACACACTTCTTCCAGGTGCTGATCTTCGATACGCCGATCTAACTAATGCTAATGTTGTCGATGCCGATCTATTAAACGCCGACTTCCGCCACACTGATCTAAGAAACACTAATCTTAGTTATACCGATTTAACAGATTCCGACCTTCGTGATGCCGTTCTGACAAATGCTAATTTACTGAATGCCGATCTGACACGTGCCATTCTTGGCAATGCCAATCTAACAAACGCTGATCTTGCTTATGCTGATCTAACGGACACTGATTTACGTAGTTCATATCTAACAAACACTAATCTCCATCTTACTGATCTAAGTGACTCTTTATTTGATTGTGACAGTCTAAGAAGTGCTAATTTTACCATTAATGCAAGTCAAATTCATATTATTGATGCAAATCTAAACGAAATTTCTAGTTGCTAATAGAACGAACACATTTCGAGACAAAACGATCTAACTCAATAGCTAAACCAAAAGAGCTTAGACAGTACGTAATTAATATTCTAGATCGAGTGACGCAGTAATTAAAATAACACTTGAAAACAGTCCGAAACAGTTGATGCTGAAATGATAACATAAGATAGCAAATAGATAAAGCTAAGAACCACGGCTTATCAATAACTCTATACAAGTTGTACTCAACAAGAAAGAAAAAGAACA
>JBKPHJ010000131.1:0-13675 GCA_046729835.1 Thermoproteota archaeon
TGAGTTTCTTGATCGCACATATAGCAGGCATGTTGATGAGGACATACAAAGTGGCGAGGAAAGCGGGGTAACAAAGACGCCAACCTTCTTTATCAACGGGGATCGATATAACGACTCATGGGATCTGGATACTCTTCTCAGTGCACTTGACGAGGAGAGCGTGTTCAGTTGGACACAGACTAATAGTTCAATATAAAATTAAATTGTCTGTACATCTACCCAACTAATTCATCAGATATACTTACATATAGCGCTCATTTTTGAGATGTATGCTTTATAGCCTCAATCGTTCTATGGTCAAGTCATACTAACAAACGGAGGAATGGTGGATAATGCAATTACATAGTATAGAGAAGAAAGAACAACAAATCCAAGTGAAGCTTAGCGCAATCTTCAAGCAGAAAGCAATTGATACTCCTCAAGCCTTTGGATCCTTTTATGAATCCAATGGACAAAAATATTGTGCAATTTCAGAATCAAAGTTTTTAGGTTATGATATAGCTGCAGAAAAGAAAATTCAAAATGACAATGCTGCTAATCCTGCAGTATTGTTCCCCAATGCTATTTTAGAAATGATAGAGAATTTTGCCACTTATGGTAATCCTCGAGAAAATCCCAAATGCTTTTGCTCGAGACCAGATTATTATTATTGTGGTTTAATCTCTGCTTATACACTTAAACGACTATCATAGGATGACATTTACCGAGATAGGGAATTGGTTAGAAAGCAAAGGTATATGATATAAAACGAACTATCTTACAACATATGGTGAATGCAATCTATGCTCTAATCCTGATGATATACATGCTTAAGGATTCCAAGTACCTCTATCTGAATATACAGTCTGTTCACCGTAAATCTTGATTAATGATCTTAGGGATGATTCAGCATCTGTCATATTCCTATGCCTTGAGATGTAAACCCCCATGAATTTGTCTGTTTATTGGTTCTACGACCCACACACACATAACCAAGCTTGGTCGGAGCCAATCTGCAACATAGTTTCATCAATCAGAAAAGATACTCTTTTACAACAGTAAAGACGTCTGGAGTTGAATCTTTGAACCCATTTCCATATAGCAACATGACTTCTTTCTCTTCCTTCTTCTCCAAATGTTGAATTGCTTTGGACATATTTCTAAAACTCAGGCCTAGCCATTGAAGGTCGGAAATATTTACAAAGTATTTAGAAAGTATTGATTGTCGTTGTTATTGTTGTTATAACTGTATTTTCTGAATTTCCAGGCTGTTATAATTTGCATGACCGTTAGCTACAATAGGTTCTAATAGATGTCCTCTAATTTGTATTTTGGTGTATAACTACGTAGAAAAATGGAATAAACAATGTAGAAATCTAGTCGTCATAGATGCTGTTCTGTAATTCTATTATGTGGGTTGAATTAGTTAATACATTATCTTGGTTATCGGTTAAAGGCGTATCTGTTTGTATTCATACAGCTGTTAAAGAGATAGAAAGAATATATGTATATTTTGTTTTTGGGGGCAGCTCTATATACGTGATTGCGATTGATTGCAAATAATTGCATTCCATTTATATGGAAAAAGATTTAGCTAAAAAATACAAATACTTTGCATAGCTTTTATGAAAATTATAACGTTACTAGTTCAAGAAAGGTCATTGAGCTGTTTACGAAAGGAGGAACAAGATTGAATGCCATCTGGAGACATAAGAAGGATAGATGGTATATAGTTAAGCTGGCGAATGAAAGGAATCTGAATAATGTAGTGGATATACTAACACCAGGTCAATTTCAAGATGCACTGGAAGATGAGAAGTACTTCTTTAAGTGAGAGGGGTTCTTGCAAATGTTGGAAAAAGACTACATTAACCAAGAGCATTTATACCAAATCTAGATTCTTGAAAATATAAACAAGGTAGCCTTAAAGCTGAGATAGTGTCTATGCTGAAAGGCAAAGCGGGTGAAAGGCGTTTGAAAAAGGTGCTCAGAAACTTATGAATAGGCTAGTTGAACTTGCAGATATAAAACTAGGTTTTAAAGTTCTTGACATTGCAACAGGTATAGGAAAACCAGCTGTGACTGCAATAAAGCAATCCTTCTAACCTTTAGTGAATAATATATCCCTAAACCGACGTTATTCCTCGAATTCAAAACCTAAATATAGTTGGAGTGACAGAAACATTCCTCAAAGGTTTTCCGAATACTTCTTGAAGTATGGATTCACAAATAGTCATATGATAGATAGACCAGTTCTTACCAAGATCGTGTTTTATGATGTAAGAATGCCCTTTGTAGTCATCATCTAATCTCTGATGACTTATCTCCACCGATGAAGTTCTCATACGTGTTTCAAACCATTCAAGAAATGATTCTACGTCCATCTTATGCTTCATGAATAATGCTATATCTTTCACAGCACTCCTGCCTACTTTTTGGTAGCAATTTCAGCTATTTTATCTTCGCTAATATTTTCAAAAAGTTGATCACTACTGGCTTTGCGATCGGGATCATTCCTACTTTAGGTTCAAAACTATACCATTCAACATATCTTCTGAAAATTTGATTAACTAAAGTATTAAGACTAATTTCACGATCCTCTGCTTCATTTTTCAATTTTTTCATTAAGCTTTCATTGATTCTAAAGGTCATAGTAATTGTCCTAGTCGGAGCGGTACCCGTTTTTCCTCTCTTGTCATTATTTTTATCAATTATCAACTCATTGATCAGTACTTTTGAGTTATAATCAGTCAAGCTTATAATATATTTGTAGCTCTGTTAAACATTTATTATAAAAAATCTAGAGAATTATACTCTGATTTTGCCACGATACTAAAGAACTTGACCCAAAAAGGTCCATTAACTGTAAAGCATCAAAAAGAAAAGGTCACAAGGATTTAATTATTCGCAACTACTCATAGGCTTCTATTCTACTAACTTGTAAGCAACAGCGCAGCTGGTGGTGTTGGTAGATTTGCAGTACAATTTGCCAAGTGGGCTGGCGCAGATGAAGTGATTGGGACTGCATCTAGTGATGATACAGAATTCTTATTTGATATAGGAACAGACAATGTCATTGACTACACGACAAGACGATTTGAAGGGATAGTTCAAAATATAGATATAGTGTTTGATACCGTAGGGGGAGATACTTTAGACCGGTCTTGGAAAGTGTTGAAAAAAGGAAAAGGCAAATTGGTCTCTATCTCTGTTGTCGAGATGCCATCTAGCGAACACTCCCTGCCTCTATATATTCAGAAAAAAGGTGCCAATCATGGTGTTCTTCGACCTTTATTCATATTATTGCTGAGGATATTAACTTTTTTAGTAACTATAATGCATAATATATAATGTACCGATCGCTAGTTGTCAATGGACTTTATTCAGTGAATGAATCTAACCGATCCGTAAGATGACCTAATGTTGAACTTAACGGGCAGTTCATTCAGGGATTTAAATCTCTAATGTGACACGTTACTCATACAACTATACGGATTTGACATTTTAAGCAAAACCTATCTGTAAAAAGTAAAAGCTTCAAATAAGCAATTTTAAGATAAGCGGGTCAAATATTATCATATGGCTACATTAATCGTGATACGATTGGATATTAATATGAAACAAATAAAAAGTAAAGATTCTGCAATAGAAGATCTTGTATATGAGTCTAATGTGTTCGTACGTTTTAGAAACGACTAGGTCAGAGTTTCGAGATCTTGGTTCAAAATATTCCGACGACAATATGAATATTATTAGCCTTGCGGGCAGAATAGTATTTAGGATATTTATTGAGAATACAACAAATTGTTGCTCTTATTCTGTTATTTGCTTTCTTCAAACACTCTAAATATCTAGATTGCCCCTCTTAATTCAAAAATCTTGGGTAGTTTTTGTATATGCCACAACTATTTCTATTGAATCTATTTTCATTGAATATCTAACATCCTATTCATCTATCCAAATTACTCCAATTCTGCTTTCATCAATAAGCATAACTGTGGGAGGTGTAATGCTTTTGATAGTCTCGATTTTCATTCTCAAGAAGAAGGAAGGTATCATTTTACTTTTTTTAAAATCTTGGAAAAACCTCTTCCTAGCTTCTTTGTTCCTATCAATTGGGATATTCACATGGTATGATTCCATTAACAGAATCGGCGCTTCAAAAGAGATCCTCATTGCCGGACCACTGGAAATAGTAATAATAGTCTTTTTGGCTAGATTGTTCTTGAAAGAGAAGCTAAGAAGAATTCACATCATTGGTATAGCTGTGGCATTATTGGGATTCATCTTCGCCTTGATGAGTGACTCTAGTACCAGTGTGGTTGGAGAAAATATCGGCTGGAATGAAATACTATTCTCATCATCATCATCATCATCTTCATCACCATTAATTATTACCTTTGGCGATCTAGAAGCTATACTTTCTGCATTTGGATTTGCATTCGGAGTTCTCTTTCTGACTAAACTCGTCTCAAGACATTCATCCATAGAAGTAGCATCTACCTCTATGCTGATTTCTGGTTTGATACTGATAGGATCCTTAATTGTAGTAACGTTATTGAGTGAAATACAACAACAAGGCCCTATGCATGAAACGCCTATGCTTACCCAGTACGTCCAGCACAACCAACAGATAGTTTTCATTACTGTGGTCCTACTGTTATTTTCACTGCTGCCTTTTATAGGCTCGCTCTCATATTCGACTGGGCTAAGTAGGATCGGTGCATCTCTGACAGCAACTATAGGGTCTTCTAGCATAATTATTACACTAGTAATACAGATTATATTGCGAGAGGTGGGATTTCCTAGTAATCTACCTGATAACATATTACTTGCTGTTCTGGGAGGCATTATGGGATTTTCGGGCATATACTTAATTCATCTACATGATTACTCTTTGTATTCTGGCAAAAAGTAAGTATTGTTGTTGTTGGTCTTGTACTGCAAAAGTCAAAATTCTTTTTTATCTACTACTACCTTTTTACTTATTTTCTCCCAACTATGCATATAGCTTCATTACTGAACTTCACGGAACCTGTACTATTGTCAGCATATTTTCTCGCTGATTCGGTAACTGCTTTCAATATCTCTTCTTTCCTTTCTTGTGTTACATTTGCTAACATTGCATGAAGAGGACCTGCTGTTTCGTATACAAAACTAGTATAAGCTTCGGCTGAATCAAAATCAAAAGCTACATTCATTCTTTCAGTATTGATGTCTTTGAATCCTGACTTGGTAAAAGAATCCTTGAGGATATTTTCATCAGACAGACTAAATGGTCCGGGCGTTCCTTCTGGAGGTGGTGGACTCTTGGTTTCTTTCATTACAGTCTCCATTGTGAGGGAAATTAAAGAGACTTTATCTGGAGAGGCCCAAACGGCAGCTGCTAGACGACCGTTTTCTGTTAACGACTTGTAAATATTGGATAAGCCAGCTCTGAGATCTGGTAAAAACATCAATCCCAATCTACAGAGTACTACATCAAATAATGCGGTAGGCAAATCAATTGTTTCTGCGTCACCCTCTCTGAATTCAATCACCCGTTGCAAGCCTAAAGATACAGCTCTCTGCTTTGCGATCATCAGCATCTGCGGAGATATATCAGTAGCTAATACATGACCCCTGTCACCTACGTGCTTTGCTGCACTAATGGCCGGTTCTCCTATTCCCGTTGCTATATCAAGAACTCGAGAACCCCCTTTTACTTCTGCAAGTTCTATTAGCCGCTTACTAAGTTTCTCGGCTCCCACCTCGATTGTCTTCCACCACCTTTGCCATCCTGCAGCTACACCATCCCAGTTTTGACGTTGACCCTCTTTAAACCGGTTAGAGTCCAGAGTTGACATACCCTTTCTCTAAGATCATCCTACTTAATGTTCTTCTCTGGGATGATCCAAGCATCAAGGCAACATATTCAAGCAATGTGAAATATTCATGCTTTCTCCTACTGATTGACTTCTTCTTTGCTCCAAATTCCATTACTCGCAGTTTTTGAAAGTTTTGCGTACGATATGATCTATTTCGGTTCATCTATTACTAATCATACTATGATGGGATGTGGTTGGAACGCAGTTTCATTGTTATAATCTTGCACACCAAAATGTGAGAAAACATGATGCAGTAGTTAAGTTTTATAACTTCTATGACTGACCTTAAAACAAACTAGCACGTAAGCGCGCAGAAAAAGAAAAATGAAACGCAAAGGACAATGCTCAAAAGATAATCATAATACGAGTGTTACAAATGTTAATTCCTCGAGTTGAAAAGCGAAATAGACTTTCAAAAAAGACTCAACATCATTAATCTTCAATTTTCATGAGGATTAACCTCGGAGTTCTCCCTCAAGTTTAGTATAATTGGATTAATTGAAAAAAGTTTTAGTAGCATTCATCTTAAGTTTACAAAGTCAAAAATGAAAGTATAAAGTATTGAAGATGATAGTAGGACTCTAGCTACTCCCACTCTTAGCATATTCTTTTAGACCCGTAAAGTCAATTGCAACTACTGGTTCATCCCCAATGACCCAAGCATTATGTCCAGGTGGTCCCCGGAACCAAATTCTTCTTCAGAACCTTCGTCCATAACTGCTTTAATTCTACCAGAAATATTGTAATGAGTATGTGGCGCTTGACAACTATCTGTTTTTACTCAAAGAAATCAAATGGATCCAAGAAGATAAGTGGGTATTATCAAGTAAGAGAAGGGCAAGATGGAATGCAAGGCTACGAAACTGGTCTCATGGAGGTGATTTATCTTTGCTGATGTGTTGACAAACATTTTGTATCAGCGATCGGGGAATTTGATTTCAAAGTTAACATTTCGATGCTTGATGAGAACAATTCAACCTTTAACATCAGTACTATCATCATTTATACTCTGACTACTAAACACAAACCGATTTATCTACTACGTCATTAGTCTACTAGATATCACATGCACTTTTGCGTATAATAATCTTATAACATAATGAGTCGAATTCAGTATTACTTTATTTAATAATAATACATATTGATTCGTAATACATGCATTGGACGGATGATTGCGTCTGTAGTCGGTGGATGACCAACTCCAAGACAATAGAATTCATTAAGATTAGTAATTCAAGAACAGAGCTACGATGCAGTAGATGCAGGGGTCTTATGGGTTGGTGGGATGAGCCATCACGTGTAAAGAGGATCATGCCATTCAAGCGAGCGTGGTCAGAAGAAGAATGTTTGGCAATGAGATAGCAATCTGAAGCCGAGCCATTTTGCTGCTTATTAGAGATTGGAACTGTTCCGACGAAACTGATTAGCTAACAGAAAATTGTTGCTCTGCGTAAAGTATTTCTGCTATAATATTGGATTACTAGATCCCACAATACACCTACCAAAAACGTAAGAATTGTACGGAACCTGGCCGACGAGATTAGGATTAATGGAAGACACTTGTGCTAACGACTTATTTAGATATGATCAGGACGTGTTTACAGTTCTATCATTGATCTTCAACCTACCTCCAAATATTTGAAATAATCACTGGAATCGAGATCAGTCCATCCAGATGAAAGCGAGTCTTCCATGGGAAAAGATTAGGTCTTTATGAGAATACATGGCTTCCTGTAAGAGTTCATATGTCAATAGATTAGGTAACGGGCTACTGCGCAAGATTTAGACTAAAGTTATAATTATAGGATTATAGAGTAGCGCACATGCCAAGGAGGACTAGTCAGCATCCGCAGCGTGATAGGGACGACATCATCCATGATATTCTGCAGTTAGTCGCAAATACTCAGCCTATCTACCGCAGTCAGAGACATCAAACAAGTATCGGGTATGCTGCTAATTTGACTCATCCGCAGACTGTCAAATATCTCAAACGATTAGTCGAGGAAGGATTACTCGTTTTGACGTATTCCAAGCCCTTTCAATATTATGAAATTACGGACAAAGGGCGGCGTTGTCTGCAAATCTATAACGAACTACAGGAGGATATGCAACCAGCCAGACCAGACTTAGCCTAGTCTTCTCTCCTTACTTGTTCTTCACGAGTGCTACTTATACAATCCAAACACCACTAATGCAGCGGTACATTTGTTAATTAGGCAGTTTAGGAGTCTACTACCCACTAAAAAAACCTTTAGTAACATTGCCGTACATGGCTGAACCATTTCGATTAGTCTTTCAAGCACTTACTCAGGAGCTCTTAACGAATGTATTAACCACCCGGCTCTTCTGGCAACAATCCCTAAGTCAGGG
The DNA here is from genome assembly GCA_046729835.1 of Thermoproteota archaeon. Taxonomy (GTDB): domain Archaea; phylum Thermoproteota; class Nitrososphaeria; order Nitrososphaerales; family Nitrososphaeraceae; genus TH5896. The sequence continues at coordinate 8,217 of JBKPHJ010000131.1, forward strand.
TCATGAATATAGAAAAACCTTTATCCAATCTGTTTAGTAAATAGCTATAATCCATGACTGCAGAGCAGCAGCAGTCATTAAGAGAAAAGAGAGATTCGATAGTATTGGAACATGTTCGGGCTGAGAATAGACATGATGTAGCTGCATCTGTCGCTACGTTCCATACACCTTGCTACCGAGTAATGCCAATGGGATTAATACATAACGGTGAACAGGCAGTGGCTGATCTGCTTTCTGGCATCTTTAAAGGATTCCCAGATTTTACTGTAGATATCGACAAGACATATCACTCTGAAGATGCGGTAATTCTTGAAATAAGAATGAAAGGGACTAATCTTGGTGACTGGGCGGGTCTTAAGGCTACAGGACGATCGATGGATATACCAGTTGTGTGTATTTTTGAATTTGACAGAGATCGATTACTCTGCGAGAAGGTTTATTTTGATATGGCTACATTGGTCAACCAGCTAACCCCAACCACGAATAAATAGGCTTTGTGTAGTATAGAAATACTTCTCTATCTTTTTTGAAAAGATCATCAGGATCAGCATCGTCCAGCCTACATCATTAATAACTCACTCACGCTCAACCAAAAACACCAGTTCTGTAGTTTAAATCCTTTACCTTATAATCCCTGAAAGGAAGAATGCTTGTTATGGTTATTGATAATCCCTAGCATAGAATCCGCTGTTGAAGGGGTCATAAGAGATCATGAGATAGGTGGTTGCTGTCCTAGTAGTGTTCCACTTTCTACAGTCATATCTGGGATATCCCATTGAAATATTCATTGTATGATTGTGAACTCGGTGCACAAACCAGATACCGTCATCTGTCAGTACTACATTCATAATACAGGAATCAGGAATATGCTATCACTATAAACATGTGTACACATCTAATTATATTATTGGTCCAAAAGTACGATCAACTTATTAGTGTGTAAATACAGATTTCTTGATATGCCTAGCGTTGCAAACAGACATTACAGCAATCAAAAATTATATTCACATTTGAGAATTGTATCTGGATTATTAGTCATAGGTTTAGCTTCTATATCTATACTGGATTATTATCACCTATCAAGTAATAAAGGCATTGGTGCCCTACCGGAGGCAGCTTATATAAAGGATCGAGTAGGAGAAGAAGGAGAGGGACATTTCTCTTATTATAGTAGTATTTTCAGTAACCTAAGTAGAGGTCTGCCAATAGACGAGGGAATATCTAGTACTGAACCCTTAATTGGACAACAGGCGGATGAAGAAAATAATTTCAATCCTATTGATCAGGAACCGCAACAAGGACAAGGACAAGCACCTCAGGCAAGTATTTCAAATAATAATCCCTAGCAGCATGCGCAGCTTCCTTCATAAGTGCAATTCAATCACATCTCGTAATTTTTTATAAGGGATGGGTATATTAGTTTTGATGATGTTATCATTTTTACATTCATTAATGTCAATTGTCATAATGATATTAGCACCGGTATTATCGTACTCTATTGTCTCTATATACTTAGATCAAAACCAATCAGTATACGGAGAGGAGAATACAGATATCAACAATAACAATTCAGTACTAAATAGTAGTAGTATTTCCAATAGTAGTATCAACAATAGTATATCAAATAACTCGGAAGCGCATACGAGTAAAAATAGATTATTACCAGAGTCACCACCCTCATCAGTCCCAACTTCACTAGAATCAGGAATCAACGTTGATACCTATCCCGTCGGAGTAACAGTGAATCCTAGCACTAAAAAGATCTATGTAGCAAATGAACTTTCGAATACCGTATCAGTAATTGATATACCTACTCTTAAAGTAGAAAAGACAATTGATGTGGAAAATTTTCCTTATGGTATAGATTCTAATATTTTAAATAATAGAGTTTATGTCACTAACAGAGGATCTAACTCTGTATCAGTAATTGATGGCTCTACGAATAGTATTCTGTACAATATAAGTGTAGAAGAATCTCCAGTGGGTATAGCTGTCAATCCAACTGCAAGCTGGATATATGTGACTAATCTAGATTCAAGGAGCATATCTGTGATAGATGGTATAACCAATACAGTAGATAAAACTATAACATTAGGGGGAGAAGGGGGAGGAATACCTTATGGCATAGCAGTCAATCCATTAACAAATAGGATATATGTAACAGATATTTGGTCTAATTCGCTTCATGTTATCGATGGACTAACAAACAAGATAATTTCTAGCGTGCCAGTAGGTATGAAACCTGTTGGTATAGCAGTAGATGTTCGAGGGAATACCTTGTATGTAGCGAACCATGATTCTGATGATATCTCAGTTATCGATGGTTCTACCAATCAGTTGGTCAAGAACATATCTGTGGATGGTGATAAACCTGTAGGCATAGCATTTAACCCAGTCTCCAACAAAGTATATGTCTCAAATATCGGCTCAGACACTGTTTCAGTTTTGGATGTTTCAAATGGTAATGGCTACAGAGTACTGAAAAATATTACTGTAAATCCAAGTACCACTCCCATATACGATAAAAAGAATTCTCTCATCGATGTTCCTGCAAATCTTGATTTTCCGTTAATTACAAGCTTTATGATTTTTGATCCTACAGATAACTTGGCATATCTGACAAATACTGCTTCAAATACCATATCTGTTATAGATGGAGAAACAGATTCTCTAGCTGTTAGGATAGCCTTCGATGCCACCCCTTCAAATGCCGGAGATATAGAATGCAATGGTGTAAAAAGACTATCTGGAAATTCTACATTATATAATAAAGGTGAAGTACTTCAATGTACTGCAATTCCTGGATATGGATATATTCTAGCCTCGTGGTCTGGGCTTACAAATGATCTTGGCAGTAATCCTCTGACTCTTGAAGTCTCGGAGTTTGGCACATTAACTGCAAATTTCAAACCAGCTCTATCTCCTGAAGCCTATGTTTTCATGTTAGGAGGTCTGGCGGGAGCATCATCAGTCTTTCTGGGTTGGTATTATAAGTACGGTCAGAGGAGATATATCAACAGGTATATGACAAGAATAGAAACCACGTATGAGACATTGCATGAAATAGATGAAGAGCAATGCGTCATGCAACTACGAAGCATAAGAAAAGAGTTGATTTACCTTTTTAAGAAAGGATCTTTGTCTGACTCTCATTACAATATTCTTGACAAAAAAGCTTCAGACTATATCGAAAGTATTAGACATGGAGAAGAGTATCTGTGATCTGCATGAAAAAACTATGTGATAGACTTGCCTTCTCCACATTATTGTCATAAGACTCCATTCTGTAACAGTTCGTAATTGCTACCAGTCTAGTCATTCTCCGTAATACTAATTCTCATTCTTAGAGCGCTAATTTTTCCTAATCCCAATTAGGGACCTTCTCTGTAATAAAGGAGACTATGCTAGATCTTCAATCAACTAAAAGATTTGGATGTAATAGGATCGAGTCTAGATTGAGAAGGATCGTTGGAATCTCATTAAGCACTCGAACTATATACAAGATACTAGAGACATTGTCTTAGCATCCCTAATTGCAAGAGTAAAATAAGAAGCTACAAACGGTCCGCAATGAAGCATCCCAAGGATATGGTACATATGCGCGGGTGGACATCCTTGGACCATTTTATATTAGTCATTTCTCTTCTATCTAACAAATAATCTACACCCAAATGACTCGATTATCAGTATTTTAGGTTCATCATCACATATGGTAACCCATCAGATAGGAGAATGATGCCTCTGCAGTGGCGCTTGATCCGCAAGGAATTGTGGCAGGTTGTTCCCTCGCACGTGGAGATAGAGGTGGATATTCTATTTTATACCAAAGACAATTGGAGCCCGATTAGCTTTCGAAGGCATGTGGTTTTCCGTTCAAGACTACATCGATAGGCTATGTTGTAGCCCTGTGGTTTGCCCATACTTTCCTATGCCTATACTCCCCATCCTTGTTAAGGGGACGAGTAACCTACTACATAGAATAGCATACACCATTTCTGACGCACATACAAGCCTTTACTTGCACGTGTGGCCAAAATGAAGTACCAGCCTACTTTTTCGGCTAATCGGTTTCTACCAATAAGTATACATTACAACTACATAAATTTAATCGTTGGATAAATACCGAAAATTTTATCTATAATGCAGAATTACAGTGAAGAGAATGAAGATATTCTATATATTCATCTGAGTATTTTCTTACGTGCTTCCATTTCTCTTTCTAGCAGGTTCCTTTGATATTGTATACTCCTTTGTAAATAGTTAAAGGATGTCCACATGTACCATAACATTAGAAGTTTCATGGCAAAGCGTTTGTAGGTTCTTATTTTCGGCAACCGTCAAGGACAGCAGGAACAACTAAGAGTCAAGGAGTTGCTTTCATACAGGGACAGCAGGAAATGACTAGAGCTCTTCCTGATTCACAGGTCAATATGGCAAAAATGGCTCTCTCCAAGAATTAGGAGCACAACTGGGTGCCATAACGGCAGTGTACACAATATGATTAAGAATTACTATTGCATATCTAATACAGAGAGAAATTGTGAAAGGTATCGATATAGATGACAACAATAAGCGAGCACGTTTTGAATTACCGCTGAAACAGATTCTATTAAAAGTCAGTATAGTAGAAATGTTAACCGTGACATTTAGCGACTTAACAGTTCGTAATATGGAAGCTATTACCGATGCTATTAAAGATGGGGGTACAATTCACATTCTTAATTCTTGACTCAGAATCCAAATATGTGGCAACCCACTGTCAGCTATATTATGCATCCATGGATCTGAAACAGCAAATGCAAAAGTTTCATCAATATTTCATGTGATGAAAGAAAAAATTAGAACATATGTTCTTGTCTCTGAATATCACGAAAGCGTTTGTGATTAAAGAGAGAAATAGTACGATCAAAGCGATAGTGATGATAAGAGCTAAGTGGTGTATCATTAAACATTTAGGTCAGAAAGGCTCAACAAGTTAGTTTTTGATTGCTTTTCTCTAATAGATTGGCCTAACTGTCGAGACATGAACCATTAGGTTGACAGAACCCATAAGAAAGGAGCATCTAGAGCTGGATATACTAAATTCCTCTATTATGATGATAATTAAGGTATGATACTCCAGAATTTGTGTATCGGGAATCAAACATTTTTGAAGAATCAAAATAATAATTGGGCGACTAAAATAGAGCATAAATAAGAAAATAGGCTGGATATATCAAATCAGCAATTTCACAAATTATGTTACATTTGGGAAGAAAATCTCCGCATTTTATTTATCGATCCTATGTCTAATGCCAATGGAATGCCACAAATAGACCAAAAGACAACCTATATAAATTGCCAGGGTGTCCATATTTTCATTGTGCCTGACTTAAATTTGTGCGCCACCGAACGTTTTGACATTTGGCGATTAACTTCTAAGTTTGTAGTTACTTCAGCTTCGGATCTAAGTTCTGTAA
>JBKPHJ010000132.1:0-2930 GCA_046729835.1 Thermoproteota archaeon
AGGCAGAGCATGTTGATTATGACATTTCAACCAAGGGATTCATTGAAGACATTGATGTGGTTGAAAAAGAGAATACGAAGAGAATTGAGAATAAGGAATTAGAAAACAAAGATTTTCGATGGTTGGAAGAGCAGTTAGCATCGTTAAATGAAGAATTAAGCAGAAGGACAGGAATCACAATACCATCTCATAATGCAGAGGACGAGAAAGAAGAGGAGGACGTAGATACGAATGATGAGGATGCTGAGGAGGAAGTGGATGCAAATGACGATATATATACAGATAGTGAAGTGAATTCAGATGATGAAGATCCAGATGATGTAGCAGTAGGGGAAGAATCAAAGTGAGAGGAACAAGAGTAAGAGGTCTGGAGTTTTATCGCAAAGAAGACATGGTCATTAACTACCTATTTTGGCGTACCCCCTTACATGTGATAGTAACTAGGCGAGACATCATTCTATAATTGAATTTTGGTGAGAGGTCCGAATTGAATGGAAGTCAACAATGTACACTTGATTCTCTTTTTCAGAACCAGGACGGCCCTTGTCAGAGCAAAACCAGCGTAAATGATATCGGAGCAATATATCCGAATAAAGTAAGTGTAGATCTGATGAGTGACATTATAATCAAGAAAAAACCGGATACGATAAATGGGAAGTATAAAGGTGTCTTTCTTTTTGAAAGTGTTACTGGTGTTGCTTATATTACGCAGAACAGTTCTCAGTTTATTTCAGGACATCTGAGACTCCGTGGTAAGGATAATGGGCAGTATCCCTATAGATACAAAGAAGCGATTGAGGAGTTATTTGGGAGCTGTAATCAGTCAGGAGAGGAGATTGAAGTATGTTCTGGAGAAGTTGTAGCAAACTCCAAACTGGTAACAGTCGACATAAATCCAGAAAGAAATCCGACCCATGTTCTTGATGGACAATATCTTCCCGAAGAATGGAAGAATCGGTTTGACAGATGGAACTGCGATCCCCCATATTCTGAACATGCTGCAAAAGAGATGTATGGAACGAATATGCCCTCTTTAACCAAACTGCTGTCTGAAGGAGCTAGAGTGACAAAACCAGGCGGATTACTGTTCCTGCTTTTAGGGGACAAGAACTTGCAATGGCACCCAAAGTCGACAATTAGGATAGGATGGTTTTGTATCACGATAGTGCCGAACCAAGAAGTTAGAACAATGCACTGTTACCTAAAAATGTGAAATATAACGCATCACATCATGCAGAGTAGTTTTCATTTGGCATTCTCAAAATTGCATTGATAAACCTACGATTGTTGGACGTTCACTGGTCGAATTGCCTTTCTTGTCTCTTCCCTTTCCTTTCAGACCAGTCTCTTTCATATTTTCTTGCGTATGAATTTCCAGGGACGCGATCAAAACAAATGTTGTCAGGGTTGGGCTCCCAGAGACAAGCAATTTCTTCGCCATTTCTGTAAAGAGTGTCCTTGGATGCAGTAACATCTAATAATAGCTTAAATGCATTATACGACAACCATAATACTTCTGCCATTATCGTCATCACCATAGTACAACACCATAATTTACAGTATATATTCTAGTGGGATTGATTAAGAGAGTTAAAACAACTAAAAAAGTGTGAATATCATGTAACGCAAGATTCGGCTGCAGCAACACAAAATACTATAAATACGGCACTAGGAGATGGAGCGTAGACAGACGGATCTTCGTGGCTAATAAATTCCTATTTTTCAAGACGCAGACGTAAAAGGGCGTTAGGCCGCTATTGAACGAGGCGATTCCCCTTTCTTGATCTAGAAACTCTAGCTGAATATACCAGGTTAATAGAAGAGAAATGTAATTTGCAAAACCTTGACAAAATTCGAAATTGCTGTCTCATCTCAATAGAAAAGTCGATAACAAATCTAAAATATTAATGACACGAAAGGGATGGATGTGATGACGATCAAAAGAGAAGAGTATCAATACACTCCCGAAGCAGGTTTTGTCCTCACTCATTTTATGACCGTAGCCGATGTCACACGATCAGCAGATTTTTATCTTCGCATTCTGGGAGGAAAAATTATTCGCAGCGGAGAACCCACCATCATCTAGGTTGCCAACAGCTGGCTGGTTTTGAATCTAGGAGGAGGACCTACGGACGATAAGCCAACCATAACTTTACATCCGCCTCAGAACTCGAAGGAATATAGCAACTTTATGAATATTCGTGTCGCAGATATCTGGGCTTGTTATGAAGATTGGCGAAGGAAGGGTGCCGAATTTCTTACTGAGCCAAAGAATCATGCTTTGGAGATTCGCTGTTACATGCATGACCCTGACGGCTATATCATCGAGGTCGGACAAACGACTGGTGGACTAAAAGACATCAAGAATTAATTACCAATATGACATTAAAGCATAGTCGAATTGGATGATTGATTTCTATGCGATCTAACGAGTTACACGTAAATAGCTACATCTGTTAAAGGTCAATTTAGACCCATTTGCCAAACTCTAATTATTCAGGCTACCGGTACTTCTTTCAAGTATTGAACAGCCAAGGTCTTAATAATTTAGTTAAAAGTGGCATTATTAAATAAGTCATTAAAATGACTGTTATTGTAATAGCGATAACTAATCTTATTGAATATGGGATAGATAGCATTTCGGTTATGAAATGAATTTGGGGAACTAGGATTAGTAGTAGAAACGAGATAACAGGAATAGTAATGATTACCATTTTGTACCGTGGTTGTGAAATTAGCGGCATTAAATGTGATCCGCTATAGGAGAGGGTCCTTCAGCAACAATGACCATAATAGAAATATCAGAGCCCATACGAAATCATATAGAGAGTGCTCAAAATGCGTTACTAGCTGGCGACCTTCCAAATGCACTTAATGAGCGGAACTCAGCAGAAGTTGAACTGGTCAGGATAAGTCAGGGACTGCCTGCT
>JBKPHJ010000133.1:0-3497 GCA_046729835.1 Thermoproteota archaeon
GATTTCTGCTACACTTGCTACACGACTCCATTTTCAGCTAAAAGAATAAAGCTACTCGAGATAATATTTCTTATTAACTTCTTATCTTGAATTCGGAACAACGGAAAAATACTTGCCTATAGCACGAGTGTAAGTATTATAAGTATAATACCTGGCCGTTTCAATTTCCAAAACACTCCAGAACTCCCATTACTTCTGCTTATCTTTCTTTGAGCTTTGCCACCAGTCCAAGTAATCGCTGTGAACCTTTTTCCTTACGTTGCCCGCATCATAGTAGTCTTCAGCGGCTTTGTCTCGTAATTCATCTAATTTCTCGCTGGAAACAAACAACCCGCATCCTTTACACACAAAATTTTTGCTAGGACTATCAAATTTCATATCGCCACCACATTCGGGACAGAACCTCGCCAATCAAGTAATGGTACTTCCAGACCTAATAAAAGGATTATGTACTAAGGGGCTATCATAAGTGCAAAATTTGTCTCTTTGCATATCGTGGCAAGATGAGAATGGGCCTACAAATGAGTCTTAAAGCTGTTCTGGTTCAACCAATATTTGTTCCTGTTCTCCGTCAACTGTTAGTAGCTGACCGTTCCTGATAACCCTCAAGATGTGATTATCCCTTAGATCAACCGCTGGTATGTTTGATATAGCGCACCCAGATGCCGTAGTTATGTCCATTCTATCAGTACAGATGATAGCCGATGGGGCAAGCTCTTTTTTTTTCAGTGAGTACAAGACATAAGCTCCTACGCTGCTTCCTACTGAATGAGGGAAAACAAGAATCTTGTCCTTCAACGATTTCCCTTGCAGCACGTGACTGAGATCATTGATCAGGCCATTCCTAGTGTCAATCATCGTAAGAAAATTGATAGGTTTGTCTGATAACAGGGCCTCGCCGCGAGCCAATCCTCTTACGATATGCCTGCACTTGATAACAACCATATAAGTGTCAAGAATAGGTTTTTGCAATACTTTTCATATCTTTAAGACAAACTCCAACGTGGTTGGAATTTTTCATATAGTATGCTCCTTTGACACTGTTAGTAATTATGGAATCAGCATTATCTTTAGTTATCAACGGTGAAAGACACATGCAAGAATCACACATAAACTCTGCCCCAGACGCTTCTATTTTTGAAGCTAATCCAATTTTCCTAGCCTGATTGTGGACGTATCGTGAACAGAAGATTATGCATCTCCTATCAAAAGTCCTTCCCTCCATGAGGTCATGCAGATGGACCAGCTCGCTAAACCCAATTTGCGGGCTTCCGAACAGAATGATGTCTCCATCCTCTTCACTACTTAGCTCATCCTTTGCTCTGCTCATTTCCTCTTGGGCAATTGCCACAGTTTCATCTGTTAATAATGGTCCAGAAGTAAACATTCCACAGGATCCTGACGTTCCTAAACCAGAAGATATAGCTTTCGCATTCATCATTCCCATATCGTTTCCTAATTCGGGAAAGCCTATGCAGCTATCCTTTGCAAGTCTTCCGGCTATATACCCAAGCAATCCGTAATCGGTTTCAGTCTTTATTACGGCAGCATCAGATTTCACACCCAACCTTGGTTTACGTGATTCCTCTACTCGAAGATCAGAGAATGGAGACTTTCCTGTTATAGCGCTCGCAAGTGCGCTCAAGGCACTTTCTTTATTTGTCATCAGCCCAAGGAAAGAATTGGAAAAAACTGCTGCACTGCTCTCTGCGAAACTAACATTGGTACCCATTTTCGGAAGGCTGAATATTTCATAGGGAGTGCAGGAAAATGATTGTATAGCACCCATCCTTTTATAGCTCTCTACTATCCGAAGTTGTTTCGTCAAAAAATTATCAGGGAGGTCTACATTTTTACTTCTATCAAAACCCATTGGATTGATAGTCGTCCTCACCTTGACCCGTGCATCTTTTGCTACTTCTTGTAAGAACTCCACTCCTGTGTCGCCAATGGTGTTGTAGTTTACTCCAGAAACATGAGCCCACGTTATAGGAACTAGTTTCTCTGCCTCAGTGGCTTCACCGATTGCCAACAATACTCTGTAGGCAGATGCATAAATTTCGCCCTTACTTCCAGCAAGTATTTGCTCTTCATTCTTGTTAAGTTTCAACAGTAATTATCTCTCTATGGGTTTCCGACGAGAATCGAATGATTCAATGACTTCGCCTCTCAGGCTTACTTCAGCATTGTATGAATAGGAAGAGAGAAAATTACCCCATCATGCAGGGCATCCTTCCATCTTCTGAATGTAGTATCCGTTGCTTTGAATATCTGCCTCTATCATTGCGGGAGCTTGCTGAATATGACAGAATTGACATTCCTCCTGAGTCATCCTTTGTTCTCCTTCTCCGACGCTTTCCAAAAACTTCTTTCCGTATGTCACAGCCTTCTCATGTGGAGTGTTAGCCTCTACGACTACGTCAAAATGCATAATCTTTCCGTCCTTCTTTGTAACATATGTATCATATACTGCACACTGCATGAAAGTACTCTTTTCTTAACTCTATTTATTCCAATCTCTTGTAAATGAAATGGATCGGACTTTGCATCACTAATATTTCAATTCTAATATTCTGATTATTTGGCGGTATGCCCCAGAAAATTCAGAAAATTGTTTTATTCCTTTCTTATATCCAATATTAGATTATCCCCAACTTGAGGATTACCAATGTTTTGATAACGTCTTTTTGGCATCGAGATCTGTATAGTTGTCTGGGTGTAGGTATTAATTACGGTCTGAGGTTGAGCTTTCAGGATGGCCTCAAGGAATGGTTTTACTTGCTGTTTGACGTCCTTGTCGGTCACCAGGTTGTCTATCGAATCTAATATCAGCTGCTGCTGAGACACCTTTTCCAGCTCAACATCCTCCGTTAGGCTTAGGGTTATGCTTATACCTGTGTCAATCAGCTGGTTGACTTTGTATCTAGTGACCGATTCGTTCCCTTCTTCCATGATACATGAGTAACGAAATTCTCACCATATTTTAACCATTTTGTTGCATCTGGGCACTAACCTACGCGAGCATCGAGGCCAGCCAGCGGCCGTAGATACGTTCAGTCTTTTGGTGAGCCGATTCGTACACAGTTTACTACTACTCCCATGAAGACAAGAGGTGGGTGGGTGGCTCGTCTCAGGTTGCTAACGAGTAATATATCAATGATAACAAATCACTGTACATATTCCCAGTAAAATATTACTATATTTCACTATCTTACTGTATATTAAACAATATCGCCATAAATTGCTCGGTTGTTAGATAATAGTAATTTTGGGTTCACGATACCTAGAGAGGACTATGGACCTATTAGTGATAGGTTGAAAGCGGGTTGTGCGAGAATTGAGAACTCTCTCTTATCCTTCAACAAGGTTCTTATAATAGGTCTAGGCCAGCTTGGTCTTCCTGTAGCAAAGTATGTGAAGGAACAGGGATTCGATACATATGGATATGACATAAGTCAGAAGGCAATGCAACGTGCAGAAAAGATAGCTTCAATAAA
>JBKPHJ010000134.1:0-10649 GCA_046729835.1 Thermoproteota archaeon
TGGAAACGGTCATCAAGAAAATCATCGATGAAGCCAATTTTCTTGAGGTTCAGAGATACTGGGCAGGCAATATTATGGTAGGGTTCGCAAGGCTTGATGGTCACTCTGTAGGCGTTGTGGCAAATAATCCAGAATATCTAGCTGGAGTTCTTGACATAGATGCGTGCGATAAGGCTTGTCGTTTCGTTAGGTTCTGCGATTGCTTTAACATCCCTTTAGTCGCTTTGGTTGATGTCCCTGGTTTTCTTCCCGGAACAAATCAAGAATGGGGTGGGATTATAAGGCATGGAGCGAAGCTGCTATACGCCTTCTCTGAAGCTACTGTACCTAAACTCACTGTAATAATCAGGAAAGCTTATGGTGGCGCATATGATGTGATGAACAGCAAACATCTGGGAGCTGACTACAACTTTGCCTGGCCCAATGCCGAGATCGCAGTGATGGGCCCAGAAGGAGCTTGCAACATTATTTTCAAACAGCAGATACAAAAATCATCTGATCAACTAAAGAAAAGAGATGAATTAGCAGAACAGTACAGGCTAAAATTTGCCAATCCGTATATAGCGGCTTCGAAAGGGTATATAGACGACGTGATCGAGCCTAAGGAAACGAGAACAAGATTAATCTCTGCTCTCAAGGCAATAAATAGGAAGCGGGAAGAGAGACCTCGAAGGAAACACGGGAATATTCCGGTTTAGCATTGTGTTGTACAAAATCTTCGGTAGGGAACAACAAATGATCGTGTAGGCTGGATGAGAATAGTGTCTTCGGACCGGAAGCACCAATATATTAGCTTGTGGTCGTCAAGTACAGATCTGTTAACTACAGATCTGCCAGAAGAGGATTTCTCTATTGATGATTTTCCAAGAAATGATCAACTGTCACGTTGACACAAAGAGTTACATCATGCTTACTTCGTTTCTTCAACTATGAGATCAATCTGATAAAAACTCGCTACATATAGCAGTTTTTTCGTGACATATCTATAAGAAATGGAAGACTCTAGAAGGCGCAATAGCGTGAAAATCAATCACATTTAACTCTTGACTGAGTCAAAAACTTACAAGAACGTCGCCCATCTTGACAGATTGTCCTTTATGTACTCTGATTTCCTTTATCCATCTACTAGCAGGTGATTTTATTTCATTCTCCATCTTCATGGCTTCTAGGACGATCATCAGCTGTCCTTTTTCGACTTTACTCCCCTCAGTTACGAAAAGATCGATTACCCTACCGCTTATTGGCGCCCTCACTTCCGTAGGTATTTTTTCAGAACGAGAACTCCTTGAAACCAAATATGCCATTCCATTTATAATCATTAGAGAAGGTTCTCCTTCTTCTTCGAAATCCAAGTGAAATTCCTTTCCCTCTATGGTGATGTTGTCATCATGAAATTTTGAAACTATGTCTCTTCCATTCACTCTTACATTCTCTCTTCCTACGAGCTCAACATCATAAATGTTATCGTTAACTTTGATTTTCAATACATGTTCGACCATTATGATGATAGTGACGAAAACCGGTGACGCGCGTCATACGAATCTGCCCAATCGAATCTGCTCACATTCCATGCATCATCATCTTTTTCTAGTTCTCGATTCTTATACACTATGGTAGGTTCAAAACCTTTTGCTAAAGCTGACAGAACCGCAGCTGCCAATTCCCCTTCCTCTGTTGAATAAGGCTTGACTTTGTCGACAAAAGAAGTGTTGTAGCTTCCGTCGAGAAACAGTGTGTCATTTAATGCGGAGATGTGAAATGGTATTGAGGTGGGAATGCCAGAAATCCGCAGAAGGGAAAGTGAAAATTTCATTCTCTCTATAACTTTCTTTCTATCACTTCCGTAACATATCAGCTTAGCTATAAGTGAGTCATAAAATTGGGGTATTGAATATCCAGGATATAAAGCAGAATCTACTCTAATTCCCTGGCCATCAGGTATCACGAATTCTCTAACTTTGCCTAAATAGGGAGCGAAACTTATAGGATGTTCTGCATTGATTCTGCATTCTATTGCATGTCCTTTCGGATTAATGATCTCCTGTCTTATAGTTAATCCATCCCCTGAAGCAGCGAGAAGTTGTTGTTCTACTATGTCCACTCCTGTAACTACCTCTGTTATTGGATGCTCAACTTGTATCCTAGCATTAATTTCCATGAAGTAGAAGTTATTATCTTTGAATAGAAACTCGACTGTTCCTGCACTATCGTAACCGATTTCATTCATTATCGCAACAGCTGTACGTAAAATTACCGCTCTTGTTTTGTGCGTCAAAGCTGCTGACGGCGTTTCTTCTATAAGTTTCTGATGACGTCTTTGGATCGAGCATTCTCTTTCTCCCAGCTGGATTACATCGGAGCTATCTGCTACGATCTGAACCTCTATATGTTTAGGATTTTCCAGGTATCGTTCAATATATACCCTCCCTGAACCAAAGCTCATCATAGATTCACTCTGGGCAGCTGCAAATCTATCCTGAATCTCTTCTGCCGATCTCAAGATTCTTAGGCCCCTTCCTCCACCTCCTTCTACTGCCTTGAGGATTACAGGGTAACCAATCTTATCAATTAGCGAAAAAGCCTCCTCTTCATTAGAAACCTCATCGCCATCTACCACTGGAGCTACTTTTGAAGCCGCTCTTTTGGTTCTCACCTTATCTCCTGATATTGCCATGACATCCACAGAAGGTCCTACAAAGATGAATCCTTCTTTCTCACACCGCTTCACAAAACTCGAGCTCTCAGACAGAAAGCCATATCCGGGGTGAATCATGTCGCAACCAAGACGGTTGGCGGAGTCAATGACTTTGTCTACACAAAGGTAACTGTCTAAGGGTAGAGAACCCCCTATGTTGACTGCTTCATCGCAATACTTTATGTGAAGAGAATCTCTGTCTGCTTCAGAGTAAATACCAAACGGTTTGATGCCAAGTTTCCTGCACGACTTGGCGATCCTTATTGCTATTTCCCCACGGTTTGCGATTAGTACTCTGGAATTCATCCTTTCTGATTGAAAAGACATAAATTTCTTAAGTTTAGCTACGACTAGAAATATTGGAATCTTGTGATCATAACTGTTTTTCCAGTATTCATGATGTCAAATAAGCTTTAATATTTCGTAATTTGCCATTATTTAGATTATTCATAATTGCAACTGAAACCGTTGTTGCGTGAGTACAATGCAACGCAATGCTTTGCAATCAGATATGACACTCCATACTGCTTGGTTGAATTTCCAACTTGACAAGTACTAAATTTGGTATTCATATAAAGTATTCTATCATCTTTTCGATTTCATCCTTCCCGACTTCATCATTCGGAAATTCTTCATATCGTGCAAAGTCAAGAGGAGTAATAATACCAACATATTTCTTCGCATTTGGCACGTTGTTATCACCTTTATCAACCACAAGTAAATGTCTTACATTCCGCTGTAACATCATATCAGCGGCTGTTGCTGCAGATGATGTGGAATCAATAACAATAAGAGGAACGGACATTATCTGCTTATTTGTTATTGTACTTGTATATGTGTCACTAATGCATACCTTCGTAACCAAATCTCGTTCAGTAACCAGGCCTTGAGGTATACCATCTCCATCAACCACTACCAATGAGCTCACATCCCTATCTCTCATTTTTCTAGCTGCATCTTGGGCAGAAGCTGACTGCTCAATGGTTTCTAACTTTTTCCTCATGATGTTCATCAAGGTCGTCGTCATATGATAGAAATGATATTTGTCATCCAGCTTTTAAGGATATTCATTGAACATTATCTCAGTACCGCCCAGAGGCCATATATCTTACCTTTATAAGTAAAGAATATTCTTTTCCACTTTGTCTGCGGCTCTGATATCCCTTATAAGATAGGTAATTACTTAAGGTAAATTGGATTAGATGGCACAAAGAGGGAATAAGAAGATGAGTATAGGAGTAGTACAGATGCGAGTGACAACGAATCTAGACGATAACATAAGAAATATATTTTCGCATATCAGGGAAGGGTCTTTAAGAAGAATAAGTCTTCTTTGTTTTCCTGAATGTTCGCTTTCTGGATACATAGTCAATCATGCCAAGATGGATTACAAAGCTATTGCTGAATCTATCATAAAGCTGCAGGAAGCATCAAACAGATTTAAAATGTCTCTGATAATTGGGACGCCATGGAAATCTCGAGGTAAAATTTTCAATACGGCATTTGTTATTATGCCTAAATCTGGAATAATAAACAAATACTACAAGAATGATTTGACGGAATATGACAGAAAGTACTTTTCAAAAGGAACTTTATCGACATCTCCATTCTGGACTCAACATGATGTAAAATGCGGTATCCTTATCTGCAGAGATCAGAATAATCCCATGTTAGCTCTGCGATATAAAAGAATTAATGTAAAAATATTATTCTATCTTTCTTCACATCACTACGCTAAACAAGAAGCGATTTATAAAGAAAGGAGAAACAGATCCTTTCCAATAGTCAGAGCTGCAGAGAATATGATATATGTGGCTAAATCAGATGGTGTTGGAGAACAAAATGGCCTGATTAGCATGGGTTGTAGTATGATAGTTAATCCCGAAGGAAAGGTGATAGCCGAAGCCGAAAATGGACAAGAGAAATTGTTAAAGTTTAGCCTTTGAGGTAACAATTCAAGTGGTTATTGCCCAATTTGGGCTTCATTTTTGGCTAGATATATTTAATATAAAATTCGTTTTAAAAAAGAAAGAAGCGAAGCCGCATGTACGTTCTTCAATGACAGGTACTCAGAAGGATTAACTTCTAGGTATCTCTCCAAGAGACAAACAGATTAGGGTTAATGGTATATGAAATCCTTCCGCTTTAGGGATTCTAAATTGATCGAGAGATGGGAAATAATAGATATATTCTCAGTTCCAAAAGAGCTAGCTATGAGGCAGATGCTCTCGGCAATAAAGAATCCCAAATTAGAATATGGAGAAGTCCGTACCAGCAGAAAGTCAAAAAGTCTATCGAGAGTAAGCATGCATTCTCTCTTTGTTCTTTTGCTATTTGATCCTACTTTAGCTTGTAGCCGCGGATAAGAGTTCAAATTTTGTTATAGGCATTCAACTCGATCGCTAAGTGATTATACATTATCTAGAACTGGGGAGTTATAACCTGTGTCCAAATCTTCGGTTTCATAAGCAAAATGTAGGCACTTTACTTAAATAGAAAGCACAGAAAACAAAGGATGATAAGCAACAAGTGTTTTCCAAGATTGTCGATATTGGCATTCCGATGTCTATAATGAAGGACAACAGCACCGTGGCGATCTCAGGTTTTAACATGGCTAATACTCCCGAATATTTAATTCTTGAATTATATCACCAGTATACTATACGTGGACATCCAAAGAACTTATTCATAATTTCTGATGCCCTCCCTGCTATACCCGGCAGAGCGTTAGATAAGATTGCCGAAAACTTGTACAAGGATCCAAACCAGGAATTTCTTAGAGGGACCTTGATGCCATTTTTGGGCTTCTCACCGTGGCTCCAGAAACTGGTAACGAATAATAGAATTGAATGTTATGGTTGGCCTATAGGCATCACTGCATACTGGTTTAGAGAGATTGCATCTGGGAGGCCAGGACTCTTGACAAAGATTGGAGTCGATACGTTTCTCGATCCGAGAAATGAAGGAGCAGCATTGAATCAACGAACAAGAAAGAATGGACCATGCAAAGTCAGTTTGCTGAATATCCAAGGAACAGATTATCTTCTCTACCAGGCCCCAAAGCCAGATTATGACTTCGTCAGAGCATCCATATCAGACGAAAATGGTAATCTATCGTTACGAGAAGAAGGATTAAAGGGGACGATCCCCAGTATCGCGCAGGCTGCAAAAGCAAGCCCGAATTCCGGTACGGTGATTGCACAGGTAAGATGGCTCACAAAATCTGGAACATTAAACCCAAGAGATGTAGATGTGCCTGGTCCGTTAGTAAATTATGTTGTTGTTTCTCCTAAGGAATATCATTGGCAGAGTGGAACCATCGAATATGATCTGAGGATCTCGTATAAGGTTATGCCGCCCATAACTGAAAAATGGCTTGAAGATCTTCCAAGAATATCATCGCATGAACATGAAAAAGTAATAGCTAGAAGGATCCTGCTGGAATTGATGACGCTATTCAAGAACAAAAGATCTCCTATTTTAGTTAACCTAGGAATCGGAATCCCAGCACTTCTATCGTCAGTAGGTGCTGAAGAGGGTGTGTCAGACTCGATCATCACAGTACTCGAATCAGGTCCCTGGGGAGGACTTGCTCTATCTGGAAATGACTTCGGATTAGCAATAAGTCCATTTGCATTATCAACTATACCTGATGTATTTTCCAACTTTGAGGGTGGAATCATCGATGCTGCATCTCTTGGCTTTCTTGAGGTTGACAAAGATGGGAACGTAAATCCATCAATGCTACCTGATAGGATATTTGGACCGGGCGGATTCCCAGTGATAGCTGGAGGAGCACCAAGGATTTACTTTGGTGGTTCCTTTACCGCAGGGAAAAGTGATATTCGTGTCTCAAATAATCGAATCAACATCATACGCGACGGAACGACAAAGTTTGTGGAAAGGGTGTTTAAGGTAGTATTTAGTGGACACCAGGCAGTAAAATACCGACAAGAGGTTCTCTATGTTACGGAGAGAGCAGTTTTCAGATTAAAAAGGAATGGAATGATTTTAGAAGAGATAGCACCAGGGATCGACCTCGACAAAGACATATACTCTAAGATGGGTTTTACGCCTATTAAAGGATCGGTAAAGGAGATGGATGAAAGAATATTTAGTGATGGCAAGATGGGCGTCAGAGATAATATTTTAGATCACTGGGATAATGACCTAAAAGGTTATCCAGGGTAGATATTCAGAGGTATTAAACGGAAAGATCATGATGGATGCCCCCTACTATCAGTATCGCGATAAAAATGACAGCGATTGCGGAACCAGATCAAATGGTATTGGTCAAAAGTTATGCAATATGTTGGAAGATAAACAAAGGAATACTTTTAAACAAATATCATTTATTTCTAATGTCTGGAATCATACAAACGAAATAACTGATGGGAGATATAATCTATATGTGAGTTTAGAGGTACCACTCTAGCAGAGTGTAGTGTTGAGTTGGGTCATTCCGCTGCCAGACAAGCAAAAGTGCTAAAGAACAGAATACATCATGACGCGGAAAGGATCGATGAAACTTTCAGAGTTGGAGTAGAGATTGAAGCCTGTTTGCTCGACAGGAATGGAATGCCGGTTAATGCAGAACCATTGATCAAAGAACATCAAGGGACTAGTCATCCTCTTGATTATGAGTATGGCGTATGTCAATTTGAATACAGGACGTCTCCAGTTGCAATGAGTGACCTTGTGCATCTTAATTGTATTTTTGAGGATTTTATAGAACATCTTGAAAAATCCATCAAGAGGTTATACAGGCATAATGACGTAATTCCAGTCTTCCTTGGTGGTAATCCATCACCTGAGATTATAAAAAGTGAGGATCAAATTACAAATAAACCACGATACAATAAATTATCAAAATGGCACAACAAGATGCCAGACGTGGAAATTGAAGGGCAAACATTTAAAGCGATGTATATTCCGGCTGCGATTCAAGCTTTTCATTTCCACTTACAGGGAAAGAACCCAAATTATACTGCCATGATGTTCAATCACATACTAAATATAATTCCATCAGCAATAACACTTGGGGCTAATAGCAGACTTTTTGCTGGTAGAGTATATTCATTTCATGAACCAAGAATTTACTTGTATGATCAGTCAGAACAACAGAATTCAGGTTTCCCAGCTATTTCAAGATACCTTGGCAGCGTTGAAGATTATATTAACTATATTAGTTCCAGAAAACCAAATATCGCAAAAGACTATTTTGAACTTGAAAAGGAAAGACATGAAGATGCACGTATTCGTTTGAACTCAGATTTTTATCGAGTTGAAACTAGGGTAGTATCGGTACAGCCAACTATTAAAGAACTAATGGCGATGATCGAATTCTTTATTGGTTATTTGAGTAGAGCAATATATGAAGAGAGACAGCTGAGGCCACTGTCTTCATTAAGAGAAGAAAGATTAGCTGCGGTACGTTCAGGATATCAAGCAGAAACTCATTTTGACATCATTGAGACAATAAGAGGCCAATTTGATTATGCACGTAAAGGTTTGTCTGATTTAGGTATTAGCGCAGAATTTCTCAATATTTTAGATAGGCGGCTACAGAATAAAAGAACTCCTGGTGATCATGTCGCTAAACTATGGGATGAAAAGTTTAATGGTTCTATTAGGCAGACAATTTTCGAGGTTATTAGTGATATTTGGCAGATGACAAGAAACAACCAACCTATCATGTAGTGGATTGCCATTGACACAGAAGATACCACAAACATGCTCAATGATACACGCTTTGTTCAATTTCTGCATATGACAGTGTTATAGGCTTGTCCATTTCTTGTGTGATGATCTTGACGTATTGATCTTTGTTCCCATTCGATATTCTTTCCAAACTCCTTATGTAGTCACAACGTTTCATTATGCCATTCTTTTTAGAGATAAATGCAGTCCCAGCATCACTGACTATTTGGGCTATTATGTTGGTGCTTCCAGATATTTGACCGCCGTGTCAACCTGAGATCGTTTGGAACGGGGAAAATCCGTAGGCTAACAGGGGGTATTCCAAATAAATATGGTCGGACAAAACAATATACATATGACTATATGTGGTGAATGTGAGGGAGAGCTTCCAGCAAGTGCTAGATTCTGTCCGAGCTGTGGAGTTGAAACAGGAATTAGAAGAGATATTTATGATATTCCGTCGGAGGGGCTGGTTGGAAAGGTAAAAGATATGATGCATGATGTGAGTGTTAAACGAATTGTGGTCAAGGATGACAAAGGCAAGGTTTTATTATCCATTCCTGTAACTTGGGGGACTGCAGGGGTTATAGCTACAGTCGCTTTAGCGCCGTGGCTTGCAGCATTAGGAGTAATAACCGGACTAGTAACAAGGTGTAGAGTTGAAGTAGAACGGGAATCCAATAACAGTATCAAAGGAAAAGGAGTCTAAGTTGCTCTAACATGCAGACTGTATGCAGACTGTCCACTGTCAGCATACCAGATCACATGGACCCATTACTTCGCTAAGTCATGTTTCGATATAATCTATAAATACTCTTTCATGCTGTCCCATGATCCTTACATTGTTTACTATATCTTTTATGGTATCATAGCTCTTATCGTTTTGCCCTGTGTTAACCCTCCTTTATCTAATAATTCTACTGGGCCTTTTAATGCTAGTTCGAACCCATCTGATTTTCTTTCTCCATTAGTCATTTGTTACATCTTGTAACAGTCCTATACAGGTAGTACGAACCAATCATCATCAGAAAACGAGTCCCATTGGAGTTTGCTCTCCAGAGACTATGGAAATTGTGCTACAGGCAAACAAAACGCTGAAGATGGAAAGATTTGTGGTTCGACATTCCTTACCCATAATAAGTTTATGACATCCCCGTGAAATAAATGATCCCTTTAGTTTTTGGCAACGATTGAATATGCTTTCAATAGAAGTTTTAATAGTCTCAATTGAATGAAGGAGATACAATGTCTACAGATCGTGAGCACAATCGCAAGATTCTATTAGAAAAGTTACATGAACTTGACTCGGTGATTAGGGGAACTTACTTTAACAATGTGTCTTCATTGGATGCGCTTATTCGGGACATAATTTCTTACCATTTTTGTGCCCCTGGTCAGGACGAAAGGCGTAGGCAATTCATTTCATTAGTACTAGAGGAACATCTGCAAAAACCACACATCATCACAAGCATACTAGAGAAGATTATTTCGAACGATTATTCAGACCAGTTAAAGAAGTATCCTAGTTTGTTCGAGGATATACACAGAATAAATGAATACACACTCTGGCTTTACAAGGCAATTTTGGACACCTCTCAGTCATTTCTTAGCAATATAGAATTTAATGACGCTATAAGATTAACTTATTACGACCAGAAAGGCATCATTTGTTACAGTGATGTTACAAAGGAACAAATAGAGGAGAGATTGGCAGATTGCTTTAATGTCCATTTTGCACTTGAAGATATTCGTTCGGAAATAAGGGACCGCGTTCTTACAAATAGCAGATGACTATTCATCTGACTAAAATGATCACCGACCGACCGATGCCACATATATCTTGACGAACGTGGTGATGTCGTCGTGTCATCACCTAGGGACTTGGAATTCCCTTCTATTATCAGTTCCCCCATCGATCCCAAGTTAATTGCGCCATATTCATTCAAGCACATCCAAACCCTTAAATTGTACAGAATTTATATTCTCGCGAAATTAACACAGTATCACGATTGTGTCAATACAACTTCTGAAAATAGCAGATGGCTGAATATTCTATACCATAGCAGGAGAGAAAACATATGAACAAGTTTTTCATATTGAATATTTCATTGGAATTCAATAACATCGAGCTGGAGTTAAAGTCTAATTCTATCACTGTCAGAATTGAAATATTTACTGGTGTTTTGACCGAAAGGACATTCACTGGAGAAGATTGTTACCTTCGATTATTGGCTTTCTTTAATCAGATCCAAGC
>JBKPHJ010000135.1:0-2521 GCA_046729835.1 Thermoproteota archaeon
AAATCGTCGATGCCGAAGAAAGTAGCACACCAATAACAAGAATTACAAATCACGAAATAGACTTGGTTGGTACGTTCTAGAATCTTGTCATTTTCTTTAGTATTGGAAGTAAGCTTGGTTGTCTGCAGCAAATCATAAGCGATGTTAAGTCTAACCATCTCCATAGCAATTCGTAAATTCTTTGATCGCAAACTTAGCTTTTATAAGTTATCTCACGCTTGAATCATCTTAGTACAACTTATTATCTAATAGAATAAAAATCAGATATATGTAAGCGGCTGAAGCTGCTTAATACAGATAAACAAGAAAATTGTTCAAGTTACTAGAAGAATGAACAACAAAGTTCTAACTATAGCTGTAGTGACTGCAGTAGCTACGATGCTTATTGCAACGTCAGCTGTAGCAACAGAAGAAGCTTTTGCAGACAAGAAGAAGCATAAATATGAGAAGAGCCAAGCAGTCGCGCAAGCCAACGATTGTGGTAATGGGGATACTCCAATTGATATATTCTGCCAGAATCTAGCATCACAAATACAAGGGGATGGAAACGCAGTAAACATCATCGGAGCACAAAGATAAACTCGGCCACTTGGAGTCTAAGAGATCTCGTTAACTGAACCTTACTTTTTTTCATTTTGATAGTCAAGCATAAAGATACTTATTGCAACTTATTCATTGATTTTAAAGATAAATTACGTACTGTTTTATGATATCAATCATCGAAGACTTTTTCATAATATATAATATAAAAGAAATATGATTTCTGTATTCTATCGTTTTTTCTTAAATGACTTAAGCTCCCAATTATAGATCATAGATCACTCGAATATGAACTGTATACCATCTGCAGTAGCAACTGCAACTATAGTAGCAATCATAATATTATCGACAGTATCACTTATGAGTATACACACGGTCTTTGCTGATAGTTACAAAAAAAGCCAAGCTACGTCACAAACCAATGGATGCGGCAAAGATTGATTGCCAAACCCTCATTGGAATAATGTTCTGCAATCTGGGTGACGTGTGTGACGGTATGACGGATGAATCTTATTGCTGAAGAAAAAATTTTAGCTGATACTCCTTGACTTAAGTCGGTACTTGTTGAACACTTGCTACTGCCATCATTATTATTTGTGTTCCTTCGTTCTTGATTGTTCTTTTGCTGTACACTCATAACACCCTGTCATACCGTCATACTTGTCACACTAACTGTTCACCTTCAAATCTACCTCCCTGAACCATCCCAAATCCTGAATCACTCTCACGTTGTAAGGGCGATACAGGGTCGACGACGAAAAGGATATTCTTTGAAACTTGCTTATGAATAGTCAACGCCAGGGCAAGAAATATACCCTCTCTTGTTCAGTCGTATTCAAAAAGTTTGACAGCGATGGAAAATTCATAATAAAGTGGGGAAGTCCTGGTAGTGGAGATGGACAATTTGATGGTCCAATTTAATAGTAATCCCCAACCTTTATAAAGATAAAATAGAGATCTTCGTAATCAGAATTGGGCAGCATCTTCGCATAAAAGACGTTGTCAAGTCGTAATCAATCACTAGAAAATTGGTTTTAAAGCTGCCTACGACTTAAAACAAAAACGAGCGATATATTAGCGATCTTACAATAACTAACTCAATCTATGGCGGCATGGCATTTGATATTATATATCGACATACTGAAATCGATCTGTATTCTTTTTCCAGTAGAATGATCACTTCTAAGATCAGATAGTTACGATTGATGTAACAGCTAGATATTTTAATTAAATACATACCAATGTAATTATCAGTACTAATAGAAGGTTCACATAAATAACTAGTTTACATGTTCTATTTGATTCTAGTATGAAATACAGAAGCAGAACAGAAATTGTTGGTCTGATTCTTGAAGCCGCAAATGGAGGAGGAGCTACCAAGACAAAAATAATGTATAAAGCATTTCTATCATTTGCTCAGCTCCGAGAATACCTAACAACACTACAAGAAAATGAACTCATCGAGTACGACCACCAGACATATAGAACAACGGAAAAAGGGATGCGTTTATTGCAGATCTATAACAAGATGTATGAATTGGTACCACTTACAGGAGTAGCTGAACATGGCGTTAGCAGTGGAGGCTATTAGGAATGGATCAAAGAAATACAGCAAAATCGATTTTAGTAACAATGATGATAGCAGCATTAGTATCAGTAAGTGGCTTAACACTAATACATACACCACCAGTTGATGCATGGAATAATAATAATGATAATAATAATGATAAGCAAGAGCAGTATCCTGCACCACCACAATACATGGGCATCAGTCCTAATAGTGGTAATGGTGCTGCACAGCAACAGCGACTAACTACATTGGCAGCTGAAGGCGGAGGACCATTATCGACAAATCCAGCATGTGGACAGGTCGTAAGCGGCATAGTAAATCTAACATCAAACCTTGACTGCAGTGGAGATGGTCTCATAGTAGGAGGTCCAAACACAGTAATCAACATGAATGGATTTTCAATTACAGGAC
>JBKPHJ010000136.1:0-1503 GCA_046729835.1 Thermoproteota archaeon
CATGGGACTGGCTCAGATTGAAGCATGTTATGCCAAAATACGATAAGAATTCGGGTGAAATTGTAGCGGCAAAAGTAATAATTTACGCTGGCGAACCAGAGGAGTATTTTACATTTATCACGCCCGAAGCGTATAATGCTCTTTCCGATTGGATGAATTACCGAAAATCTTATGGTGAAGTGATCACGCCAGAGAGCTGGCTAATGCGTAATCTCTGGAAAACTACTAACACTAACTGGGCCGCAAAGTGGGGGCTAGCTACCGTTCCAAGACAGCTCAAGAGTCAAGCGATTAAGCGTCTATTGGAACGGGCGTTACAAGATATGGGTTTGAGAAAACATCTTCCCGCCGGAGTTAAGAGACACGAATGGAAAGCGTCACATGGAATCCGTAAATTTTATGATACCCAAGCAAAAGCAGCCAAGATGCTTGATAATATGGTAGAACTAACCATTGGGCATAGTCTGGGAGTCGCTCAGAGTTATGACAGATTTACGGAGGAGCAAATATTGGAAGAATATTTGAAAGCTGTTCCATCTCTAACAATTAATGAAGAATACTCGGCAAACAGATATCCGATCTGCAACAATCTAGTAAGGATGATTCACAAGTGATCAAAGCTCAATTTGAAGAGAAAGATAATCAAATAGCATTTCTGACTGAACAGCTACATGAAATTAAATCAGAAATTGGGTTCCTTGAAATTCTTAGAGTAACCAAACAATTCGTAGTAAAATCGGGGAATGGAATGGTGGACGAGAAGCATTCCATATTAGATGACCGCAGAAGATTTAGCATCCAGTATGTCGATAAAGCAGATAATCAGACAAGAACAATCAAATTTCCAATTGATACCACTACCAGGATTCTTGAGACGAATAGAAGAATCGAAGAGCTCGAGGAATTAAAGAGAAAGAAGTTAGAATTTCTACTTAGCAAGCACTGAAATTTAATGATATCCGCACGCTCGAAAGAGCTCGTCCTTCATAATGTCTCCTGATCGTGTCGTTGAAACAGCCTCGCTTTGATGTTTGAGCAAGTAATTCGGGATCGGATTCGGGAAATAGTATCCTTGGCGTCGACCAGCCAGATAGTCTATAAATGAAACAAGATTAGCCATGCCGTTATGCATGTTAGCTATATGGCGCTTGACGCTGTATTTGCGGGAGGAATACATTCCGCACATCGCACAGGCCCATCGCACAGGCCCATCGCGGTTTGCCACTCAGCGTTCGATCACCGTGTAAACAAAACGACGTAGTGCTTCACCGTGAAACTCATTATAGTCGTTCAACATCATATTATAGAACTATCTTCTATAAAAATATGATGGTGATGATTGATACGGCTAGCGAATTTTACGACGTACTAAGTAAAGTATATGTGAAATCTCATGTAAAATGGTTTTACCAGGAAGTCATATTATCTCAAATGAAGAATAAAAGAAAGCATAAAGACGATAATGGCCGTGTCTGGGACTTTTTAGCTGGACTAGCAATGGGA
>JBKPHJ010000137.1:0-9023 GCA_046729835.1 Thermoproteota archaeon
AATCTATCCAATGCAACAAGAAGCAACCTATCTATTGGGAGCTCTCGCAGCAATGATGACTAAAACAGGGACAATTGGTTTCGTAGGAGGAGAAAGATATCCAAACCTTATCAACATGTATGAGGGTTACAAACAAGGTGCACAAGATATTAATCCTCAGATCAAAGTAATAGCTACATACTTAGATGATTGGGACAATCCTGCTAAAGGAAAAGAAGCTGCAATATCACAAATAAATGCTGGTGCGGACTTTTTATTACATGTAGCTGATACATCTGGTCATGGCGTTATTCAGGCGGCTAAAGAAGCAGGAATATATGCATTTGGCGCAGTATCAGATCAAAATAAACTAGCCCCAGACACTGTTCTCACTTCGTTTGTACTAGATGTAGAAAAGGCATTCGACCAGGCTATGAAGATGGTTCAAGCCGGTAATTTTAGCGGAGAGATATTTAAACCAGGGTTAGAGCTTAGCAAAGGAGGCTCAGGGGATGGCATAATGTATATTGCGCCTTTTCATAACCTGGAAAATAGTGTCCCTGATGACGTTAAGCACAGACTAGAACAATTAAAGCTACAGATACTCGAAGGTACAATTACAGTGCCTGAAAGGTACTACCAGGATAATGCTACTAATAGCAGTAGTATTACCAATATTATCAATTAGTTCTATATATGATATTCGGTAGCGCTCCATTCTCTGGACATGCAAAGGAAGTAGGCGTCATTTCTACGATCTTGATAATAGTTGTATCATATGGTTTGTTCTTCTACCAACAGGGTATTACTGAAGAGAACGTTAGGAATAGCTTATTTGTGCAGCAGAGAGATCGGCAGATGGAGGCCACAAAAAACATGGCAGGATATATCACTTCTGATCTTCGTTTAGTTCTTTCAATTCTTCAAGGCCTAGCAGGTTCTAGTTATTTGCAAGAAGGTGAGTTGTATGGCGATAGAGTTCAAAAATTAATGATAGAAAGCTTTGACCAGATAAATAATGTCACCAAAGTTGATGGGCTTTTCATTACCGACAGTGATGATGTAATAACGTATAACGTAGTAGGAGAAGGTCAGAGAAGCTTTGTAAATATAGATATCTCATTCAGAGACTATGTACAAGAAACAAAAAACAACTTAAGACCTGTATTCTCCGATGGCTTTGAAGGTATCGATGGGATATACAGAATAGCATTAACCTTTCCCATCATAAATAGAGAAAATGGTCGATATATAGGAATGGTGGGAGTAGAAATCCCTACTATTGACTTCTTTGGACGCTATGGAAATGTTTACGATATTGAGTCACAATATATATCAGCCTTAGATAAGAACTCTGTCCAGCTGATCCATCCACTTAAATCATTTATTGGAACACCGTTCTTTGGTAACCATACTCAGGAGGCTACAGGACATAATAAAATTCTAAATAACTTGATTCAAACAGTCATGTCAGGCAAACCTGATTCTGCAATTTATAAATTTAACAAAAGCCAGAGACTCACGATTGGTTATCCTATATTGCTACAAGGTAATTCTGAGTACTTTCTCTTCATCATAACGCCTATGGCAAATATCTATACACATGTTAACGACGTCCTATTTACAGAAAGATTAAAGATGTCCTCATTAGTCGCTGGAGCCACCGCTGCAATTGTGGTTTTAGTATTATTTCTAATCAAATGGAATAGTATACTCCATAATCAGGTAAAAAGAAGAACAAGAGAACTTGAAGAATCCAACGAACAACTCAAAGCTCTTGACAAAATGCAGAAAGAGTTTATCAATACAGCAGCACATGAGTTAAGAACTCCCATTCAGCCTATACTCGCCTTATCTGAATTTCTTAGCTCCGAAATAAAAGATAGCAAACAACATCAATTACTAGATGTCATAAGAAGAAATGCAAAGAGACTACAAAGACTTGCAGAAGACATATTAGATGTTTCAAGAATTGAGAGCCATAATCTATCACTAAATAAAGAACAAGTCAATATTAACGATATAATACAAAATGTAATAGAAGACTACAAAAATCGGATGGAACGAAAGAACAATGATGACAAGAATTCTGAGATAGAAATTCTATTCGAACCTAAGAAAGATGTTATTTTGGTGAAAGCAGATAAAGAAAGGCTCACCCAGGTAATTTCCAATCTTCTAGATAATTCTGTTAAATTTACTAAAGGAAGAGGAAAAGAAGTAGAAGAAAAGAAGATAAACATAATTTCAGAAAAAAAAGACGGTCAACTCAAGGTAACTGTAAAGGATAGCGGAATGGGTATAGATCCGGAAATAATGCCAAAACTATTCTCGAGATTTGCTTCAACTTCTTTTTCCGGGACTGGTCTAGGATTGTATATATCTAAAAGTATAATTGAAGCACATGGTGGCGAGATTTCTGCTCAAAATAATTCTGACGGAAACGGAGCCACATTTTCATTTACCATCCCTATCTAAGAGGACGAGATTCCTACTAACCAAGATAAAGACAAATACATATCAGATAGATACGATAATAGACAAGACATTCACCTTTTCATTTTTTTGGAATATACTTTTAAGGAAAAAGGTGGCGAGTTTAGTGGAATTCTAAGAATTCGAGATGGAGACACCTATAGAAATGATCATCGGATAAAAGAATGGGTAGTCTAGATTTGAATATAGATATTGATAAGCGGGTGTTTAACCATTTAAAATCCTTTTCGAGATAGATGGGAAAGGGCCGGGATATCATTGTACTAGTGAGCAGATTTGATAACAGATAAAGACTTTTGGAACTAGGAAATAAAAGTACAATCATTAAAAAGTTTTACAACGTCACCCAAAATGGAAAGAGTATATAATGTAATATGGGTGGTGGTAGAATGATCACACTTATAGGATAACCTAAGACCATTACTATATGAATTACGAGAAATCACCTGAATGGTTTTTAGATTGGAACGAGAAACGATGTAAGAGTGCAGAAGGAGTTTGTTTCAGACTTAAAAAAGGCAGCGGCCAAGACCAACCATGACATTACTTGTGTCTCTTGGTTGGTAACCTTATAGACCATTTTTTCGTGATTTCTTGTCTGGCCATATTCTACTACTGAGATCCCCTCTGTATTTTCAGTAGTCATTAACCATAGTTGTTTTACAAGTATATACGCATGATCCCCATATAACTAAAATTCCTGTATTGATATTAACGTGATCCATATTAAATCCATCTATAAACTTAAGTAAGTCACTATCGTAGTCACATCTAAAGATCGAATTTATAGACTTGAGTAACATGCATGCCTTAGTAAGGGAGGGATGGATTACTCTTTATGGCGAGTTTGCAAAGATTCGTAATAATTACCAACCTTTCACGTTTAATTATCCATATAGATGGCTTACAGACAAGTAGCTTTCAATTTTCACACCAATAATAATATCCTTTATTATACGTTTCATGCATTATAAAAGAGGATGAAGATTAGGACAAAAAAAGACCAGAAAAAAGAATCTGTCCCAATTTCAGAATTTAAGATAGACTTTTCATTTAGAAGAGAAGTATTCTTTATTATTTCAGGAGCCCTTGTAGGAGCTATAGCTTATGTTATTCCTATAACAATATTCGCAATTGAGCAAGGATCTTTGTATTATCTGACATGGATAGTCTTTGGTCATATTGTTGGTATTTATTCTCCTAATACGTCAGTCATAATAGCAGGCTTTTTACTTCATGTCCTAACTGCAACTTGTATCGGCATAATAGCGGGGCTATTTCTATACAAGACCAATATTCTAAACATAAGCAAACCAACTAATGGATTGAAATACGGACTCTTTGTAGGATTTTTAGTATTTGTGATCTTTGCTATCCCAGTTCAGGAATTTGTATTAGGGCCTGAATTTGCACGCACGATTGATAATGGTAGTAATGGTACTCGTGCTGATATACCACCACCTTTTTCAAATCAAATTATCACAACTCAGTTAAGAGCTCTCGCGAACTCCCTTGTAATTAATCTAGTTTTTGGAATTACGCTTGGGCTATTTTCATCATTTCTATCAATAAAATTTGGTGCTAGATATAGATGTCCTAGATGTGATATTTCCTTCCCAAGAGTTGACTCGCTACAACACCATTTAGAGTTTATCCACGGTTCTAAACCAATCCTTAGCAAGAAGGTCCTTATTCTAGGGGGAGGATTTGCTGGTGTAGAAGTTCTAAGAAGGCTGCAAAGCAGGTTTCAAAATGACGTCAGTGTTGATATTACTATGGTAAGCAAGGATAACTTCTTCCTTTTCACTCCGATGCTACATGAAGTAGCGTCTGGCACGATCGAAACCAGAGATATCGTAACTCCTATTAGGGCTTTTTGCAACAGAGCTAAATTCTATGCTGCCAGAGTAGAATCAATCGACTTAAAGAATAGAAAAGTGATTATTGGATCTTCTGCTATAGGTGGTAATATTACTACTACTTCTAATAGAACCACTACTAAAATGAATGAAAACCCTATTGTTCCACTACCATTATTATCGGAAGTAAAAGAAGTAAAGGATTCACTGGTATATGAATATCTAGTCATATCGTTAGGGGGTGAAACTAGATTTTTCGGTTTGGCTGATGTTGAGAAAAATGCATTCACGATAAAGAGTTGGAACGATGCAATAATCATAAGAAATCATATCATACATCAACTCGAACAGGCAGAATTGTTGTTGCGACAGAATTATGAAGGTTTAGATCCTGATAGAGGCAAAAAGAATAGTCTTTTAACGTTCGTCATTGTTGGAGGAGGATTCGCTGGGGTGGAAACCGCCGGAGAATTAAATGATTTTGTCCGGGAATCAGTGGACGATTATTATCATAATATTGAAATTAAGGACATACATGTATTGATAATACAATCAGGAAAGAGACTCTTACCGGAAATGAGTAACGAATTAGCAGAATTCGCTAGACAAAAACTGATTCAAACCGGAGTTGAAGTTATATTGAATAGTCGTGTTATAGGCGCCACTGCAAATAGCGTAAAATTAAATGACGGCAGAACTATTTCTACAAATACCATTATATGGTCTGGTGGCATCTCTCCTAGCAATATAGCAGCAGGGCTTCCATGTGAACGTGACAAAAAGAGCGGCCGGATACTGGTAAACAGATATTTAGAAGTAGAGAGTTTTCCAGGTGTCTTTGCACTTGGAGATTGTGCATTTATAATAGATCCAAATACAGGGGATCCTTTTCCTCCCACGGCTCAACATGCAATAAGGGAAGGAACCGTTGTAGCAAGTAATATAATCTCTTTGATAGAAGGAAAAGCAGATTGTAAGAAAGTATTTGATTATAAAACCAAGGGGATGATGGCGACTATTGGAAAGAGAAATGGAGTTGGCAAAATACTAGGATTAGAGGTACAGGGGTTCATGGCATGGTGGATATGGCGCATGTACTATTTAGCCAATCTTCCAACTTTACAGAAGAAGTTGAGAGTAATGGCTGATTGGACATTAGATATATTCTTCAAGCGGGATGTAACAATGTTAAAGACTATTGTAGAAGAAAGAGAAGAAAGAATAGCAGAGAGAGCAGAAGAGAGGTAATATCTTGTTAGCATGCTAGCAAGAGATTAACAAAGATGAATATACGGGAACTTTACTTTGTTTGATAACGAGGAATATAACAAAAAGTTAGGTCCAACCCAAAGTACCGGACATGCCATTTGAGGGAATTCCGAGAGCAACCGGACTCTTTAGAAGTGAACAGGATAATCAAGAGCCTGTCTGTGATAACGTCATATAAAAGACATAGTCATTTCCGTGACAACATCGTCTATTTTTGCTTCTACCACTTGATTATGTGTTTTTTCCTATTTGTTTTAGAGACAGACCGAAGATCCTTCAAAAAATGTATGCCACATATAATCAGAGAAGATGTACTTACTTTTGGCACTACTGATGGAAGCACATATTCATTAAGCGGCGTTGAAAATATAGGCTTATGTAGTGATCCTGAAGGCAATCTCCCTACTGATGTTGCGGCGGGAGTAGCTGGGGATTGCGGAGACGATGTAACAATACTTTATAGCGATTTCTGGACTTCGTTAACCCTTACAGGCAATGTATAATGCACGCTAACATAGGTTAAAACAGACCATAATTAGGCTAATAAGCCTAACAAGACTTTTATTATTTTTTGTTAAGACCCCTGGAATAGAGGCATCAAGTTCTTGAAGCATATGCTTGATCATGCGAAGGAACTTATGGAGTACAAGGATGGACTAGTGGCTATTCATCCTTGGTTTAATAAACTAATAACAGCTTTGAGGACTGCAGTAGAAAATGGGGAAGGAAGTCTAGACAAGGAAATGACATCATATAATGACTGTTTCGATAGTTTCAGATTGTCTTTGATTTTCTGGCACTAACTAGTAGGCTACTATATGCGAGATTTGATTCTTCTCATAGTAACAACGTTAATCTTGAAAGTCATCCCAGTATGTGGGTTCCGAGCGCACCAATGGTCTCATGATTGAAGCAAGATCCGCCGCCGATCTATCAACGTATCCAAAGCAGATGGTGAAACCCCATCATCAAACAACTGCCGCGCAAAAGAGAGTAAAGATGAAACATTGGTGTCTACCAGTAGCATCCGCCCAGCATTCAGAAGCCCATATGTATTAGTCGAAAGGTGGATCTCCTCTGCTCCAGGATCGCTATATTCGATCAAAACAATGTCGGGGCGTAGGCGAGTCATCTGCGGCTGTGACATACCTCGAAACGGCTTAGACATGCTGAAATAAATAAGAACTTGAGAATTATTTAAGTAGGTTCTTCGCTTCCCGAATGAAGCAGATCATGGTTAAGACTTAACTCCGGTACGTAGTTCCCAGGCCTAGACCCAATGATTTTATTATGTACATTCCTTGCTAGTTGAGCCTTATCACAGGACAGAGATGAGGAACTCAGACTTAGACTAAGACTCAAACAAGAACGGAAAGACATAGAGAGGTGGCATTCAGACTACATTCAACTGATGGAGTATACCAAGAATTCAAAATATATTTCTCATTGTGCTGATGTTGAGGCTAATAGTGTCTTTTGATGATGTGTTTGATGCGTTCAGGATGTCGCTGCTGCAGCAGTTCTATCATTAATCAAATGGGAGCTAACCTAACTTTTTGAAATCAATGACATCATCATACTGAAATGCTTCCTTCTTAACAGGAGCGATAGATTGTATTTATTCTCTTTTTCAATAGAAATGCTACAAGAAGAGATTTTATTTTGCCTGGTATAAGTAAGTAATTGCATAACTTGGAAACAAGTTTCAATTAGTATACGTATACTGTATACGTACGTACGCAAGTATCGTATCTCCAAAGACTATCCTTCTGTACAATTACCAAAACCTCTAGAGAATGTACAAGCGATAGCAGATTTAGAGAAAATTGATGATGTAGAAAGGAACATCCAAAAACTACTTGATCCACTTAACTTGTTAAGTAAGGAAAAAACTCCATTTACTTTCAAATATGATTATACCAAACATCAAATACCTTTTCTACCCAATCCAGATCTTATTGGAAGAACAGATGAATTACTTAACCTTTACCTTAGTGTAATCGGTGGGCTTAACAAACTCAATTATGCACACGTAGGCATCGTAGGAATAGACGGAGTTGGCAAAACTCAGCTCGCAGTAGAATTTACTTATAGATATGCGTTTCAATTTGAGAGGGGAATCTACTGGATACAAGGTACAGATCAGTCAAAATGGTTATCACAGATTGTAGAAATTGCCAAAGACCTTGGATTAGAAGGCCACCGGAAGATGAGGAGATAATTAAAGAGAAAAATTATTTCCATGCCTTTTATAGTTGTTGCAAGGAATTTGGTAGCAGTATATTACTGATAATAGATAACGTTGAAGATCCTCGATCCTTAAACAATGATAGAATTCTATTTGCATCTGATCCTAGTATAAATTTTAGAATTTTAGAGTTGGAGTGCAATATCTTATTTACTACAAGGAGGGATTTTGTTTTACCTGGTATAAAAATGCATAACATCAACTTATTGTCCCCTGAATTCTCATTCGCTCTTCTTAAAAAATATCATAAGTCTACATCGCAATATCAACAAGAGGAAGAAAACTACGGCAGAATGATTTGTAACTCCGTTGGGTATTTACCGTTAGCCTTGGTGCTAATACAGGCCTATCTACGAAAATATAAAGATATATCTATGATAGGTTCAATTGATCTCGATGAAATATCAGAGGATCAACTTGCTACAAGACATAATGCAGAAGAGTTACCTTGGATCAGGATTGGAAGATATTAGAAGAAGCAAGTGCTAATCAAAATCAAGTAGAGAGAAATCAGAATAGCAAAAAACTCCTTTCTTTATTGAGTCTATTTCCAGAATCCACATTAGTCCCAAAAGCAAAACTTATTATTTTCTCAGGTACAGGTATGCTTTGGCAAAACAAAGCTAATTCGTCCTGCAGAATCAGCATTTATTTTTCTAGATGAACTTAACTTGATAGATTTGTTTCTTGGTTCCATTTTTAACACTGGTATCATTGCAAGCACATATATGTTTCCTAAAACTAGTCCTACAAGACCTCCGAGAACACCAATTGCAATTCCAATAATCGATGCTAGGATGACTAATCTCTTTTTCGAACCAATCGGTACTCTATCTCTATTTGAAGTCTCCTCTGACTCACGATTATGCTTAGGGCTGTTGATATCATTGAATTTCTTCCTTGAACCCTCAAGCAATACAAATGATTCATACAAGACAATTATACCATCATCATCATCATCATCATCACCGAAGGCAAAAGAGATACTGGAACATAACCAGTCACGAACGAACCGATAAATGCCCCTACAGCACCTGTTGACGCCAAAATCATAAAGACACTGAATGGATATTTCTTTGACGATAATGCCTTATTGTAGCTGTGATTGCTCCAAGGGTGCTTATTCCGAGGTTGGGCCCAGAAATTACTACAGAAAGACATCAATCCAAGAA
>JBKPHJ010000138.1:0-3342 GCA_046729835.1 Thermoproteota archaeon
CCTGGTGCATGGACCAGTGACTTTCATTACGATATCTTCGCCGATATGTATCTTCTTACCAATCCATAAATTCTCTATAAAATCCTTCTCTTCAGAGACTGACTTAATAACTATGTTTGGCCTAAACCGTCTAACCTCGAAGCGCCCTTCTGGATAGAGTTCTCTGAGACGGTCGATTGTAGATGTCGTCAAGAGATGGATTACAGCAATGTCGAAGAAAGTTTGAGAAGGCATGCCTTCATCGGTGATCTTCTCTCTTTGTGCTAGACCATCTATATCCGGCCAGTACTCCTCATAACTTGGGTGATCCAAACTAGCCCTCATGAGCTTAACCTCTCGACCAAGAACCTTTGACAGATTATAATGAATATCATCTTGATCGGAAAACATGTGCGTGCCGTCAGGGAAGGTAATGCGGACAGGTGGTATGTTCTCGACTATTTGTGGTTGGTCTATATAGACAGAACGAAAGTCAAAGAGCTGTCCCCATTTCCTAGGGTTCTTTGCACTAGCCACTTTGCCATTTTGTTGATCGATTAGTGCATACGCACGATCTCCTATAAGTCCGCGTTCAGTTACGTAAGAAGAATTGAGCTCCTCACCCAGCATTGTTTTCACTGGATATCGCCATAAGGAAACTACAGTTCCTGTAACGGTTCGAGCTTGATTCACAAGATGTCGTCCTATATGAAAAGGGGCGATATTTCTTATTTATGGTTTATGAGTATGAGTTACCCAAAGTCAGCGCAGCGTTCATTTTATAGTTTCGAAGACTGAACTTATGTACTATTCGTTTCTTTCCAGCAATCAGATATTCGTTACAGAATGGCGATATAGAAGGGGCACAGAGGCACCTAGATGCAGCTAAGGAGGCATTAGGCTGCTCTCCACTTGACCCTCGATGTGATTCCTCTGATTAATGATAAGACTGTAACGACATCCTGAATGCATCAAACGCAGGTTGTCATGGCTAGTAGCGTCCTTGCCTAAGTAACGTCCTCTTAATCAGCCCTCCAAACTAGGCAGC
Organism: Thermoproteota archaeon; assembly: GCA_046729835.1. Lineage (GTDB taxonomy): Archaea > Thermoproteota > Nitrososphaeria > Nitrososphaerales > Nitrososphaeraceae > TH5896. The sequence goes on from JBKPHJ010000138.1 coordinate 1,028, forward strand.
TTCGATATCCCATCTTATATTATCGCTACTTCCATTGTACGACGATCTTATTCCTGAATGCAAGGTTTCATATTCTTTCAAAATGACATATTTCTCGATTAGTGCCAGCTCGGTACAAACTGAGGGGTATTTTCAGACTCCTGGTTCAAATACGGATGAAGGCTCCAGATAATCTGTAACCCCTCTCAAATAGCATACTACGGATAGTACTTATTTATGATGATCTTTACCTTGCAGAAAGATACATCAAGTACTTTAATCTTCTCACTCAGGATGCGGAGACGCCACGGTTAATACAAGCAGTGAGGACATCTAGTTGATTTTCACAGGTCCCCACATCTTCGGACTGGGATGACAATTCTAAGGGCACAGAGTCTTGGATAAATAGTTGAAAAATGATTCTGCAACGGTAAGTGAGAACGTCTCGAAACATGCTTACGAGTAAGATATTGCCATTGAAGAGTTTCTGACCGAGGACCATTGATAGTCTAGTCGACCCAATTAATGACGATTTTAGCTAAGCGCAATCCACCTAGCACACTAATTGTATAATTCATTATTACTATCTTAATAGCTCGTAACCGAGTATTTCACGAGATAATCATAAAAGATTCAGTGCTAGCTAGCAATTAATGCTTCTTTGGTTTTACAAGCTATTTCAGACTACTTACCGGTTCCGACAAATCTTCAAGAATTAGTCATGTATTAGCTTGCCGCATTCATCTGTGGATCAATGGTGCACAAAGTCGCGCTCAAACGGATGATTTAAGAACCTACTATTACAGGATCAACAAGAAGAGAAAAAGCTAATTCCGATGAAAGAGTTACATTTGTGCTCTAGTTAATTGTGACTGTCGTGGTAGAACAGAGTTCAGGCGTGAATTCGAAGCATTCCTATGCGATAGCCATCACAGGTGGGCGATTAGAAAGAGTTGGAATAGTTAGAACAATCGAATAACGTAGCTCAGAAATTCAAAGCTATGCTATCTTTTCTGTTCATTCTAGTAACATCTACTTGACTACTATGCAGCCAGTCCTTGAGTTCTTCGTGGGATGGCTTAGAATCATGTTTTCCTGATAGATGAAGATGCAAAAGAGCATGGTTGACCTTAACACTATTTTATTTGCTTCATCGCCTTTGCGTGCTCTCTCTTTCAAGTCAGGTGACACGGTGTTCCACCACTCGTTAAAGCTTCTCGTCATTACATCAGTTATAGGCAACAAACATTCATTAAAAAGTGTAATCGCTTTCTATGTGACAACCACTTAACAAAAATGGCAAGACACTAATCTAAGATAGCAAAAAATCCCAATACTGCTTTATACTCTTCACTCTTCACACAAAATGCATGACCTCATTGTCTTATGCTTGCGATTTGGGCCCAACATTGGTGTTCAATGAAGGCTAAAGACTGACCAAGCATCAGGGTTAGGTCGCTGTTGTAATTGCCTGATTGTTCGCTCGCCTCGAATATTGTGGTGATGCTACAATTAAAATGTGAAATATTGAATTTAGAACTAACTTTAGGTGTTTTAGATGGTTTTTGTTAATATGTCAAGAGCACGCTACCGAGTTGTTGGAAGATGAAAATACATCCTTATATCCTCCTATAATACATCCTTAAATGAGAAATCTATTATACTGACAATGGTTTAATCTTTTATCATATGTACTTAGCCTCTCTCAATCAAAGAATAGGCGAGATAGCTCAGCGAGATTTCATATCTTTAGATGACGATACAATTATTGCAGATGCGGTAAAGGTAATGAAAGAAAAAGGCATTTCTTCTGTATTTGTAAAGGCATCATCTTCCTCTTCAAAAATAGTAAATGAAAGGGATAAGCAATTAAATCATCTTAATCCTATCATAGGAATTGTTACTGAAAGAGATATACTATATAGAGTAATCGGCCAAAATAATGTTATTCATCATCAATTCATTCTTCTGATAGAAAAGAGCCAGCACAAAAAATATGGTAGGAAATTGCCGGCATGGATAAATTCATACATTTTCTTACTACTACTAAGACTTTCCAGACATGGATAACCATATAATAAATTTGAAAATTGGCAAGAACCTCGTCGAGTTCGTTAAAGCCTTTGCTTGCTTTCAAACACGAATTAACTATGCTATATTATAGCACTAAATAAAAGTGGCAAGAGACAACTACATGTTATTCAACGTTCTAACAATCAACGCTACACCTATCAAAATAACAATTGTAGCGATAATAGTCAGATAGGTTACAGATTCATCAAGAATAGCCCATCCCAAAAAGACTGCCACGATAGGTGCTAAATATGCAAATGTAT
>JBKPHJ010000139.1:0-5068 GCA_046729835.1 Thermoproteota archaeon
TTAACCATACGTATCTTTAACTCGACTAGATCATCAATGTAACTCTCATTAAATATATAATAAACAACCAATCCATAAGCTTGCATCTGTATCGAGAGTGGTCGCGCAAATCTGGGTGCTTGAAACTTTAGTGACGGTCCACGATGTTTCTCTTGGATTAGAAACTTGGATGTCTCTGTTTTATCAGACATTAGCTAAACCAACATTAACCCCGAATTTAATCATCTATATACAACTCCAGAAACAGATTACAAGACTAAGAATGATAAGACTAATGATGACGGAGTTGGTATCTCAAATTGTTTTGGAATTCGATCGATTTTGGCTACATAATGGTTGTTGGATTAGCACAATTCTCTTATTAATGGGTCTTAAATAATTGGTCATTTGACTTGGGTAACTGTATTTTGTCTGAGAAGTTAGATTATATTTCTCCAACGTTATAGCATCAAATGTGATAATAACTGTATATATTTAGAAAGATGAATGTCACCCGCTTTTCAACACCCAGATACAACACCTAATGATTCAACAGAACCATATTTTTATTCAACTCACTAATGACCCAATATCTATCTCCCGAATGGCTTACCATCTTGATAAAGTTTAATCACTAACTGTTCTTTTTCTTTCTTGTTCAATATGACTTGCATAGAGTTTATTGACAAGCCGTTGTTCTTAGCTTATCGATCTGCTATCGTATGTTATCATGTCAGTGCCAGCTGCTTCTGACTATTTTCGTTTGCTGTTTTGAATGTATCGTACAAAAGATCTACAAGTAGTTGTCAACACAGCTAATCTACGAATAGAAATCGGGGAAATGCAGACAACCATGTGTCTTATCACTATTCCACACTGACATAATATATAGAACTGCGGGCTATAGTTGGTGCAGAAAATAATAAATAAGCTTCAGAATGCCGGTCTCACAGCTGTTTCAGTGACAATAGTTATTCTTCTAACATATGTGCTCGTACGAAATGGATTCTCAAACAGCATATCGTTTATTGGTTTTTTGGCTGGATGGAAGCAAAGCTTCTTCTATTTTCCGAATCCAATCCCGATTTATTTCAACTAACTGGTTTGCTAATGGTCTGTGGCTTTATCTGTCTGGCCAAACCCATTCCCACGCAGCCTATACCCAGAGCACCCCATAATTATCCCAATAATTGTTGCTGCAGATGACTCGGCTTGAAGCGTGTTCGCTTGCTGACAATGTTGTAGAGTCTGACTATCCAGAAACTGGCCGAGCTGGCCATACCATTCGTCACACCGTACAGCTCCGCTCCGAATATATGAACTTACAACCATCCCGCCAACTAAAATCAATATACCAAAAAGAAGAAGTCCAATACCCCTACCTATCAGCTCCATACTACTGGTCACCGGCTACGATGAATTTTTTTAACATACCATCTCAGCAACTAACTCAACTAATTGGTCCATATGAATTGGTTTTTTTACGTATTTTCTTATATAATTAGCGTTTTCTAACCCTTTTATCAGACTAGCATCTAGCTCATATGCTGAGATGAGAATCATATTGGTTCCGTTACGTTCTCTTAACTTGCGAGCAACAGAATCACCCAGCATGTCACCCAATCTATAATCTATGAGGATCAGATCTATTTTGTTGCCCATATTTTTTTCTTTTATGTACTTTTCAATGCACTCTTCGCCAGAATCTACCATCATTACATTGTATCTTGACTCAAACGCTAGCCCAAAAAATTCAAGCACATCTGGTTCATCATCGCATATCATAATTGTTTTCTTTTTTCTTTCAAAATTACTATGATTATATGTTAATTGCTGAATATTATCCATCTCATTTATTCGCCCCCGCTTTTCATGCTCTATACTCTATATATAGACGCACAGTTATATATGACTCTATATATCGTCGTATATAATTCTAACATTATAGTTGTAAATGCATGAGTATCACGCGGAAGTGCTGTGTCGTTTCACTTATGTAGAAAATCAGTTATAAATGTGGAACATCATTTGTCGACCAATTTGCTTCGATCGGGGTAACGTTGAGCACGCATGTAGATCTGTATCATCACGGCATGTCTTACCAGTATTTTACACCGATATTGGCCCGCAGTTAATAAAAAGAACTGTCTACACCTGAGAGTCGGGCCGTCTAGCTAAATTCTTTGACTTCTTGGTAGTTGACCGTGTGTATTTTTGCTTCGTCGCTAACCGTTGTTCTCATGACGTCATTAATTACATCAATACCGCTGTTTCTATAATCAGATAATGCGTCAATCACTCTTTTTCTTGTCCCAGTATTCGTAGTAAGTAAGAATTGAGACTTAATTTCTCAATTAATATAGTAACAAGAAAGTGTATTATCAATTTTATAAAGTCAAAGTATAATAAATGCAATAATAAGAGTTGGATTAAATCTCCGTTAACTTAGCTATTAACGTTTCTTCGTAGAATCTGATTGTGTAAAATACTCAATTTCTGTTGTCTGTCAAATCGGGACTATCGAGACTAGCTTGATAAGTAGATTCACAAGATCTCGGCGAACATGCTCATATTACTAGCAATAAATTTTCGATGCCGGTAATGTACTTATATGGGTATTTCAACCTGTAGTTGGAATTGACTTTACAGGTCTAAAAGAGTACGCTAAAGCCGGAAGTAGTTAAAAGTCAATCAACTTCAATATACTCATCTTTCTTATTTTTTGATTATCTAAATTTTATCCGATGAAGTATAGTGCAAACACAGATAATATCATTTACATAAGATATAATAATTCTTTTGTTATTAGTATAATTGGTATGAAAATAATCGAATTGCATCAGATTGCAGCTTGAATGATCCAAGAATATTAGGACAACTATACTAGAAAACGATTGTATGTGGTTAGCTGGAATGAAAGAGTTGATGGATAAGAATCATGGTTACTAGCATAAAGTAACTTTTTGTTGATACGTAAGTCTCTGTAAATAGATATGGATGATAATATTTGGATAGGCATAATCATGATAATGAACAAATACGTATAAACTATTCGGAAATTGAATTCATTGCGTTCATAATATAAATAACTGATCTATTATTTTGAAGTTTACCACAGCAGATATGCTTATAGGGGGTAAATGATCTTTCGACATGTTCATAGAATTTAATATTGCGCTATAGGTGCATGCAGTTTAAATTCTTATACTTTATATTAATGTGTTTCATTGTGTATGATCAAAATTGATTACTGCTAATAGAGCATTACTGTACTATGCAGCAGCCGTCTGTACTGGTGTTGCTGGAATTTTACACCTCATTCTCGTACCAAATTCCTTGAATTCGAATATCAATTATGGTATCTTTTTTCTTGCATCTGGCATAACACAAGTCTTTTGGATTTTGCCAATGATAAAGAAATGGGGATTAATTTACTACCTCATTGGATTTGGAGGTACAGCTATCATGGTATGTCTAACGGGATATGTGATTGCTAAAATTCTTGAGAACCCGCAATTGTCCCCCCCTGGCATAAATGAAATGGCTATTGCTATAGAGGTATTTCAGATTGCATACGTAGTGATAACAGGAATAATAATCGCTAAGAGAGGGGTGATAATCAAATCATCTAACAAATAAACATCATATCACTAGTGATAAACTATTTATCTTAATCATTTTTGAGCTTAATAGGATAGTTTACCAACAACTAAGGGGGACTAGAAGTAGTTCATTACAATTATCGTTGCATTGTTGCAAAGCTCGACAGGCTTATCTCAATCGCTGAAGCGAGAAAAAAGGTGAGAATTTTGCAGGTTATCTCTAACTAGGCGGTCGTTCTTACTTCTGTAATCGATTCACACTTGAAGCCATGTTTATTGTGATGTTTTTCTACTGCTTGTTTATCTGGTGCATCAAGGAGGCAGTAAAATCTGTCTGCTTCCTGGTTGTACATTAGGTTAAGATGCTTGATTCCGAACTCATCTACCGGCGAATGTTGTAACTTTCTTAACGTTTCTTCGTCGAGTCCTTTCAAAGGATGAACATCAAGGAATTTGGCCATGTATGCAGCCTACCTCGATCTATTCCTGACAGCACAGGCGGCGAATAGGTTTGTAATGCTTACACCAATTACTATGTTTTCGTTTTGGTTCTGCACCATCTTGTCTGCTTGACGTGTTTGAGTCAAAGTATATGATATCATGATAGCACCATATAAGTGTATGCAATATTATGCTATCTAGATATCGTGTATTAATACTGTTGCGACATATGCTATTCAAGAATGTGCTAAGTTTACTATTACTAGTATTCAGAACCTGCTCAAAATCCTTAGTATCACAGGAATAATTACAGCTAAGGAAAGATGACTTGGTATGATAAAAAAGGAGTTAAAATTGCCTTAACTTTTGCCTTCGTCCTTACACACCGTTGCTCCGCTGTGGCTCTATACTATCTATTAACGATGTTGAGTATGTTGCCGTCTGGGTCCTTAAACCAGGCGACCTTCATGTTGCCGGCTACGTGGATAACACCCTCTCGCTTCATATCAGGCATGTCATAGTGCTCGAAAGTGACCCCTTTGGCCTTAAGTGCTTGCACCATGCCTTCAACATCCTCGCCGACCACCCATGTCACAGCCGTGGCCTGGTTGGTCCCGGCGTACTGCGATCGATACACATTGATCATAGAGCTTCCACTACTGAAGACGATCAGCTCCTGGCCTTCACTGCCTACCTGTGTGAGGCCGAGGGTGTCTTCATAGAATTTCTTGGCGACATCCAAATTCTTGACCGCAATGTTAGCTGCAGCGTCCTTATCGCCTAACATGCTAATTCTCCTCGTTTGACCTTGTTTGCTATGTTATACATTTCTAGATTCTGAGGCGGTTGAACTTCCCCATGATTAGGCCGGATTTTGAGGTGACGAGTTCCATAAACTGTTTCAAAAGTTGACTTTCTGAGCATACTTTCATCATTCATAAGTTTTGTGACTACTTCATCCATGTGTTGTCGATCTCTAAAGGCTTGTAGTTCTATCCAAATCTCCTCGTCTGGGCCGGCTGAGACGGTGTTTGCAATGTTAGTAC
>JBKPHJ010000140.1:0-28465 GCA_046729835.1 Thermoproteota archaeon
TGTGGGTCTGATAAGAGAATTTTCCTGGTAGACGATGAAACAGATCAAACCTTATCGTTTAAAATCGGCTTAGAAAATAGTGGGTTTAAGGTTGATGCGTTCAACGATCCTGAAGAAGCACTATCTAATTTCAAAACTGGCACCTATGACTTGCTACTTCTTGATGTTAGAATGCCAAAAATGAATGGTTTTCAATTATATGAAGAATTAGAGAAGATAGACGACAAGGCCAAGGTATGTTTTATTACAGCATTTGAAGTGTACTATCGATCTCTGAGAGAAGTATTCCCAGATATCAAAATCGATTGCTTTATCAAAAAACCTATTGACATGGAAGAGTTAGTAAAAAAAGTCCGATACGAATTGCAATGAGAGCTGTTTATTGTTGTAGCTAGCAGATGTCAGAAAGCCAATGACAGCGAGTAAAGGAGCAGCTGTAATAGACATTTCTTGTATTGACTAACTACTGTATTAATTGCGATTATGATATTAATAGTTACTCTTTTTACTCTAGAATGTAAACAACGGAGAGAGAGTAGAAGAGTTGACAAATACTGAATAGGTGTTTAATAGTATCGTAAAAATATATAGTAAATTTATCTATAGCACGTAATAGTTCTTCCAAAATAAATTGCCCTTTTATTGTATAATTTATGCATTGACTTTGAATCATCTATACGAATTTGGAGAAATCAGTAGAGATGCATTTTGGTTTAAAAGCCTTAGAAATCATGGTCTAATCTAGCATATTAGGTATACATGATTTTACAAAACAGAATATAAAACAGAGGGCAATCGAAATCTTCATTTGTTAATTTTCCCTGATCAAGAATATACCATACTAGGTTGCATGCAAATGTGGGATACCTGTTTCCAATGGTATAAACAATCGCTAAAATATGGAATTTGAGGTACAGGACCTATAGCAAATGATACGATCCTTATGGCTATAAGATCCGAAAATAATTCTGAAGAATATCGATAAGGAGGTAGTAATAAATCCTAATTGAATGTGTTGAGATAGTTTTCGAAAGGTGGCCACTACACTTATAAAGTAAGGTTCATGTCCGTTATCGTAGACCAATACTTTGAATCTTATGGGCAACCTTTTGAAAAGACAGGAGTTAATGGAGCTAATTAAGGAAAAAGGGTTAATTTTGCCTGACCATCCAATCACATTATCAAGTGGTGAAAAAAGTAACTATTATTATGACCTAAAAATGGTGATGGCCGATTCAACAGGAGCCTCTCTGATTGGTGAATTATTATACGATATTATAGAGAGAGAGTTTGTAGCGAAATCTGTCGGTGGCTTAGAGATGGGAGCAGTTCCGATTTCAACTGCAGTAATTGTCAAAAGTTTTGAAAGGAGAAAATATCTGGGTATGCGACAATTTATTGTTCGGAAAAAAGCTAAGATGCATGGCAGCGAAAAAAAGGTGGAAGGCTATCTCATCGATCCTATTGTCGTAGTAGACGACGTTATGACGAAAGGCAATAGCGTTGTACAAGCAATTGATGCAGTTAGAAATGCTGGATATAACGTAGCTGGGGTAGTGCTAGTGATAGACAGGGAAGATCCGCATAACCTCATAAAAGATAAAATAAAGTATTTCTCATTATTCAAACACTCTGATTTTAAAGAATTTATTGAGATACACTCAAACAAATAGATCAGCCACGAGAGAAGGTAGGCACGTAGTCGTTTGTATTTTTTTTATCAGGTTCTTCTACCCTTAACGAAGATATTGAAAATCAAATTCAAGTAACTATTACTAAAACAAATCTTTGTTAACTCCTTAACTAGGGAACCATATATTAGGCCCCTCTTCATGAGAGCGAAAATTTCATTATTCCAAGCAAGTTTTGAAAAGCAACACCTAGTATCAGGTATCGAGGTGGGGAGCGATTCATTCACAAATCAGCGTCTTGTTCGCAGTATTTGATACATCTAATATGCGATAAAAACAATAATTGATCTGGTTATGTGAAAGTAGCCCGTTAAGTGTCAGCTGAAGTTTTGAGGGAGAATCTCTCTTCTAATATGGTTAATCGACAAAACAAACTAATTTCATTTGTGAAAAATAGTGCTTTTGAATCGCGATTAGGCACACACTATTTAATTAGATATCATATTTTAATGCATCTAATTTTCTATGTGTGCATCATTTAATGAAAATAAGAAAAATGAACAACATTGGGTGAATAGTCTCACTCCCCATGAGGTACGTAGTGCAGTATCAAGTCGGATAGCAAGGTTAAAAAACACAAGACAGGCTCAAAGAGCTGCCGTTTCAGGTAACAGTATTAGAGTTATACTTAGATCACAGCTGATCCTATTTAACTCTAGGATGAAGTGGGGTTTACTATTTGCACTGGCTACTGCCACAGGTATTTTTTGCGTACCAATAGGTTCAAATCTTATTCTGAGTAACTTTTCGCTCTCCCTTGATGGTATATTTTTAATCTTAAAAACAGTCCTGCTCCCGATTTCAACATTACTAATTATAACTGGTATGTATGTACTCAATGACCTGATTGACGCCGACCTTGATCGAATGAATAGAAAATTCAAACGTCCAATACCTTCTGGAAAAGTTCCAAAGAGACATGCATTGATTTTTGTCGTCGGGATGAATTTGATAGGAATATCAATTCCGGTCTTAATTAATAGCACATTGGGAATTTTGGCGGCATCAACAATAGCCCTGATCGGTATTCTATATTCAATACCAAAGATTTCATTGAAAGACAAGTTTATCATAAAAACCATTGCCATCGCTATCGTTATGATGTGTTCGCTGCTACTAGGAAGCAGTGTACATTTGGATAAGTATCTCGTGATTGGCATCAACGGCCTGATTTTTTATAATTATCATTCTACCACGAAGATGTTATTATTACCAATATTTTCTGGGATAGCCCTTGCTCTCATGGTATTTGTCACATCACCCTTGAACGATCTTGGAGATATAGAAGGTGATAAAGCCTCAGGCAGAAGGACAATACCGATTGTTATAGGAAGGGAAAATACTATAAAGCTTTCAGTGTTGGTAGCGTTAGGCATTGCTGTCTCATCATGGGCATTATATTTCACTGAAGTTCCAACAATTAGGAACGAGAAAATAGATGTAAATTATATTAACAGTACTCACGCATATGTACTACCACCATTGATATCTGTCACTTCTCTCCTCACAATTTTTCATTTAATCAGCGTCTCAAAACACATAAATGATAGAATGTACATAAGAGAATCAGTAACCAGAAGGTCGATACCTTTACACATGCTTTTACAAGCCTCAATAGCAGTTGGGTGTTTACTTTTCTAGAAGAACGGAATTGCAAACTGACAACATTTGGGACGACGACCATAGTTTCTCCTCATCCTCTTCCTCTTACAAACTATTGTTGGATGAAGAAAGGTTTGAAGAACAGTCCTGATATCCGATAATCCTTCAAGTAATTGATGAGGTCTTCTTTATAATTCTCCTCTTTTTCTAGAAGCTTCGCAATGCTCACTAATCTCCCATTTTTATTCCCAGTGATTGCAATTTTGTTGTCTCATCTATAGTCTGCTCTAGGTCTGTTTCAGTTTGATGCAATATTCCTAGCTCCAGCTCAGTGTCTTCAGTTTCTTCTTTTAATTCATTAAGCCTAGTCACAAAGCCTGTTATTGGATTGTAGTATTTTGCCACATAGTCTATGAATTTCTGAACCGCCATTAGGTTAGAATTGCCATTGGCTGCCACTATTTCATTGATCGTATTCCATAAGAAATTCACTTCTATAATCCCTCAAGCTCTGATTATGATTAAGCTAGAGGCAATGGCTTCTGGACTACCGGTGAAAAGAGATCATTACCCATTTTGCAAAACCTGCTCCAAAACAGTATCCAACTCTGCTGTCGCAAGACAACACACTCGGTCAGCAGCACCATAATATACAAATAATGTTCCATCTATTACACATGCTCCCGATGGGAAAACCACATTATCGACATCTCCGTATCTTTCATAGGTTTCTTTTGGTTCTAATATAGGTCTCTTGGTTCTGCCAAGAATTTTGGTAGGATCATTTAAATCTAGAAGTGCAGCTCCAGCTCTATACACTTTATTTCTACTAACTCCATGATATATTATCAGCCAGCCTTGCCTAGTTTTGATAGGTGGACTGCCAGCGCCAATCTTCAATGCTTCCCAATCCTCCTTAGGTTCAAGGAGAATTACGTATTTATCAAAATTAGTCAATTTGGATGAACTCTCGCCCAGCCATATGCTAGGCTGATTAGTACCAAATGAGGATCCTATCCAAGTGCTCGGTCTTTGTAACGAGAAATAACAAGGACTTCTACTTTCTTTGTTTAATGGCACATCTCTGGATACTCTAGCCATCATCTTTTCCGGAAAAATAACCACATCTTTGTTGTCAGAGCCTTTACTAGTTATGATTCCTAGCCGTTCAAATTCATGATAATCCTGCGTCGTTGCCAGTGCTGAAGATACACTTGGTCCCTCTCGTGCATGATCAGATAATACAACATAGGTAATGTATATCTGAGAATCAATTAACACTAGTCGAGGATCTTCTATTCCAAATCGTTCATAATCTTCGGTTGGACCAAATACCATTTCGTTGAAGCTAGTGAAAGTATATCCATCTGTACTGGAAGCATATCCTAGTCTCGAGATGTAATTTTCATAATCTCCGACTGCACGATATAACATGTGTACTTTATCTCCGTCATAAAGCGTTGCACAATTGAAAACTGCTCTGGATTCCCACCAGCTATGTTCGTTAGGAACAAGAATTGGGTTCTTATCATGCCTTTTCAGAATATCCTCGTGATTATTGTGTTGTTCAACTAATCCCATATTGACTATGATCTTGACATATCAGCTTTTCATAATACTATATAAATCTAAATTATACTTTATGCCGTTTCAGACTATAGATACTTGCTATAATTCTTGTTATCATATGCAGTAGAATATGATTCAACCCGATATTCTAAGTTTAAAATCTAGTGTTCTCCATCTCTGGCGCAAATGATTCAGTACTCCATGATCTATCTCATTAAAATCACAGGACAATTTGCTATTTCTGAGATCCACCTAGAAATGCTCCCTACGCCTTTTCTCTCATGGAGCTTCTTCAACGATCCGCTGCTACCCATTATTATAGCATGAACCATTTCGTTTCTTGCGACGTCAAGTATCTCATCAGCAGGGTCCCCTACTCTAACGATTGATCTTGCATTTATTCCCTTTTCATTCAAATCCTTCAATTTTTCCTTGATCATTTGTTCTGCTGCCATTTCCAGAGCATCTACGTAATGTTTCCTAGTAGTTTCGAACTCTTTGACATTTTTGATGTATTCTCTTATCCCACCGGGGCAGAGACACGTAATATCCACAACGTATAACACAATTAGCTTAGAATTAGTACTTACGGCAACCTCGCTAGCTCTATCTAATGCCTTTATCGAAAGTTCAGTTGAATCAAACGGAACCAAAATACGAGAATTCTCCTGAAGCATTTTCGGTAACTACAATGTCTGTTTCAATAGTTAAGTCTTATTGCATATATTTATTTGGATCATTAAGGTATAAAATTCTTAAATTGGCGTTACAAGTTCTCATTTTGCCACCTAATTGTATCGTCCACCTCTTCGCCCGCTATAAAGTGATGACTCAGCGCAGGCACCTGCGACGCTATCTCAAATATTACTCAACCTACTTTGGTCATTGTTGGAACAGATGATGCTCCGCTTCAAGACTCATTAATGCTAGCAAGAAGAATCACGGGATCATGGGCTTGTCCAGATAAGAGACGCGGGACATGGGCTAATGTACCAGTATCCCAATGAGTTTAACTGAGCATTAATGACATTTTTGGAAAATAGTCATGAACATAATGAGCTCAAGATACAGCCACCGTCATAGACCTAATGTAAGACAACATACCTCTGATGTGGGTCAAATGGGGTTTGGATCTTGCAAGGAGAAGGGGTCAAGAAAACCTCTGCTTTAAGGTTTGTGATTCAAATTTGCTTACAACTGTGTTGCCTCTGGAATTAGAATGACGAAGAGGGAAGTCGGTACATGTAAGACCAAGGGGGGACTCTGATCTAAGGTTCGTTCTGGAAAGCAATCTATAATATAAGTGCAGATCTAGAATAATATTTGAAAAAATGGAAGAGAGTATTAAAAAGAAAGCTAATCAAGACTTCTACACCGCTCGATTTATGCCAGATATTACAGTCCCCCCAAATCCCCGTCACGAGCATTGTGTAGCAAGTCTTAGCCGGATTAAGATGATAGGGAGAAATAAAGATCAACAAGTTCGTATAGAAAGACCTACAGCAAACGGAGCAGCACTTGCACTCTATACAGTTGAAGGCGTTCATGAACACGAGTCAGATATTGTATTTGTTGGCTACAGAAATCTTGAAGACCTTGAGAAGCGCTTGGAGCTCTCGAATACTGATCCTTTCACAGGCAAGGTTAAAGCTCAGGTCACGGCTGAGGGTCTTACTGATGAGCAGGCAGAAAAACGCAGTGAATTTATTGAACGTCTGACTGACAACGGCAATAATCGTGGACTAATTGTCATCGCCCCGCACGGCGGCAAAATTGAAGAATACACTGATATGCAAGCAGAACATGTTGGCAAACAGTTTTCATCTGAGCATGTTTCTGAATGGATTTGCAAAGGTTTTAAAAAACCGCATGGTGCCTTTGACCGCTGGCACATTACATCGACAGATATTAGCGAAGAGTCGTTCCCGAAGCTAAAAAAAATTATTGGACGTCAATTTAAATATTCCATTGCCTTTCATGGATGGAGCGGTGATTCCATTTGCATCGGAGGAAGTATGCTAGACGATCTGAAACAGCAAATTAAAACGGCCGTTGAGGGCGCCGTCTTGGGCTCTAGGATTGTAGTAGCAGTAGCCGAAGATGACGGAGACGATGAGACGTGTCCAGAAGGTTATAACGGCAATAATCCGTATAACATCGTAAACCGCCTAGGTAAGCCAAAAGGTGGTTTGCAAATTGAACAATGTATGAAGGCTCGCGAATGTTACGGTATTAAAATCGCCACTGCTGTTGCTGACGTCATGCGCACCCTGATAAAGGTCTGACTGCATTGGCGTTTGAGGAGCTGATCAGCAACATGTTTTTTGAGGAGTTTCGATTACCGCGCACCGTTGATTCCACTAGACTGTAGCTACTTCCTTCTCTTAAGAAATCAGATCGCCAGCCTATTCGTTAACACAAATAATAACTAGGATATGCTTATCAATCGCAAGTGAAAAAAAATTAGCATATGCTACACGCCTGTTATGCCCATACTCTACTTCCGTTTCCCCGGTGCGCTGAAGGGGAGCACTTCTCTCAAATGTTAGAACAAGAATATCATTTAGGATCAAAGAATCTTTCGAAGGTCTATATTTACTCATATCAAGATGATTTCGGATGCCCTCATTCGGTATGTTTCCGTCATCTCCTTCCATCGAGATTCTCTCAACTCAATCAACCAATCCGTCATTATCTCGTCTCGTCAATGAAGTCCTCACTGAATTTTTTCCAATCTCGAATCATGCTGAAAACGGACAATTGAACACACCGTGTGATCAGGGTCAAATCTAACTTGCCTCCTCAGCTAGATTTAGCTATCTTTCTAATATTAGGCCGCATCCAGCATGGTCATATCAAATAGAGCTAGCTGTTCCTCCATAGGGATTCTTGAACTTGTAGGTGGTATCTAGTATTAAATCTGATCGCCGATCATTGCGGATAAATACGATCAAATTATTTTGACTGCTATATCACAATCGCAGTAAGTGGCTAAAGCCAATTAGAATACACTCTAACTTGTTATGGAGAATAATTGAATTTACAGTAGAAACCATTCTTACCAGAATTATTCCATTCAAGTCCATATTCCTTGTAATTGTATTTATTAGAACGTGCAACAACTAAATCAGATCCAGGAACAGCAGCAAACGCTGGATTCACTATATATGACTCTTTGTTAGGGTCCGCCCCACTAACTCCTTCAATCTCGAGTTCAAGTGAATTTTTTATATGTAACCACCGTTGCTTTCCATCGACTCCGAATTCTATTGGAACTGACCTTATACCTAACTTCTGCCCAATGAAATTACTAACTGCGGCAAAAAATCCACCTGCTTGACCAGAGTATATCTTCGTAAGGGAATCAGCCTGTTCTGATGACGCTCTTTGATCTATGTACAGTGCTGCCTTCCATTTTGGTCCTGTCACCATGTTACCAGGAGAGTTGAACAGCGCTACAACATTAAGGTTATCTAGGTTTGTGTTCTCATACATCCCTTTTTGGATGTGCCATGCACATGTAAGATGACAATCGCCCTCGTCGGGGTCTCCTAGGAATATGCAGGGACATACTGAATCACAATTGCACCCTTCAAAATAATCACCCTCAAGCTTCCATGATGCTTTTTGGTTGGCAGGAGCACCTGTCATATGTTGTAGTTATACTCACCTCAATATAAGATTTTAAAGAAAGAAATGTTCATCTATGACGGATGAAAATATGACGTAGATTATATCAGACGGCGAAGTAATATAGTAAATTTTACTGCTGCCTTCTGAACACTTTTTTACGACCTTATCCTTAGAATGGCGTCCGTTGAACATATTTTAGGCCTGTGGTATTCCTGTGTCATCCTACATCTTCAAAAGTCGCGTGTTTGCTTCAACACATCTCTCCATCAGAAGTGGCTTTAGTTCTCATTGTGTCATCTCATTACTACGTAGCTACTTAGCTACCATTATGGTGCAATTACGCATCGACGTCCTCTATGGGGCCGCTGCTACGATTGCTAATGTGTAATAGCTCGTAGCTCGTATATCTCTCATGTTATACGCGACTTATTTTCTTAGATACGCCATTTGTAATGTATTAACCAAAACCGCCTTCTGGACAGCCAAAGACCGGTAGAATAGGCATTTCGAAAAACAACCACATATGCAGGAACTGAATATCAAATCATTTTCTTGTTCGAGACTATCTCTTTGACTTTGTTTTTAATTTGTTTTAATTCTTCAGGAACGTTTCTTGATTTGTTGGTCCATATTACTGTATGGACTTTGTTTCCTATTGTTGCTATAAGTGTGAAAGAAAATAGGTTACTATCATCCATTTCTGCACTTTTTTCAGATGGATAATCAGCATTTAACTCAAAGAATCTATTTTCTTCGAAGCACTCCTTTAATTGTATTTCATCTGAATCAGTCAAGGTCTTTTGTACCAAGTTAGAGCCTGTTATATCAGTGGAAGACTTAATTTCTTTGGTTGCCGAGTCACACGAGATTAAAAGGTACCTGTTGCTCAAACCGCCTGATTCGGTATACTTGAAACTAAAGAGAGACTCGTTATTTCTTGCGGGTGTCTCAAGTGAAGGTTCGTTATCAGGAGACAACTTCTGCTCGGATTTGTATTGTGCGAAATAGTATTTTACGGTTGTAGCTTTTAGAAGGAGTTGATTTGTTGAAATTTTCTCTGGCCCCGGATATTACATTCCATACGTAATCGTGATGGTGCTATCGCCTACGAGATAATACAGCACTGAACTGAAGCTAGATAAGTTACGCTAAGTTCTAGGTTCGAGTGGGTAGCTTTTAGAACCAACGATCCTTTCCAAAATGCACCAGGGAGGTCTTGATAAAGTAGCGATGCAAATTTCTTCGATATCGTAATGAGTTTGTCTAGTCTATTCAGCGAATTTTCAACGTCCTGTTCAATGCATTTTTCGCGAGCGCCAATATAAGAAAGTTGGCCATGAATAATGTAATCTCATACTGTTATGCCGTCAAATATCACTTAATTTTCGCCAACATTTATGGTACCAATGGCGTTGAAGAAATATTTTATTGGTTTCAACTTGCGACAATATCCGGTTAGTAACGCAGTTGACGACAACTATACTGTTAAAACGAGAGGACTTGTTTCGATGACTTGGTCGACTTGTCGAGACTTGGTATAAGTCCTATTAGGGTTGAGTCAAATAACTATTCGTTTGATTCCATTCCTGCGTTGACTAATGTCTCTCTCTGTAATCGGTCGACTTGGTTTTGTAATTGTTCTATTTTTATCATCATATCTGCTATTATTTCTGGAAGCTCGCCTCCTAATCCTAGACCATGAGTCGTTTTTAAATGAACTACTAAATCTTCATCAATTTTCTGACAATAATGACATTTAGCACGTTTCTTTTGTAACTGAGTCAAGAATATGTTATAATACAAATGGGTTATTTAAATATGAGTGACTTCTTGAACCCGAAACTTGTAATTTTTGCGATCAACTTCTGATTTGATAGGAATCCTCTAAATATTATTTATGACCTTTTTTTGCGACTTGAATCCTTTTCGGCACCGCATCAACACATAATCAGAATCGTTCATGATTAATCATAAATGTAAGAAAAAAATGCTTATTTCTATTAGCTGCGTACATCAGATCGCCAGCGTTCTACCGGCATATTGACATTTGGGGGTTGATGGAGCGAGATTCTCTCATCAACCCTATGAATTCTGTCTTCAACCCTATGAATTCTGTCTTCCCGCTGCAGCTCTTCTGAAATCAAACTAAAATCGTAATATATGAACCTAATCCGATGATAATGCCAGCAATCAACTTACCATCTCATGGCTCCTCTTTTGGTTCTTCTTAGTATGATCTTATGTTAACGTATCAGACAGCAATTAATCCATTCTAAAGGATTCGTCACTTGAGATAGGTATTAGTTCAGTATTATGTGAATTACAAACGTGACAATCAAGCGCGTGCGATATTGATATTGATAATGATAATGATAAGGATTCTAAATCATTTTTAGTACCGAAGTATGATGCACACTAATAGCACGAATTGCATATTACAAGTGTTTCCAATAGTATTAGAGGATACCTAGGTATTTTGGAGCAAATCAAATGCTATATTAAGTCAAATTATTTCAATAACAATCCCAAAACACCATGATCGAAAGAATACCTTTTTAAACATTGTCATAGCGTTGAATAGACCATATTTGTATATGAAGTAAATTTGATGAATGTTAGTTCGACTATTGTGTATCAGATATATTAAATATTAGTGGTGTTTGAACACACGACTATTAGAACAGAAGCATCCTCGACTTGAAGTTGTCCTAATGATGCAAGGGATAACTTCCTTTTTGTAACAGGATCGATTACGACGATAAACTCCTGTACCTGAGTATGTCCGGCACTAGGTGATCTATGTGCATTTCCAAGTAATTTCGTTATTATGTCAGTTGGAATCTGTTTGTCCTGTTCATATTCTCGGATCATCTTCCTTTTTTTAATTACTTCCCGAATTCCATTGGTAGCTTTAGAGGCTTAGTCGATATAAAGAATGCAGAATATGTGAGTTCATAGCATCATCTCTTCATATCTTATCTTATAATCGTTACATTTATGCAGAGAAAAAAATAGATGGGTAAATCGTAATGGCGACTAGTCACTCTCTTCATCGCCATAAGAGGAAGCTGCCGCTGCCGAAGAGGAGCTATCCTCATCATTGTTATCATTACTTGAAGCCGCTGATGATACTGCGGCTGCTGCAGCAGCAGCGTCACCAGCCGCGGCTGCACTAGCTGATGATGCACCTGATGCAGCTGCAGCTGCAGCTGCTGTATTCATATCTAACAAGGATCTTGATCATATATACCTCACATTATATGGATCAAATACTTCGTAATGGATAAATAGAAAAATGATTTTCCAAAATTAGTAAAGCTTGAGAATCCTGTGGTTTAATTGGAGGGACTCAAAACATCCAGATGCGGGAGGAGCAGAAGTTTACACTCACGAGATCATAGCTAGATTGGCTAAGAAAGGACACAAAGTAACATTATTTACGTCCCATATTCAAAATTTACCTACGAACGAGGAGGTGGACGGTATAAATATTATACGAAGAGGAAGCAGATTTTCGATCTATCGGAAGGCCAAAGAATATTATAGAGCAATTAAAGGAAATCATGACTTAGTCATAGATGAGATTAATGCCAGGCCATTTCTTAACCCTAAGATTGGTAACGGAATTCCGATATTGACGGTGTTCCACCAACTGATTAAAGAAGAATGGTTTTATGAGACTTCGTTTCCATTTAACTATCTTTGTTATTATGTAATGGAGAAACGATGGTTACTACCCTACAAAAATACGCCAACAATTACTGTCTCAGAGTCCTCTATGCGTGATTTACAGGCACTTGGCTTTACTGAGATATTTATTGTTCCAAACGGGTTGGGCGTCTCTCCCCTCCCTAATTTAGGCCAGAAAGAATCAAGACCGACCGTCGCATTTGTAGGAAGATTGAAGAAACACAAGTTGCCAGATCAAGCATTAGAAGCATTTGGCATAATTAAGAAGAAAGTGCCAGATTCACAAATGTGGATGATTGGTGATGGGCATATGAGGGAGTCACTTGAGAAAAATAATCCCAGGGATGTCGTCTTTTTTGGACGAGTTTCAGAGGAGCAAAAATATAATCTACTTAGCAGAGCTCACCTTATCTTAATGCCATCTGTAAGGGAGGGGTGGGGCTTAATCGTTACAGAGTCAAATGCCATGGGAACTCCAGTAATTGGGTACAAAATCCCTGGATTAATGGATTCTATCTCACATCATAATACTGGAATATTGTCTGAATCTAATTCTCCTGAAGGTATTGCTATCCCAGCTATACGGTTGTTGAAGGATACCGAAATGTTGAAAAGATATAGCGAGAACGCCCTCGCCCACTCCAGAAAATTTAGTTGGGAGGTTAGTGCTGATAGGTTTAATGAAATCATTGAGAATGTAGTTCAGTCTCGTAGAACCTGCTGAATCGTAGCCGTCTCAATTATAAGTAAAGTTCAGTTCATATATTGGTCGCCATAATTATAGATCCTGCCGTAATAGAAGAACTGATTGCTACAAAAATGACATTTCCAGTGGTCCCATATTTCTGCAGTAAGAACAGACCAGCTGCGGCTGGAATTTGAAATGGTATATCAAACAGGGCTCTCGCCATTACCTCACGATTCCCGAAAAATAGTGGAAGAATTCCTATGGACACAAAAACGAGAACAAAAATACTCAGGGTATCCCTACGAAATGCGAGGATGAGACATCCGACCAAAGTAGCGGCTAAGAAGAAAACATTTGAAAAAAGACCACCTACATATACCTGTACTGTTCCTACTAAATTGCTCCATCTGCTACCAAACTGTTCCAAGCCCAACTCACGAGATTCTGACACAAGCAAATCGCTCTCGACTCCTCCGCCAAGTCCTAATAGACTCTTTGAGAGATCGAACATGAGAAGTAAAACAATAACCACTATTACATTCAGAACATATTTTCTCTTGACCATCCCAGAGAAATATGATACGATACAAAAGACAGCGGAAAAGATCATAAAGATGGTCCATGTGTAGATATGGGTGAACATTAAGACAAACATAGACGCGCAGTACAATGTAAAATAAAGTGATTGTCGGTTGGAAGGACCTTTCAGGTACCTGATCAAAAAAGTAGTTGAGAGGTAGCCGATAACTAACGCTATCCAGTTAGCGTAATAACCAGCGTATATTCCGATCAGGATTTGAGATGAGACAGCGGTAAGAAAGGATGAGATCAAAGCAATCTTATCATTTGATGTAATTTCTCTCGTAAGAAAAAATATAAGCACTGCAAGAATGGGTGCGAGCATCAATGGCATAACAAATTCTATCACATTAGAAAAATCGTCGTCGCCGATGAGAACGAACGGGTATAAGTATAACAGAGCAAACGGCCTATCTCCTCCATTTATTTCTACAAAAATCTGATGGAGAAAGTCTTCAGTTGAGGAACTATTCTGTAGCTGGGAGAGCCAAGTTCTGTAGTACACAATATCTACACTAAGATTCCTGTCTCTATCTGTCGTTTTTTCCAACAGAGGAATACTGACAAAAAATATAGATAGTGCGATGACGCTCAGAAGATACACCATATTATGTGTTGCACCAAGTCTCATCTGAGGAAACTCGATTTGAGGAAATCTTATGTACCTAAGGCTGCTTAGGAGTAATCTGATTAGGATTCCGGTAGGTACAGAAAAAATGATACCGAACATGATTCCTGGTGATAAGTATGAGAAGATTAGATAAATCATCAGAAATGGGTCATGAAGATGGGTGGATCCGCTCAAGGACAAGCAAAGTGAGAATATAGATACACCTAAAATGATGAGAGAAAAATAATTTAAGCCAAGTCTATTTTCTTCAATTGGATTGGGGTTTTTCCGTACAACACTGAACATAAGAATTGAAAGGGCGATTGGAACTGAACTCATTGCCACTGACTGTGCAGGGGAAAAGTGGTAGACTGACCCCAGGGTAAAAAACCCAGTAATAAAAGACAAGATAATTGCCCAATTTCCCTTATCCTTCGGCTTGGATAGATAAATCCAACTTATAAACAAAGAATCGATCATTAAAACAATTATGAGTCCGTTGATAACGAATTCTTCTGAGAGGAAAGTATGATAGGTAACACGATCATTGAGAATGTACAGATCAGGATTTATGATTAGGGCTATGACAAGAATATAGAAAAAGAGCGTTAGGGATAGTATCAAAGAACATAATATTGATTTCTTAGGATACCCCTCCCCTAGAATAACTTTCAGTACGAATCCTTTCGAGTCTTCCTTCAAAATCAACCTCCGTTCTTGAACTTTAGAACTCTTTTCAATGTCATATATGTCAAGCTCTTCTCAATGAAAGAGTACTGTCTCAACAGAACAGAGGAGACACCTGTAACAAGGAGCCAAAAGATCAGTATTCCAATTTTATTTGAAATGTTTGTATCATTTAAAAAGAACATAGCCGACAATAACAAGGCAATACCGAATCCAATAGGGACCCTATAATCAAGTCGGAATATGACAAATACGAGAATAGTTGAGATTACTGTAATAAGGGATAAAAGATCATTTTCCATTTGAAGCAAGCTAAGCGCAGCTAAAGTCGCAAAGAGGGAAAGCAAAACGTTCTTCAAAATGCGTCTTAGAAAACTTTTCACTGGATCTTTTGACATAGCATTAACTGGAGATATATACATTGTCTTCTATTATGCGTCAATCTTGCTGATCTTGGGAAGCAACCTACCATTAATTGTACTAGAGATCTAAGTTTACCGTGTGAATGTCCCAAGTATGGATGAACACAAAGGGGCATTGGCACATATACAAGACTCATCATATCCATTATGTGCCGCTGTTGTATGCATGGTAATCATCAACTATCGCTGTCTTTCGAACGTACTTTTCCCAAATGGGTAAATGTAGTACTCTCACAAGACCAAGAAAAGGATGGGGGTACTCCTAAATACCAAGCCCGTCCGTCCATGATAAAGGCAGCATATCCTAATTCATTCATATAAAATTAGTATGTAACCACCAACTAAATCCAATTTCATGCGAAGGGGCAGAACAGCAACTGGCTTCCAGATAAAGGGAACTAATACTTTTGCAGTCATCACAAAATTAAATCGTAGAAAGTACAAGAAGTGCATCCAAGGCTTTATCTGCATGATGTCACTATTTGTCATAAAAGTAACATAATCAAGAAGAGATTTATGGATGACACCATCTGTGGATATGTACCAATTGCTCAGAATGCTTGTCATAATTAATGGTTGGAGAAACAGTTATGCGAGAGGTGGAGATTATCATATCTTACGCGTATTAAAGAATTGGAGCTCTCTTCATGATATTGCATTGATAATTCCGAAGATAGGATACCATTGTACAACTAGCATCCTCGGTCAGTCAGGAAAAACTTATTTCATCTCATGCGCCTCGTGCAATTCTGATGAGGTAGACAGGAGTGAAACGAGCATCTTGAAATATTATTTTCTAAGGCTTTTAAGAAGCATATTCCTAACTAGTAGTGGTTCCAAATTCGATGTGGTTATATCGTCCTCTCATCTAGCCTATGATCTAGTCCCCGCATATTTATTGTCGAGAAAATACAATTCTAAGTTGGTCGTATACATTCATCATGTACTTAGTCAAAGATTTCATGAAAGTCGATTTATGACAAAGCTTATCTTGCTTCTTACTGAATATTTAAGTCTCAAGATTTCGAAAAATGCCGATTTGGTTTTTGTCAACAATATATTCATAAAAGAATATCTTGTCAGAAAAGGTTTTGAAGAAAGTAATATAGTTATCACTGGAAATGGAATAGACCAGGCGACGATTAGAGAATTTGATTCAAAACGAGTAGTGAAGATCTATGATGCATGTTTTTGCGGGGCCCTCACAGTGATGAAAGGAGTT
This sequence comes from Thermoproteota archaeon, assembly GCA_046729835.1. Taxonomy (GTDB): domain Archaea; phylum Thermoproteota; class Nitrososphaeria; order Nitrososphaerales; family Nitrososphaeraceae; genus TH5896. The sequence continues at coordinate 16,394 of JBKPHJ010000140.1, forward strand.
TATGACCTTGTCGATGTATGGCGGCAAGTAGTAACGATGCATCCGGAAGCGAAGTTGGTAATCATAGGAGATGGTGCTGAGCGAGACAAGATCAAATCACTCATTATCAAACATTCTTTGACAACCAATATAGATTTGCTAGGATACGTTACTGAGGAAACAAAATATACTACTCTGATGTCTTCTGGCCTATTTCTTTCATGCAGTTTAGAAGAAGGGTGGGGTATAGCACTCACGGAGGCTATCGCATGCGGGCTTCCTGTTGTGTGTTATAATTTGCCTGCATACAATGTCTTTGGCGAAGCAATAATAAGAACAAGAGTTGGAGATAGAAATTCAATGGCAATAAAAATTTGTGAACTATTGGTCAATCACAAAATGGTAGATGAGCTAAAAAGTAAGGGAAAAGAGTTAGTTAACAAATTTGACTGGGATGATATTTCGAGAAATGAATTGGAGGCGATCAATCGAATATTCTGGAAAAGGGATTTATCTTCCTGCTAGATAAACATACTAATTTTTACATAACGATAGTCCTATCGATACTGCTTAACGAATGTAGAGATAGTATAATATGTTTGCACGTTCGAATCAATGCTGCTATTTTGTACATATGAACAAAGAATTGACGATACTTTGTCTACATGAGGAGATTATCAATGTCCAACGATAGCTTAATAAAGACAAGTCTACTTTTGTTCATAGACCAGATTGTAGTACTGGCAGCTGGGGGATGGTTTTTCTGGTTACTGATTTCAAAAATGACCTCGCCTTCAGTGGTCGGCCAGGCAACGGCAGTATACAGCCTTGTAAATCTAGTGTCGGTCTTGGCGACAGTTGGCTTGGAGTACCCCTTGCTAAAGAGATCTCTCAAGGACCGATCGCAGATCTTAGGAACAGCTCTCGCAATACAGATCATCGCTACAGGATTATCAATTCCTGTGGTACTATACATGCTATACAATATCTACTATGACTCTGCAGATCTTGTCTCAGTAGCATTACTGATTTTGGTTTCTTGGCCAATACTTTTGACAACTCGATTTGCATTATTAGGGATCTCTAACGCTAGAATCGTACTCTTTATTGATTCGATAGGTACGCCTTTGAAGTTTATTGCTGCGTATATTCTTCTATCCCTTAACCTAGGTTCAGCTGCTATACTTATCTCCATAATGATATTCAATTTGTTTCTTGCAGCCGCGGGCCTACTCTTCACTACGCGATTCTACGGTTTTACTTTATCGAAAGCAAAAGATTTGTACACCATATTTAGAGAGGGCGTCATAAATATTCCTACCATCTTGTCTAAGACATTAATATTTACTCTAAGTATTGTCCTTCTTGCGTCTTTAGGAATAGGCGATACTGAGATCGGTACTTTTTACATAGTATTGATGATTAGTCTTTTTGCTGGCGGTTTAGTGACTAGTAACGCATACATGTTGATTCCCCATTCCTCTGCCTCCAAAACTGATCTTTTACTAATGAGCGCGCGCATCTCAATCAGTTTGACAGTACCTATAATCGCAGTATTGATATCTGCTCCAAAATTTATCCTTTCCATTATAGGAGAACAATATATAGCCGGTGAACAATTACTATTAATTCTCTCAATTGGTATTGTACCATTTTCTATTGTCACCTTGGGGATCTCAAAGCTAAACTACTTAGGGAGGTCAAAAACGATCGTACTTATCGGTCTTCTTCAGCTCGTATCATTATTGATTCCTTTCTTTATCCTAACTCCTCAGTATGGAACTCTCGGGTCCGGCTATTCTATTATTATCTCGTATCTTCTGACCTCTATTCCCATAATAGTACTGTCGGAAAGGCTGCTCTTGCGCTACTTGATGAACTGTGCTATAGCATTAGCTACTAGCTGGTCGATATCTTTTTTGCTCGCCATGAGTTTACATACTGGGAATGTGCTTGATTCATTACTCCCCATGTCGCTGTCTTTTATCAGCTCATTACTGCTGATATTAGCTCTTAGAAACATATCACTTACTGAAATAAAAGTACTAATATCCCAACTGGGAGGAAGGTCTTTTTCTGCTAAGGAAAGAGAAATAACCTGAAGACCTTTACTATTGTTAGAGAATTTCAAAAAAAAGGATACAATTATCAGCAAAATTCCTAAATTGGGAAGACTATCATTTCCTTGCATGTATGTGGTAGACATTTACCATGTCTGTGAACTTTTGTACAGTATATCCAAGACTTGTGAGAGATTCCAAGACCTCAAGATCACTATATCTATTTTGCCTTAATTTATCAGGATGTATCTCGCATATTATATTCGTGATAATGCCTCTTTCCAGGGCATACTTTGCACCCTTTAATGCAAGGAATTCATAGCCTTCTATATCCATTATCAGCAGATCAACAGCATTGAAACCGGATTTGTCGATAATGTTATCAAGAGAATCAACGCTGATCTCCGTTCCAGCTTCGTTACCACCGACCCTGTGTGTTAAAGAGTCTGTTCCCTCAGATAGCAATTCGCGGCACTGTCGGTCTCCTACTGCCACGTTCAGAAGAGTCACATTTTGGAAATCATTAAGATACACATTCCTCTCGATCCGATTAAAATTCCCCTTATGGGGCTCTATAGCGATAACCCTTCCTGCCGAGCCTACTTGTTTGGCAGCAAGTACGGTATAATATCCGATCCATGCCCCGACATCGATAACTACGGAACCAAATCTCAATGTCTGCAAAAACCTTTTGGTGATCTTGGGCTCAAAAGCGTCAAATGAGATAGCTCTTTCACCAGGTTTTGAGAGATCAAGCTCGATCAAAGCTTTATTTTGGATTTGATATATAGTTGGCCCTTCCGGCTTAGGCATGATATCGTATATTTTAGCGAAATGCTTTGAACTAGGAGAGATTATTAACTTGTTGATAAAGTTCTTAGGAACAAGTCTTGAAATGCACCGCATAAGACTGAAAACCGGGGTGTTACTCACAGGTTACCATTACTAACCACTACAAATAAATTTTATCCGATCATCAAGTCTATAAGAACAAAATATTCGAGAAACATTCTATTCAAATTTTTGAAGCAAGTTATATACATACTCATTACTATAAATCATAGCCGGGAAGCGGTAGCAGTTGGAGAAAATTCATGCCATATAAGATGCACAGACAAATTAGTTCATTGACTGATCGTTTGGTTTCTCCACGAAATAAGGAGTATCTCATTGTTCTCATCATATTTTTTATAATCGCAAGGTTGGTCATCGGAGAGCTTTTACTTTCTGATGGTACCATTGGATTATTCCATGATTGGTATATAGGGCCATATCCTGAGATGATGAACCAATATTCAGAGAGAGGAATTTATAGTTGGGATTCCCAGAAGGGGAACGTACCATTTTCAGTTGATTGGATTATGCGTGTCATGTCAATCCCATTTGGTTTTCTTGGTGGAGAAGGTTACAGTAAGGCCATCATTATACTTGTATCAACATTAAGCGGTTTCACATCTTACCTGCTATCTCGAACTTTAGGACTTAAATCATATGTCGGTCTCCTAGTGGGTGCCATTTATATTTTCTCTCCTATATTTTTTACACGGATAATAGCCGGTTACACATATTACTTGATAGGATATGCACTTGCCCCTGCTATACTTGCTTCATATCTAAAGGGATATGATAAAGGAAATAGAAAGATGTTCCTTGTTGCAGGATTATTAATGTCTGTCGCCATAATACAACTTCAATTCTTAATAATGATACCTATCATACTTTTAGTATTCTGCATTATTAGACATGAAGAAATTCGCATTGGCATTATGGGACTGGGCGCAGTATTAGGCACATGTTTTTTTATCACATTATTTCCTGTTATACTCCCTCAAATCATTTACCCTCCCCAAATAGATACATTCAGTTCCTCAGAAATCTATGGGGAACTCAAAGAGCTACCAGTCGCTTCACAGCTGATCGAAAGCTTTCGTATGCTGGGCTACGGCTTACATCCTTACAGTTATTTGAATCTTGGATCTGCGATGGACTATGTCAATCAGAACAAGGAAATAATACCGCAATGGGTATTCTATGCAGATTTCATTATTCCTATTGCTGGATTTTCCACACTGCTTTTTAAGCGAGATAAATACACATTATCTTTTGCAGTAATAGCACTTATAGGATTATTTTTGGTTAAGGGTCCCAATCCACCATTTCCTGATTTTTTTCAAAAGTTTTTTTCAGCGGGGCTTATCCTTTTTAGGGAAGTATGGCATTCCATCTTTCTTTATGGTTTTGCAATGACATTTCTAATAGGACTCTTGCTTAACGAGATTTCATCCAAGATCAAGCAGGTTTATTCACCTCAGACTATTTTGAAGTATTCTGCGATCTTCTCGCTGGGGTTGTTGGTTGCGATTTCAAATGGATATCCACTATTATTGGGAAACTTCGCTGGATATGTTCAAACATACAAGTTTCCTCCAGAGACAAAAGCTATCTACGATAGATATGCCTTTAATGATACATTTAATACTTTAATATTGCCTATATTTGATCCAATAAAATACGATAATCTGAGGCTCGCAGGAATAGATCCTACAATAACTTATTCACCAAATATGATACTGCCATCTGATTCAGCAATCAGCGATATAAGACATCCTACCTCTGGCATAGTGATATGGATCATGTCATTAATGACGAATGCGAAAACAGACAATCTAGGAAGTTTGCTGACTGGCCTTGGGATCAAATATATCATTTTAAGAGAAGACTTCGAATCTCGTTTTCTAGACTTTATACCTCAAGGACAAGGTCACCAAGTCAGGGAGAAATGGAGTAACTTCGAAATTCAGTCATTCTTGGATAAACAAAAGGATCTAATTTTAATAGAAAATTCACCCGGTTATAAAATTTATGAGAATATCTTTAACTCGACAAAAATGTTTATTCCGAAGCTTAGGATTGGGGGCTTGAGTGATTATAATAAACTACTAGATATCTCCAACATTGCTCCACTTAAGGAGGTAGCTGCGTATCCTTCGCTTCCTAATGCAACTTTGTTAAATCTTATGGAATCACAGGATGAACTTAACTTGGATCGGAGGCAGTTCATTCCATTCGGACAATATGCGCAAACAGAAGATCTAACTAATGGGTGGACTAGCAGTTCGGATTCATTTGCGTATCATCACATCCTTTCTTCCAGGACTAACAGCGGTATATTTGCAGTGAAATCTGATTCTAATATCGTGTTCCAAATCCCTTTGCAATTTGATGATAACAACGGCACTGGAAAGTTGTGGACTAAAGTTTTAGAATGGAACAAGGGTGGAGAGGTTATCATTACGGTAAATGGGAATACCTCCAAGCTCTCACTTTTCTCTGACGACCCTCATATTTCCATGGTTCCTTTACAAATACCAAAATATGCTGGTCTGTTAAACATCTCTATTACTAATCAGTATGGATCCAATTACTTAGAAGGAGTCTATATCGACCAATCTGCAGCTAAAATGAACATACATCGTGAGATCCCTGCCGAGAGGATGATATTTGTCGATAATGGCTTAGACGAATTACGCTCCAGAAATCTCATTAAAGACCTTTTTATCAGGACAGATAACGATGGGGCCAACATAACACGAGAGTATTATGACGACCGAAGTTCCTGTGGGCCGATTTATGTCTGTTCAATTGATAAAGACAATGGATGGGCAAACAATTCTGGAAGCCTTAAGGTGTCCACATCTGAGTCTGCATCTTCATCCTTTGGCCTTAATGACAGGTGGTCTTGGATATTCACCGAGCCTCTAGACGTAAATCCAGGGGGTAGGTACGAGTTTGTCAGTCAGATCAAAGCGAACAAATTCGTAGCTTCCACACACGTGGTTCTCGAAGGGTTTAATTCTAGCTCTCAAACCTGGCAACAGCTAGAGCAATGTCCTTCAGCGATTTCTGGGCCAACTGGTTGGAATCAGTACATATGTCATCTTACTATTCCGCGTGATTTCTCTTCATTAAGAATAGGATTGAATGCTGGGATATCTTCAGCAGAAGGTAATATGGCAACAACATATTTCGGCGGCTTGTACCTTAGCCCCATTGGAGTTAAAGCAGGTTCCCCAAATCAAACTGAATGGCAGAAAAAAGTGGCTTCCCAACTCTCCTCCGAAGAGTCACAGAAGCCTCAGGTACTAGAAAGCGGAAAACTAGATCCTACATTATGGCAAGTCAGTACTTCTTCCCAAGGTAAGTTCACCCTCGCATTTGCAGAGCCATACGATAAAGCATGGAAAGCTATCGTGTACAAAAATAACAAACAATTGGACGTGGTTGATTCACAGCCACTCTACGATTCAATAAACAGCTTCGCCATTAAGCAGGGAGGAGATTTGGATATAGTGATTAAGTATGACAGACAAGGTTGGTTTGTAGCGGGGCTCGCAGTTTCGGTGACCTGTATCAGTGTCTGTTTGCTTCTAATCTTTCATCCGCGACGGAGGCCTCCAATGCAAGATAGTTCGAGTCCTTGACTTGTTTGTTCATTCTTTCAGACGTATCTTATGAACCTTGCCTGGTATGAGGGAAACTACGTAAAGAGAATCATCTGGTCCAACTTTTAGATCTGTAATGATTCCAAAACCTTCCCCTATTTTTCTAAGATCTGCTTCTCCAGTCGTGTTTGCGACCTTATCTCGTAGATCTCCTTCCAATAATAATGAGCTTCTATTTTCATTCAACCTGAAATAATATAGATTTCCAAGCCAATCTCCAACAAAAAGTGTATTTGCATACTTCTCCCCTAAACCAGCGGTGTGAATGAAAGTCAATGCAGTTGGTCCAATAGGATTTCTCCATTCGAACTCTGGTTCTCGGTAATGTCCTCTTCCATTGAAATCAAACGTCGCAGTGGGATGCATCCACTCAGAATAATAGCTATTATTAGACATGTGGTTGGAGCCAGCCATAAATGCCCATCCGCCGTTAAATCCTGGCTCTACTAGATTGATTTCATCACCCAAATCTGGGCCGTTGTCGGTTATCCACAATTTACCGGAAAGGGGATCAAAACTCATACCGAAGCTATTTCTTATGCCGTACGCAAAATATTTACTCAAAATTCCACTGTCGCCTAGAATCCCATGATCACTGACTGAAAGTCCTTCTTTGGTGACACGAAGGATACCTGCTCTGCCGTCAGCATCAGTACCATTTGAATAGTTGATGGCTTTATTATAGGATGCATTCCCAGTCCCCGCTTCAGGGATTGAATGAAGGTCACCCACTGACAAATAGACATTGTTATCTGGTCCGATTATTACAGGTCCTCCGTTATGCATGGGAGAGGAACTCTTAGAACTTGGGAGATCAAGTAGGAGTTTAGGATTTGCTAGTTTAGTCATATTTTCCACCAGATCATACTTGACTAGCCTGTTTCCTATCGCTTCACAAGAATTGCAGTCATTAACCTCTGTCGCGCCATAATAAAGATACACGGTTGGATTGCTAAACGGCCGTTTATCTATTGCAATACCTATTAGCCCATCGTTTGACGTTACATTCAAATCAAGTAGCGGATGTTCCAACTTGCTTCCCTTTACGATTCGTTCGACCTTACCACTATCCTTGTCAAGTATCAAAAAATCATCCCTGTTCAAGAATGCCATAGCGCTAGGCCTGTGCAACCCATCGTAGACAACTTGCGTTCTTAATGAGTTATCAAGAAGGACGGGCGAGTTATCAACATGATTTAGATATATATTGCCAAACGAAGTCACAGCCATGTTTTTTCCAGTTAATGACCAACCAGCATTCAAGACGGGTCTAGCCTCCGTTATGTTGTTCGGTAAGGTTACTAAGCACCTGAACATCTGCCATTCTTTTGGACCATTGGTGCCTGGTGGACACTGTTTGAGTTGAACCCATTTCGCAGAACTCTCATTGAAACCTTCTAGCAGTATGTGTGATTGTAATGAATATTTATTAACTTTCAAATATGTCGTCAAAAGGTATCGTTCCTGAGGCACGACTTTGAATTCTCCGCCCGTTATCCAGGAGTAAGTATGATTGGTTGTAACATTTGTACCAACTTCAAGGGAACTTTGGAACTCATGTGAGTAGTTTAGAGTACAGGTGAACTCCTGGAGACACATCCCATGAGAATCTTTCCAAAATGTGGAAGAACCTTGCAAAAGTAATCCTGAGATATTGTCATAGAACGCAAATTCCGGCATCGCTTCTTGCACACCGATGCTCGATATTTCTGACGGGATGTTGAAAGTTCTGATGGCATTATATATCTCATTTGATTGATTTCTTTGAAATGCCAAATCGTAAGCATACCCGTACGAGCTGAAGCAGAAAAGAACCAGTGCTAGCAGAATTGTTAGAGATAAAAATAGGGAGAGATTTGAATAAAATATCCACTGTCTTTCTCTTGCGACAAAAATCAGGAATTGTAACACCACGCAGTATGAATAGGTTGTTATTTCTCTAACTCTTATTTTTGCATGTGATAACAAATTTCATCCAATGATCTGATTAAAATAAATACGGTCCGAAATGTTCACGAAAGAGGCCCTTGCGTTACTTGAATAAAGTTTGCTATGATGGCTCCGAATACCATTTAGATCATAGTCCCTAAAATTAATCGCATAGTAGCAGATCATACTTGAGATTTCCTCACTAAGATTTTTACCTGTCCCAATAATCTTCTCTTCAGTTTTATTATTTCAAATAGAAATGGAGATGAAATATTCCACTTCTGTGTCTCGTCTGCTAGCTCATTATTAATAAAACCATTCAAACTCTGATAGAGTTCTTAACTAATGTATGACTAATATACCGTACGAAGAAATCTTCATGAGCAAAGAACATCAAATTTATAAAATAAATTTTGGTTTTATGAATCCTTCATCCTATGTTTTCTTATGTAAAAGAAATCTTCTAGGAAATATAATAAATCGGAATGATATTATTGGAGCGAACGTTTTTCGTTAAGGAACATTTGTATACCAATTATAGGCCTAAATGCTTTTATAATTCCAATCAAGTAGATAAATAATAGGAAAGCATGACCTTTGATGCAAATAAACGATCCGACTATCGCGATCTCCCGACTCCATCATGACACTAGTCAACTTTCTCTCCCGAGTCTTTCAATAATAATTCCAGCGTACAACGAAGAGAACCGCATAGTTAGAGGATTGAAAAGGACACTTTCGTTTTGTGAATCAACAGGGTGGGATTATGAAATAATAGTTGCATCAGAAGGAAGTAATGATAGAACGGTCGAATTAGTGCAATCAAACTTTCTTCCTAATAACAAAATTAAACTTCTCACTGGAGAAAAGAGAATAGGAAAGGGCGGTTCAATCAAGAAAGCTATCAAGATGGCATCGAAAGATGTCATAGCCTACATGGATGTAGATCTTAGTGCAGATCCCTCTGAGTTAAGTAGACTTCTGATTCATGCACACGATTGCGACATTGTCATTGGATCGCGTATTCTCAGAGAGGGGCTTGGTCCTATCGCAAAACCGCTTTCAAGAGCTATGCTCTCTTATATATATTCTCTTATTTTTAGATTGCTTTTTGTTACTAACATCAGGGATCCGCAATGCGGTTTCAAGATATTGAGAAGGAGATTCGCACAGGAACTTTTCATGGGTATCGCAACGGATGGATTTGCCTTTGACACTGAGTTGTTAGCACGGGCGCTAAAAGTTGGAGCGAGAATCAAAGAGATACCAATAGTATGGAAACACAAAGATCACTCTAAGGTAAATCCTGTTGAACAAATATTTGCAATGGGCAAGGATCTGGTTGCTATTAGATATCATATTCTCTTTGATGTGAATGATAAACAGAATACATTTTCAGTGGAGAAATGACAGTTCAGAACGAATTAATATGGTTTCTATGGGAGCAACACAGTATTTTTCCCAAGCATCAATAGCGGTCACTCATTCTTTCTGAAATGATACATCAATTTCGTGCGAAGCACAATCATGAAGAAAAATACGAATCTACATGCCATCGCAAGCTAAACAAATTTACTCAGGATTCGCGTATCTAAGGACCCTATTCAAATTGTTGTATTAGGTAACAACTTGAAGACTTTCCTTCAACAATTACAGGCTTTCCCAATTGGAACTAGCACATTAATTATTTTGTTGTCAACACGACAGGCTAGAAGGCTTGGAAAATAGAGTATGTCAGCTCAATTGATCATTCCTTTAAAAAAGACTCGATGGAGAGCCAGCCAGTATTGAAGATAGCACTTCTTGTGATCACATAAGAAGTAGGTATTAGGATAGGAACGCTCTAGTAATGACAATCCAGGATAACATTCCAAATTTCAGTTTCGGTGAACCTGCAAACTAGTTTAATTGAGAGATTCGTTTTGAGTACCCGGCCAGGCCATTTATTACCCGCTAGGAAATTCGCATAATAATTGTAGCTGAGAAAATCTATTCCCTTCGTAAACCTAACCATAAAGATACCCAACGATGATAGCGTTAGCATTAGGAAAAGGGCTTCCGTAAATTGCATTCGAGACCTCTTCCCATGTTGCGTCCGTCCACATGTTTGATTTCGACAAACGCCTCATGTGGCATTGTTTGTCAAAGCTGATTGACCCATTGCGAATTAGTCGATCCAATGTCGGATTCTGACCTATAGGCAAAGTAATCATAATTATGCCGCCTGGTTTAATCAGGCTTTTTATATTTGCTAATGCTCTTGGAATTTTTTTCTCATCCTGTGAGTTCTCATCCCATCCTACATGTTCAAAAGTGGATATGGAAATAATTAGATCAAATTTTTCATCCGGCTTATAATCGACTATATCTTCGTTGTTGACACCAGTACCTGCCTCATATTTATCCACGATTATATGAGGAAAAGGATAATAGTGGGAAAGCACGTTACCAACTTCTAGGATCCTACGTCCTCGAAATTTACTTACCAAATTCATCGCTATCGGAATTTCAACTGCTCTTTCATTGGTATATGTCGCGTGATAGAACGCTGTGAAGTAGCTGTATCTCTGTCCTTGGAATATGAAATAATTTGGATTCTTTCTGATTCCCTTGTAATAAATAAAATATGCCAGATGCGAAACACCCGTCTTCAAAAACCATGCTAATCCCTCGTTTCTGGCGACATCTCTAGCATAAGATAAAATATGCGATAATCCTGTTGCATTTCTACTCAGCTCCATTAGATTTTCCTTGTCGGTGAGCCTCAATGCCCTTCCAATTCTAGTTCTTCCATCGGCACTGATATTAGGGTTCGCAAGTAATGTTCTATCAATTCAGGTATTCCCATTTTTACAGAAAAAATATTTGCAATGAAAGATTTAGTATCTATCAGGTATCACGTTCTCTTTGAGATGACAGACGGTAAGCAAAGAGAGGAATTGTCTCTAGCATCATTGTAAGTATCATTGTAACCATGGTTTCTTAGATGAGCACATACTGCTATTCTTTGTAATTAGTTTTAGCTTGAAGATTACAGAGTGTCAAGCTTAATGATCGAATCTAGATTCGAATTAGAGATTCTTCGTAAATAGATGTTCGTCCATGTTAGGTTGGAAATGGAAAATTATGACCATGCTTTACGACAAACGTTGATACGCAAATCGTGCTTAGTAGCTTTGATTCTGTTGTCGGTGTATTCAGCAGCCTTAAACATTAATACGTCTCCTGGATATGCGATTACTACTCGTGAAACCTCTTCGTTAGACAATCAGAATTCCCATAAAGCAAATATTCCAATTGCTATTCCCATACAGGGCATGGCTCCCACTGCGGCTGGGCCGTACTCTAGTATAGAGAGAGAACCCGTTCTACCAAAAGAAGAGATTGGCGTATTCGGTTCCGTACAGAGTTCCGCAATTACGCCGGGCCCTCTGTTTCACAAATCGCAGACCTCAGCTGGTAGTAATACGTGGTCGTCATGGGGCTCATTGGGTGGAGCAATAAGAGGAGATAGCCAACCCGCTGTTATCAAGAACTCTGATGGGAGGTTAGCTGCCTTTATTGTAAATAGTGATAATGCTGTGTACTACAAACGGCAAGCT
>JBKPHJ010000141.1:0-55080 GCA_046729835.1 Thermoproteota archaeon
GAATAAAGGAGACCTTGTTAAAGTAGCAAGAACATCTATGGCATCAAAGATGGTTTCTGGAAAATCAGCAACATTGGCCGATATTGCAGTGGATGCGATTCTAAAGGTCGCTGAAGAATATAAAACCGAAGACAACGATACTAGAAGAAATGGGCGTACTAGGAAAGGCGGGAGCAAGTACAAGGTAGACCTAGACAACATCAAAGTCGAAAAGAAAGCTGGAGCTTCGATAAATGATACAAGGTTAGTTGAAGGGATTGTATTGGACAAAGAGATAGCACATGGTGGAATGCCCAAGAGGATAGAGGATGCTAGAATTGCATTATTGAATTGTGCCCTAGAGGTTGAGAAACCAGAATTTGATACTAAGCTCAATATCAACACTCCTGGACAGATGCAGAGATTCATAGATGAGGAAAACAATTTGCTTAAATCAATGGTCGATAAAATTTCAGCTACTGGTGCGAAGGTCGCATTATGTCAGAAGGGTATTGACGACATGGCACAGCACTATATGGCTCGAGCAGGAATTCTTGCTGTAAGAAGGATTAAAGAAAGTGATATGTCCAAACTGGCCAAAGCTACAGGCGCAAAAATGATTACCAATGTAAACGAAATCACCACCGATGATCTAGGCTATGCTCAACTCGTAGAAGAACGACATGTAGAAACAGACAAGTGGGTTTTCATAGAGGGATGCAAGAATCCTAAAGCCATATCAATCCTATTAAGAGGAGGTTCGCAGAGGGTAGTTGATGAAGCAGAAAGATCTGTACATGATGCACTAATGACAGTTAAGGATGTGGTAGAATATCCTTATGTTGTACCAGGGGGAGGTGCTCCAGAAGCTGTGCTGTCGCAACAAATAAGGGAGTGGTCTAATTCACTTGAGGGATGTGCCCAATTGGCTGCAGAACAATTTGCGGATAGTATTGAGATAATTCCACTTGTACTCGCAGAGAACGCCGGTATGGATCCAATCGATACACAGGTTCAGTTAAGAGCAAAGATCACCAGTAATAAACCTAAGTACGGAATCGATGTAATAAATAAGAAGATTGCTGATATGACTGCAAAGGATGTTTATGATCCTCTCGCTGTAAAAGAACATATACTAAATGCGGCAACAGAAGTTGCATCTATGATACTACGAATTGATGACGTTATTGCAGCATCCAAATCCAAAGAAATGCCACCGGGACCTGGCGCTGGAGGTGGTGGTGCAGGGCCAGGAGGTTATGGCGGAGGCGACTATGGTGGATATGAATAGATAGAACCTTCACGGTTTTTTCTTTTGGAATTTCAATTCTATTGACTGTTAAACAGTATTCAATATGAGATATCTTGATAAATGGAAAGATGATCAGAAGATAAACAGATAGATGAACTTTGAAATACAGAGGAAAGTGAATTAGCACAAAGCTAGTTCATGTGATGCGGAGTATGGAAAGTCCCCACAAGCCTACGCCCATGATACTAATGACAAAAAGAAGGAGTGAGTCTCAGAAGGTAAATTGAAGGGCATTTTTCAAGTCCGTGGCATTAGGACGTTTAAATGGTGGTACTATCTCATCTAAGTTGATGGTCTGGGTTTGATTTATTGGAGGATAAATCTTTGAATACTGTATCTTTGTGTTTGCTCCAGTTGGAATTACAATACCAACCTCTTCGGAGTACTTTTGATAATCCGAGATCATCTGCTGCAGCAGATCTGGTTGTTCCTCTGCCAGATTATTGTTTTAGGCAGGATCTGTTACGATGTTATACAACTGCCAGTTCCCAGTAGGATCCGATCCAGCACGCATAGCCAGCCAAGGCCCCTTATACACTGCTGTACTATTAAACATCTCTGAACCAATTGGGTTGTCGGGTCCGTGGATCTCTTCTACTGAACCGTTAAGAAGCGGCCTGATTGACTCTCCCATTATTGGATGAACCTCTGTTCCGTTATATGCTGAACCTGCATCTGACACACCGGCATAATCTAGAAAAGTAGGAGTTATATCCGTCACAAACATGAAACTGTTGATTGGTGACGTTGTATTTGTCATTGCTGGCGCCGCAACGTTAGTATTATTAGTAACAGTGGGCTCTTTGATAATAAAAGGGGATCTCGTTCCTCCTTCATACAAACTAGCCTTGAAACCTCACAATGGTACTGATGAAACATAAGGACCCCATGCGCCATAATTAACATTGCTTGTCATATCACCTAAATTACTCAATGAGTTATTCAAATTCTTGACATATTCTGGTAAACCGGTATAGTCAATCCCATTGAAGATTAAGATCGACGCAGGAAGTTGAGCGGCCTCGCTAGCACTATTATCTGATGTAAATACGATTAATGTGTTATCGTATTCACCCGTGTGTTTGAGATGATCGATGAGTCTTCCTACATTACTGTCCATGTCTTCTATCATGGCTGCACGGACTGCCAATATCTGGGAGGAATAATTTCGTTGCTCCTGCGTTAGAGAATCCCATTCCACATTTGGTGGTAATCCCTTAGTTAATGTCATATTAGCAGGCCAGATACCCAGCTCTTTTTGCTTTTCAAACCTCTGTTCCCTTATCTTATCCCATCCTGAACTGTAAATCTGGCTATACTTTTCTATCTTATCCGCCGGTGCCATGAATGGGGAGTGAGCTACCTGAAATGCCAAATACATGAATAATGGGTTTTTATCGCCCTGAGTCTTGTTAATGTACTCAATCATCTTATCCGTATAAAGTTCATTAGAGAAGAGAGTACCGTTACCAGGCCGGAGTACTTCGGTATCATTCTCTAGAAACATTGTGTGCCCGCCTGGAAAGATAGAGCCATTTGTAAAGTGATTACCCCCATCTCCAACCAAAGTAAAGGCATGGTCAAACCCTCTATCATAAGGGGTAGTCCCAGGATGAACACCATCACCAGAAAGATGCCACTTCCCAGATTGGATTGTGTGGTATCCTGCGTCTCGTAGAAGCTCTTGGACTGTTACAACTCTATCATTTAAGTATGTTTCATACCCGGGTTTACCGACCTGATTCTGAGCTATTAATTCATACATGTTACCTATCCCAGCCAAGTGCCAATCTACGCCTGTGAGTAGCGCTGCCCGTGCCGGAAAACACGTAGAAGCGGTATGATAATTAGTTCCAATTTTTCCTTCCTTAGCAAGCTGGTCTAGGTTTGGTGTCGAGATCTCTGCTCCGAATGCACCAATATCTGACCATCCAAAATCATCACCGACTATTAGCAGAATATTGGGGCGTTGATCTTCGCTTGACATAGTAGATTGAGCAAGGACAGCTCGATTCACATCTGGTGAAGCAGTTAATGGAGGTATTACTATGAGACCAATAATTATTCCTAGAGTAAAGCCTAAAGCGGCCGAAAGTAAATTTTTCAATAATCATACACCTAATATAGTTTATAATAAACTTTTTCAATAAATCTCCGATGAGGAACAATATACTAGATATATTAATATAACTTAACTCGACAGTAGCGTTCGAAATGGAAGTCAGATGCGGATCCGTGGCTCTCGCGTTTGCAGTAACGTTATATCAGCTTCAGTGATCGCTTCTGGATTATATACAAGGTCTCTATAGGACCAAGAGAGATATTCTTGCTCCTTTCCAGCAGTGTGGATTTCTGGGGCATCACTAATTTTCATTTTTTACTTTTTAACTACATAATCTAAAAAACGCCATTAGTTTTTCCTTAAAGATCATCAGTTACTGATCGACTTATAATTAATTTCATAATCAATTAATTATGTATACGAACAAATAAGCTAAGATAAAAATATAAAAGTAATATTACACATGTAAGGATGAGTTCTGAAGGTATTCTCCAATCTCTTTTAATCTGCATCTTATTGTTACAGAGGTCATCCCAGCAGCACTAGCTATTTCTCTCTGACTCATATTCTCACCGTTATTAGCACCCGCTACAAATAGGACAATTGCTGCAAGACCCATCGGATCTTTCCCAGAGGGGTGAAAAAATGGTCATATTCCAAAGCAGCTCTCTCAATCAGCCACTTCGAGATAATCTTAATGTTAGATTATAGCATTATTAACCATCGATTATGATAATATTGTCATGCCACTAAACAAATCATAGGATGATTACAACGAGTCATTAATTGACTGCTTCTTGTAGAATGCAATCTGCTCATATGCTGGGTCTTCATCTACTCTGTCTTTCAAAGTACGGATAAAGGAAGGGTTTGCACCATCTACAAAGACTCTGCAGTAACTATCAAAAGTAACGTTGTACTGGTCTAGCAGACGAACAGTTGTGTGTTCCAAGCATTCAGACAATTAGGTAGTGCAGCCGACAATCCTCCACTTTCGGGAGAAGGCAAAGGACCCACAGTATGTGAAGCCTGTATGTCTAGTCTGGGAGCATGCGTAACTCAAACAACTGTTATGCATGCAACAGCAAGAGGAATAAATCTAGATAAAATAACAATAGATATTGAAGGTAACATTGATCTTAGAGGTTTTACTGGGATCTCGAGTGATGTAAGACCTGGTGCACAGGTTTTTAAAATGAATATCAATATTAAGAGCAGTTCTGCTTCCAAGCAACAAATAAATGAATTGTATGAAATCGGAAAAAAGTTGTCTCCAGTATTTGACACATTGACTAATGGCACCTCAGTAATTACTGTGAATTCTTCGTAATTCTTTTTGTGTCAACGCACTAATATTAGCTAAGTTAGCTAAGAGCGATCGTTGTAGAAAATCTACACCAAGTAAGCTCGGAATACCCCTTATAGCTTCTGCATTACTCTCTGTAAAATAAACTACTCTCAGATATCCTTGTCAGTAGGACGAAATCACATTCAGTTAGATAATTTACATGTTCCTTTGCACAGGCTGCAAGATCATGGTCTTCTATCTCTACTACTCTAACCTGATCACGTTCATTTATACGTTCTTCATTTGCTCGTAGTGTTGGAAAGTGCTCCTTTGCTTCACTTAGTGATGAAAAGGTATGTGATATGACCCTCCCTCCTGTATTTATAAGTCGATTTACATTCTCTTGAGCCTGTATAATCAATTTACGGTCTATATTTGGAACTTTTCTAATAATCACAGTATTTATTTTATCGCGATGATCTACTACTAAACGACTTCAATAAACCGATCTTGTCCTTCTAACTAAGAATAATAGTCCGCATCATTCTTTGACATGGCACTTCAATAATATCTTCTCCTGTTTTCTTGCGGCGGCCAAGCAAACGGATCGAGGATTATACTTAGACAATTGAGCAGTGGATTTCTGCAAAATTTATACTGCAATATGTTGAATTAACTAATATACGATGTATGTTACGGGTCAAAATCCGTTGTTTATTCCTCGCTATATACTAAAAATAGACAAAAGCGTACTGAAACCCGTTGAAAAAGGAAATCTTGGCAAGGACAGACTATATGTCTTATATAGACGTTAACGCCATAGTAATACTGATGACCTATCCTAAAGGACAAACACGGACAGGTGATACAGGCGGCATAGATGATACGACTAGTTCTGCAGATACGAGTACTTCAGCAACAACAACAACAACGACATCAGGAATAGACTCTGATATCAATCAAAAAATAGAGTCTATAAAGAATATTGCTAGTACCATAAGAGATGTTTCCGCAAGTGTGAGAGATACTGTACGCCAATTACGTGAAAGCGGGGCAATTGATGAGTTGATAGCTGCCATCCATGAAGCGAGTATTACAATGAGGGATACTACACAGGAGATCAGCAAGATCTCTAGAGATCTAAAGGAAAGGGGAATGATCAGGGATACAGCTAAGACAATAGACGAAACAGTCGCTGCTGCTAATGAAGCAACAGAATCATTCAGGCAGACTGTGGAAGAAATGAAGGAGGCAGCCCCTCAGACGGCTGAAGTCATAAAGAAAGCTAAGGAACGGGCAAAAACTAAAAAAGCCAATAGATAATCATATTACGTGTATAATAGCTAGAATCTAGCAAACTCAATTTTTTATTGTATGCTTTTCGGTGAAAATTGCCACCAAATCATGATTGTTACAGAATTGTTTTATTTTACGCGCACACACTCGTTAACGGATACAGAAAACTATTATGTAATTGTGTTCTTTTAGACCTTACGAAGTACCTTGCAGTACTACATAGGATGTTCCGGATGGTCTTATACGTCCTGGCAAGGACCATTCTATCCTAAGGGTACTGAAAATTCTAAATGGTTAAACTATTACTCTAAGGTCTTTGATTATGTTGAAATAGATTCTTCATTCTACAGGATCCCTAATGAATATATGGTCAAAAACTGGTACAAAAGAACTCCACAGAACTTCCGGTTCACTGCGAAATTTCCTAAAGTTATAACCCATGATAAAAGACTCAGGAATATCGATGAGGACCAACTAGATTATTTTTTCGACTCTATGTCTGAATTAAAAGAGAAGTTATTGGCCCTATTAATACAACTTCCGCCTTCGATAGAGATCGTTGAAGGACTTGAGGCACTCAAGGATATCCTACCACATTTGGACAAGAATTTCAGATATGCAGTAGAAGTAAGGCATAGATCCTGGTTTCAAGATCTTGCGTATAACTTCTTTGCCAATAATAACATGTGTCTTGTATGGAGTCAACTTGCGGAGATACGTACTCCTCCTATAGTCACATCGGATTTTGTTTACGTCAGATTTATTGGCGATAGAAGTATACAAGAAAAAGATTTTGGTCGTATTCAGATCGATAGAATAAAGGAAATGAAAAAAGTTGCTCGCAATTTCAAGGATGACACCAATGAAGGAAGGTTATCTGGTGTTAAACTTGCAATCGTGGCCGCAAATAATCATTATGCGGGATTTGGGCCAGGCACAGTTAATATCTTTAGACAGTTGTTGGGTTTAGAAGAAGTGAAATGGGGTAATCAATACCTTGCCACTGACGACCTTGGAGAGGGCGAGGACGATAGAACGGGGAAACACATGATTAAGACCAAACAAACGAGCCTATCTGATTTTTCCAGATGAATACCAGAAGGAGGAATCACGGTCCTGCCTGATGCATGATCAGGTTTAAGACGATGCCACCATACAATGTGGATATTGTCTTCGGAGAAAGCTATAGGTGCTTGTTTGGTAGTCTGTAAGGTCTAGTACCTGTTCTCTACGCTAAGCAATCATCTGTTGCCGCTGGTTCGCTTCACTTCTTGATTGATTCATTATTTGAATGTGTATATAGTATGGTGTTCATACAAATAAAGGGCTAGCTGCTAAGCGCATCTAATCCATCAGCAGCAGACTGGTTGCTGTCATTCTTAGCGGCTAGTCCATCTACAAAGTTACAGGTTTAATATCTTTCCAGAGCCTACAGGAGGATAAACCCTCCGAAGAATTTTCAAGCCTTCAAGATATGGAGAAGCAGAATCGAAATGATGCGATTCTTACGAAAATCACGACAGACGATAATAAAAAATGATACCGACATAAGTACCTGGAGCTTTGCAGCGATCACATACATCACATACATCACATAGCAGCAGAGATGGCCAAAACAAACTTATCAGGAAATGAGTTGATGGGAAATTGAGAGAGGGCAGGATAAGAAATGAGTATAGGAGACATTCGTGAGCTGGCTTTTGGCTGGTGTCATTAATCTCGAAGACGTAGAAATAGCAGCTGGAAAATGCAGGCGTTACTGGTACAACACTGAAAGACTTCCTAGAGTGTATAGAAAAACCTATTTATCATACTTTTAATAATATGTTAATAAGTAAGCCCGTTTTTAAGGTATTAGAAAAAATGTGGGTAAATGGAAATGCTTGTGGTGTTCTAAAGTGTTGGAGGGGGAATCCTTTATGGACCTAGTTGAGGCTTCCATGAAGGAGGAAGGCGGACAACACGTACATGACTGGGAAAACATAAGTTTAGTCGAAAAAAGGCAGATGCTGTATTAGAGAATAAACGCTGTCAATTTAGTCTTCCTTTATTTTATTACTAATGTAACTATCATAGAATTGTAGCATTATATAGTAAAAGCTTTTAGACATTGCTCCTCTACACGCTTTGTTGGGGAATAAAGAGTAAACCTTCTTTTACCTCGTCTAAAGATAGTTCACTGTTACCATATGAATGAAGAAAATACAAGAGCGATCTACATACGTGCATTAGAGAATTTAGCTGAACGAATAGACTCTATTAAAAGCAATTCAAATAAAGACTTTAGGTTAAACCATTTCATAAGACGAGATCTAATAAAGTATGAGGTTGAAATAAGTCGCATGATACAAGAATGGAGAGAAGAAAACTATCCACCAATAAGTAATAGAGATCTGCTATATACTGCTCTTGAATTATACAAAAAGGAAACGTTCTTCTTCTGATTTCTTCCGAGGGGTGAGAGCTCCTTTTAGAATAGAGTCAGCGAACGTAACATTCAAGTTATTGGGAGGGTATTGGGTTTTTTGTGTTAGGAAACATAATATTCTCTATCCTTCTAAATTGCCAATACCCCATCTCATTATTGGTTCACAATAGGGTATTGACTCTTCCATGGTAGAGACAACATGTTATTCGTCAAATAATTTGTCAATACCATGATAATAATAAAATGATCCTTTTAGTTGTGCGTAAATGTTATTGCCAGAGTTTTTTATTTAGGAAAAATAGATAGTTTATTTGTGACAAAGACATGAATCGTGTTATTTGGAGAACCGTTCAACCTACTTATCGTATATATTTGGATTATTTCTTATTCCCATGAATGACAGACCAACAACAGCATCTCAAAATTTGGCAACGAGGACACTAGATTGACGATTTGCTTCGACTGCATTCATCTGGAGAGCAGCCGCAATCGATACACTTTATCTTCGTATCTCAAATATCTCGCCGTCCTTATGTGCTTTTCTGGCTCTGAATAGATCGCAAATACTTGTCTATACAGCAAATCCACGGAATGTTGATATCTCTTTTCCTTGCCATCAATTACAAAACTTTCTATAAAAGTAAATTTCAGACTTTCACTAACCCATATTCATATTATTCAGAGAAATTAATAATGGGTCTATTCTGTTGAACGTTATTGCCATAAAGTATTACTTTCGTTGTGCACTATTTCGATTTTCCGTGATTACACCATCTAAGTTATATCTATGGCAAACAGTACAAGAAAACAGCGTATGTCAGTGGATCATTACATGTCAGAGGAGAGGGAAGAACCTGCTCCAACTGAACTGATGGACAGCGAGGTTTTCACAGAAGAAACGACTCCTGTAGAGAAAACGACTCCTGTAGAAGAAATGACTCCCGTAGAGAAAATGATTCCTCTAGAGGAAAGCCCTGTAACAGTCCATGAAGAAAAATTGCAAAAGCAGGACAGGGAGATAGAACAAGCACAAGAAAAATCTAGTTTTAGGAAAAGGAAACAGAAGAAGCGAACGATTACCTACTTAACTCAGATATTAAAGCAGGTCGAAAAGAATAGGAATGAAATTGATAAAATAACACTGTTAATTCAATCTTTGCAGAAGCAGACAAAATTGGCTGCAGCAGGACAATCGCAATTATTAAAGCAGGTTCAATCTCAACTTAGTCAGCTGCAAAAGCAAGTGACACGAACTCAAAAGGATGTTCAAAAGATGAAAATGACCCCTTCAACAAAAACACGAATGAAAAAATCAGCTACAAGGCCTAGATCTAAGAAGAGCAAATCAATTACTAGTACCAGAGTCAGAAGAAGGACTGAGAAAAAGTAAAGTAGTTTAGCTCAGATATATTCTTGGAAATATCATAATTAAGGAAATACGCTCATGAAAACAAATTCAAAGAAACGTCTAAATGGCGAAGGAATTGAAAACTCTACAAGAGATTTCGATCTGGAAGGTATAGTAGGCAATATGCTAATCTCGCAGTATCAATTACAGATACTAAGGTCCAAATTAGCTGATAGTCTAGATGGATGGTGGCTGTCACAAGACAGAGGTCGAAATTCATCTTCATTTAGATGTGATCATCATGGTCAAGTATTCAAAGTTTCTTTGAATGTAACCTCTGATGATGAGAAAAACCAACAGTCTTGACTGTAATCCTGATTTGGCAATTCTTGCTTTATTCATGAGATTCTGCAGATGGGTTAGAATATCTATATGGATTCCATTTCCTATAATATCTTTTAGAAAGTTAACTATTTTATTACCCTTTTACGTGCTGACTAAATATCCAAGCGCATATTTGAGCCAAGATCAAATAAGTAGCATAAATAAGATAAGATATTTTGACAAGATTTCGGTTAATAATAGATCTGAAATTAGAAACCTAGAGAACACTTTTGTTATCATGGCAATGATCAAGGATAAGTTGGCACTTACAGATTCTCTGATGGAAAGGTCAGCGTATTACTATCGTAAGGCACTTGAGAAGAAACTGATAAGAGGAAGATCTATTAGAGGGATGGTAGTTGCATCAATATATGCTACATGTAAGGAAATGAAGGTACCCAGAACACTGCAGGAAATAGCTCTAGCAGCAAATGCCGATTACATATTCGCAGGCACGTGTTATAGAATAATAGCATACCAACTGGGAATTAGTCCTTCGATTGTTGATGCTTCAGGATACATATCCAAAATCGTAGATAACGCCGATGTCAACCAAAAGACGTACAAAAGAGCCGTGGAAATGCTAGATGTGGTAAAGAAAAACTCTATCTCTTATGGAAAAGATCCAAAAGCCTTAGCAACAGCAGTGTTATATCGGGCTTGTCAAACGGAACAAGAGGAGAATAAGAATATTACTCTAGCCAGAATGGCAAAGGCTGGAGGCATAAGCATAGTTACACTAAGAAAAAGGGTTTCAGACGTGTTCGAAGTGTTATAGAAGTGTTACATGAATAGCTAATGAATAAGTAAAGAGAGTATAAAAACATCGTTGAAGTTTCGAGCACCTCGCTGTTTAAAACGCTTGGTATTTTACCGCCGATTGATTTCGCTTTTCTGAACATAGGCATTATGTCAGCGGCATACTTCGGATCAGCTACTCGTTACGCAATTAAGTAACTGCATTTGGTCATCCATGATTACAGCCCGTTCTTCGTCTTGCAGACATTATGGTGCTAGAACATAAGTATATAAGATTATTCTGTGTATAATTCAAAAGTCAACGTTGATGGTTTAATCACATCTGACATAATCTGAATATTATTACAGACTAGACACACTAAAAACGGATGTGTAGCATCTCCACTTGTGCCGTCATCCAAAACATATTGAAACTTTATTCTGGGTATCCCTTTTTTCATTTTTGACCTCTTACACATAGGACAGTCAAAACTTTCTAATGACATATGAGTATCATAGTATCTGAGTTTCTATTTAACACCCACTGGGATAAGCCGAGAGTTAACAGCTAAGAAATGTGCTGAGAAGTTAGCAGAACCATAAACAGAAAAATGCAATAACAACAGGTAGGACGACCATGAAGAGCATGCTAGAAAACGGTCGCCTACCTTTGCCTGTAGGGTTACGTGTACTGAGCTGCACATTATCATATAAAAGAGATACAATAACCCTTTGTAAATTAAGCGGCGGCCAGGTAAAATCTAGCGAAGCTTGCTCGCCTAAGGAGGGTATATACTTGCACCTGCATTCTACTGCATACCATCGCATACATACTTGCCTTTGCATGTGGATCAGTCACAACACTGCGGTGACGATATTCTACAATGAGACATAGCTTTAAGTCTTTCTAGTTACGAAACTGAACTAATCATTCACGTCGCATAACCTTATCCATCTCTTCTATTTCCTTTGACAATATGCCTTCCTTTCTTAACATTTCCTGGAACTCTTTACTTCTTACGCTCTTAATGGTACGTCTCCGTTCGCTATCGATATCTATGATTGCACCTAGATAACATATTATACATAATGGTATCGTACAACCTAGTCGTCTTTCTGATGCTTGGTTCATAATTAATTCTTCCCCACAACTACGACAGATCTGACTAGAATTTTTTTGACATAGTATATCGCTCTGAATCCATTGTTGCTGTCATGACAGTAAGATATCTTTTATCTGCTCGTTCGATGAGTTCGTGCCGATATTCCTTTTTTAGGAACGCTATATTCATTATTGCAACGCCCCTATATGGTTCATCAACTTGTACATATGGTTTTTGTCCTTGTTTTAAGCCAATAAATTTACCTTCACATTCCATATCCTCCACTAACACCATTAACTCCTCAGCTAGAGTATCTTTTTTAGATTCCTTCCAACCTTCATTGTAGTCACCAAATCCATAACTGGCCATGATTCATTTATACGAATTTATTATTTCTATATCTTTAGTTTTTGAGTTTCTCATTACTTGTAAGAAATTTATAGCTTTGTGCGCTCATAATATAAATTAGAATTATTCCGCCACCGCTACCATCACATCTTGACTAACACGATCCTCATTTGTTTCTGTTCGTCCAGCTTTTTTTGCGGCGAAATCTCTCTCAAAAATTACAATCCTCTTTTTGTGGGGCTGCAAAAGTTGCTTGAAGATTCGTATTTGTATACTGTCAAATCTCTAAAGGTTGATACAAAGCTGTGTCAACAAACCGGTCGTCACTGTCGTGGTAGGCGATTAGGAATCTATCGGCATGCGCTCTTCCAATCTACCACTGTTAATTATGCTTACATTTAGGAAAATGTTACCAATCCAACTGCATAAAACCCGTTCAGAGTTATGACTTAAGCGAAGAAAAAGGTTAGAAGTCATTCATAAGGAAAGGAATGTCTGCACGCTTGTTTTTATTCGCTTTAGCGAACCTTGCTCGCCTAAGGAGGGGCTCGCAATTACAGCAGAAAGATAATGCCCATAAAGAAAAGGTAGGTGGATTCGGCGACACAAGTCAGGGAACCGCAGTCCTGGTAGGCTAAGTACTTTGAATATATGAACACAGGTAGACCAGATACAAGTTGCTTATTTGATGCATATCAAGAGAAATGCCGACCAGATCCAATTACAGGTAGATGTCCTGAAGGCTTTGGAAGAAATGAAGATAAATACTGCTTCCCTGATAACATGGGTCCTAATGGAAAGTGGGGATGTCCTGATGGTTATCATACAGTAGATGACGATGAATCATTTTTATTCTAATAGTGAAGGCTGTCCTGTCTATGAAGGACATTCAAATTATATATTACTACAGAATCAACCTGGTAAGAGTGATGGTTGTGCTTATCTAGGTTATTTCTGTGACGAGCAACATGGATTTCCAGCCCATAAGGCTTGTAAAGATTTCCTAGAAAGAAAGGCGGATACATGATGGAAATAGATCTCCAGCAGGTTTCAAACTAGCAAATATAGATGAAGAGCCTGAAGAAGGATATGGAAATATAGGAAAGTGCGCTAAAAACTAATTAAAAATTAAACAAGCAGTGTTTTTACTGTCAAATAGCATCTAGTTATTCAACCCCTTAAAAATCCAAACATGAATCCAGCGATCGTACTTGAAAATAATGGTAGATGTAGATTGTCTAACGCAATAAAATTTGTAAATACGTAACCTTTGCCCACGGCCGTCATCGCCCCTGTTGAGATCGATTGAACTTTATCCCATTTGATATCAAGTATTCCCTGTAAGTCTAGATACACAATTCCAGCAAAGAATATTCCTAAAATTACAAAAATAATTTTTAAAATATTGCGAAGAGCATATCCTCTAAGTACACCACGACTAAAACTATTTTATATAGGCTCTATCGTTGAATTAGCTGTGAATTCCATCATATCTTTCATTTTCATCTTTCCTATTCAGATAGAACAGCTTTTAGAATATTCTTACGTACACTTTTACGTTTATGATTCTTCATGTAAAATTCTTTTTGTATTAAGAAATGCGTAACTAATGCGTCAATTAGTAGTGGTGCGGCTGCTGATTTAAACTCTTTCTCAGATCCTTCTGTATTAGCTAATCTATGTAATTCATCAGTCTTTTCTTTATGAGAAGTATTAATACTAACGTGCCTTTGAATTTATCTCTTAGTTTTTCATATAGATCTGGATATAGCTCATCAAGTTTAGTTAGTATTTCAGCCATTAGATCTTTCATTTTAATGTGTAGCACTTTATCCTCGTCAGCTTCAGGATCACCCATGCTATTCCAAAACATTTCTTTACCACGTGGTATCTTAGGAATATTCAACTTTGTTGAGTCTATATCAAACGCTTCTTCAATATCTTTGAATCCGCTTCGTCTAGCTATTATCTCTCCTATGCTATAGAGAAATTCTGCGTCAGTTCTCATAATTTGTGTTGTCTGAATACCAGACTTTTTTACATAAAAAAGAGCAAGTCTTGGGGGCAGAATTAAGGCTACTGGCGCTGAGAGTCTACGTTTGCTTATCTACTTGAACGTGCTTTAGGTAACTCATAAAAGAGATTATTTCGATCAAACATAAATGGCTAGAATTTCTGTCACTACATTCCCTCCGTTAGATGACAATACTTGGAAGTATGATGTCAAAATAACGGAAAGTTATGGAAATAGTTCTAAGACAAACCATAATATAACAATGAAAAAGGATTATTATTTAGATCTAGTAGGGGGACATATAACTCCTGAAGATTTTGTGAAAAGATCATTTGAATTTTTACTTCAACGAGAAGATAAGGATTCGATACTACGCGAGTTTGACATAAGACAGATAAATGATTACTTTCCTGAGTTCGAAACGGAAATTAAACAGTCATTTGAAGAGTGGGATTAATTATGATGTCATGTCAATACATAACTCAGATCCCACCATTGCAAATGTTACATTTGCCATAGAAGTCAAAGCACACATTTGACGTATTGATGGTAACATGAATGGTGCTGTATTGTGTTACCAACATCATGTAGTGAATCTGATTTTGGAAATCCAGTCACGCGCATGACTACATTAGAGGATGATTATTGGTCGAAGAGATAACCGCACTAAGCCAGGGTAATTATTTGACTCCAGAGAACTTTAGCTGGCCTAAGTACGGATGTGGATTTTTAAATCTATATGATTTCTTTATCATAAATCCATTCTTTATCATAAATCCATACATGTAATGGGAATTGAAAATATCTGGATCTGCATAATGTCTATTTTTATCTTGTTTAAATTATATCTTGTTGTCATACTTCTTGACATCATACAAAATAGCCGTTCCTATTATCGCTTCGATGCTTGGCTTTGTATAATCCATACCTATGGATCTGCATTGTTTACATTTTTCGAAGCATGTATTAAGAATTCCCCTCTAAAGTTAGTATTCCATTTTATTAATTCTATGGTCTTTTTTCCAGATACTAAAAGCTGAGATGCATATTGAAATTAATCGAGCCCCTTTTTGTTAAACCAGTCCATCTGCTCTTCAAACTACTTTTTATTGAGATTTTCCGTACATTCACTCCTAGTTTCTGTGCATAAATTTCAGTCTTAGTCTTAAGAATGGGATAGGCGATTCTTCTCAACCACCTCTCATATAGCTCTCTAACCTGTGATTTTGTGTCTGAACGTTCTTTTCCTTTTAGTCTTGCTCTTCTATCGAAAATAATTAGCGTGATTCTTCTAACAAATGATGTACGTGTTCTTTTAATCCTTTCATTGTTGTTGGCTTCGAGATGTAAGATTCTTGGGCGAGACCAGGAAATATTTCTTGCCATGCTCTATAGTTTACCTCAAATGCAGTAATAAAAGTGACTTTGATGCTTGAATCTAACTTTATTATTTCCTTATACAGATCAAACCCGTTCATCTCTGGCATCCTTACATCTATTAATGAAATATCGTAATAGTTTGGTTTGAAATCTGATAACGCTTCTTTAGCATCGTTATAGGTATCTACCTTGAATCCTTCCTCTTCTTCTAATGTAGTCTTATACAGTTTGGTGGTATCGGGATCGTCATCTACTACTAAGATGTTCATTGTTTCTGCACAATGTCCATTATATAATAGACATACATTTAGACTTGATCATCGTGCAATGAGGTAGCATCAGCTACACATACTATGTTGAAATTATGGGCTCTTACAGACGAGAAATAGCCCAATCGACCTAACTTTGTCATTCTTTTCTAAATATCCATATAAGTACGAATTAGATTTTGGATTTTTAGACCAATAAAAATATTTAGTATTGCTAGTAGAAGCTGTTAATTTAGATACTTCCACCTCCTTAAATTCTCAAATTTAGTACTGGATTTGACAACACTATTATGCATGAAGACAAACAGAATTAACCATTTGTGAACGTGTCGAGGATTGCATAATCCGGCTCTAACCGAGCTTGGTCAGGGTCAATCTGCCAATCTAAGACGATGAAGCAATCGAAGAGATCGACGAAGGCGGCGGCGACCACAAAGCTGCAGCGATTGAGACAAGAAAAATGATCAGTCGTATTAGGTTAGCGTTGATTGATCTCGATAAACCAATGAATGAGTGAATAAATAGATAGTCTATTACAAAAAGAATTATCCATCAATTTATGATCTGCAATTCTTACAGCAAAACATGTTTGTTATTCCGGTAGCCTTTTCAAAGGAGCATAAGGCTATGCTAGCACGCTGCAAAGAATTGTTAGAGTATCAAAACGGAATGGTAGCCATTAACCCAAAGCATAACAAACTAATCATATCATTAAGGACTACCGTAGAAAATGGAGAGGGATCATTGGACAAGGAAGCGACATCACACGATGACCTCTTTGATTCATTTAGATTGTCTCTGCAGTTCTGGCATTGAGTTTAATGTTTAGTTTGCTGTTTTATCAGTATAAGCACTGATTTCTCAATATGGGTTATAATTCCCCAGCGTTTGTGTATATAAGATAATTTATTTTGTAACGTTCATAATCTTTGGATAAACTGAAAAATGAGAAATATAGATGTGAATGAGAGTAGCGACCCAATAAGCGTAATTCCATTGTCTACGACTGGTGGAACAACACTGAATGCTGTCTGGAAACAGAGGAAGGCTACGTGGTATGTAGTTGAACCAGGGAATGAAAAGAATGTAATAGATGTACTTACGCCACGCCAATTTCATGAAGCAATTGAGAATGGAAAGTACTCCTTCAAATGGTAAAACTGTTCAAGAATGGGAGGGTTATTAGACTGTCCGGAAATATTTCATATATGCCGCTATCGATATTACTCCAGACAAGATAATCGCATAATTGTTACTGTTCTAAGACTTGTACAATAAAATAAACTTTAAAATATTGCTGACATCAAGGAAAATGAGGGATACTTTGATGACATTACCAATTGTTAAAACAGCTATAGAATCAGATGAAGCCGCTGTTATTGATGCATTAAAGCTGGCTTTTGTAGCTGATCCTGCCACACGTTGGGTATGGCCAGATCCCCAGAAATATCTTTCACATTTCTCGGACTTTGCCAAGGCTTTTGGAGGAAAAGCATTTGTATGTGAGAGCGCCCACTATGTTGGAAACTATTCCGGTGCAGCTCTTTGGCTTCCGCCAAACGTTCACCCTGATGTAGACGTGTTGGTTGCATTGCTGCAAAGTAGTGGGTCTGATGAGGCCAAGAAGAACGGCCCAGAAGTATTCGAGAAAATGAGTAGCTACCACCCAAATGAGCCTCATTGGTACTTGCCACTTCTTGGAGTTGATCCACTTCACCATGGCAAAGGACTCGGCTCTGCATTAATGCAGCACGCAATAGTTACGTGTGATCAAGATAAGAAATTTGCCTATCTCGAATCATCAAACCCAAAGAACATTCCATTCTACGAACGGCATGGATTCGAATTGCTTGGCACAATCCAGGTAAACACATCACCATCCATCTTTCCAATGCTCCGTAAACCACGTAAGTTATGATGCGATTAATTCTTAACCAGAAATTCCAGAATGGGAATGGGTTCATAACGCTGCTTACAATTCTATGTTACAAGCATCAAGAGCCTTAGTGTTTGCAAAAGGATAAGAGTAACTTGGCTCACCGTAGAGATTTTCTTTGTTCTGATTATCTAATAATAGTATCGCTTTTTCTTATTCCTAGTACAGCAGTGATTTCCTGATGAACCTTTTTCTCGCAGGTTAGTTCAACAACGGGTTATGACTAACCACCAAGGAACTTTGGAATACTACGATGGAATCGCATGATGAAAAGAAATAGATAATTATTCAAGACATTGAAACTGTCTCTATACCTTACATATATTGCATCTGCCATAATAGAATGGATCACCACATATCTTAGCGGTAACTTTCGCCTGACACCTAAATATCACTCCACATTTAGTGCACTGATGAAAGCATGTCTCAAACAACCCATTCCCTACATTATATGTCGAACCTAACTGTTGAACTTCAGCCATTACTGCTAGATATCAAAGATTAACAGACAGCATATTTCAACAATAGGGAATAAAGTTACTCAAAATACATCAATAAAATCAACCTGTTCCATTTGTAGATACGGTATATGTTTATCTTTGATACAGCCGCACCCTGGGTTCGCTATAGTGCGTATTATGGCTAAATAGGGGACACTATAATAATATGTGATGGTTAAAAAGTCAGTTGTGGCATGATTAGAGTAATGACTAATGATGTTCGATGTAAATGCTGCGACGCTGCGACACACGATTTAGGACTCACCCAGTAAAATAAAGTTGGAGCAACGCCTAACTAAGGTAGTACAGGTGTCTAGTAAGTGTGGATTACAAGAATTCCCCAGGCTGTAACGATTAATTACGATATTTTATGTCGGCTAGTAGCTAACTCTGCTGCTGCCATTAGTTCCCTTACATGTATTACATTTACCGTAGTAGAAAGGGTTTCCACATAGATTCCTAATACTTGGCTGATGATGCTGAATCTGATCACAACGAAATACAATAGCACACCTAGTGCATTGATGGAGACAGTCAACTTGTTTTTGCTGTTGCCGCTGTTGCTGCAGCAGTTGATTACCGACATCACTGTACAGATATGAGTCTGGAAATCCAATCACTGCCATACCTAGATTAGAATCAAGAATAATTAATAAAGTTACACAATATTCATTAACAAAATTAACCTGTTCAACTAGCAATTACGGCAGATAATGTCGTTAAACACAGCATTTTAGATCTATAGCAGTATAAATACCGATTTCTCTATGTCTACAGCTCAAGCTTTAATACCTCTTCTGCGCGAACATTTAGGGATACTTCGCTTCCATTAAATCCTTGTACAAATGACTTTGGTATCTTAAACATTGCCTTCCCGTCATCAAAAAAAATCCTTATCGATTGCAATCATATTTCCCCATGCCTTCATATTCACTAGATCGCACTCCTTTTAGTACCAGTCTATCCCAAATTTGAATTGTTTCTGGGGGGAGCCATTTTTTGAGAAAGTCGCTAAATATGCTAAGTTCCTGAATTGAAAAAGACGGTGCAAGTCTTCATCATTTAATTTTGTTATGCCAGCTGATCATCTGACTTCACCTGCATGATCGTTACCAAGGTCTTTTCTTGGGGCGATTACACACTCAAATGCATAAGAGATTGATCGTCTTTCGTTATCACGATATACACTTGTTATTGCTTTTGCCTTTGCGTTTATTGGATCTATATCTATCTTCCAGCAAGATTTTTAATCAATTCTTGTTCTCTAAACTTCGTCGTGCATCCTAGTTTGAATCTAGTTTCTGGTTGCATTCCAGACCATAAAGCGTTATACAGTTCATCGATTAGTTTGGGATCGTCTGATAAATCTTGTATTGTCATTTGTCTGAATTTCTTAGGCATAACTCTCAGTTCTCTGTACATCTCTAAGGCATCTGAGACTGGAATTGTTTGATCAACGATCCTCTTGATATATGTCTTAAACTCTTTCAGGGATTGCCAATGGATACTGGTATGCACTTCTATGTATTCAACTCCTCTTTACTGAAATTGAAATCGACTCCAGACTTGGCTAGCTTGTAATTTAAATAGTACTCCTCTAGGTCGTCAATAATTGAGCCTCTAAGGTAATGTTTATCCCGATTTCTTTCACAACGCCAAGCTGGTAACGGAAGTGCTATTTCTTGTTCAGTAAAGTCGAGTGCCTCGTAGTTAGTTGGCTCAGTTATTTCTGACCAATACCGAATAGTATCCATGTCGACAATTATGAAGACCTTGCGTTCCTGTCCATTATACCAAAGAATTACTGGTTCTGACCATTGTTTGTCTTCATCTTCAGTCGAATCTGAATCGTCTAAATTAATCCAAGATGCATATCCCATTCCTAAGACTCTTTTTAGAAAGTCTCCTAGACCCCCACATGTTATCATATACTGATTGCGTTTTTCACTAACCCATTTTGTAAAGTCGAAAATACCATCTATGTTTTCGAAGACAGGAATATTATGGGTATTGGAGTTCCGTACGGCTATTCGAAGTATGACTATATCTTGTCTGCCTGGTATCGGATCTATTTTTATGCGAACTGTGATTTTCCTTGAACTATTATCCCACTCTGGATATGGATAATGGCTGTTCAACCAATCATATGCGTTGTCCATTAACTCTTTTAGGGACCATTCTGGCCATTCCAGTCTGTACTTTGACGTGACAGATTCTATGCCCTTTACAGTGATATAATCTATTGACTGTGGTGTTGACGTAGTGACTGGACCTTTCCTATGTCCCTTTTGCTTCTTGACAGTGGTATTGATATTGGTAGGGGAGGGTACCTTTTGAACATTTTCCTGACCCTGGCCGTAGTTTAGTATCAAAATTCATGTTACTCTCTTCCTTCTCCTGATATTCCGTTTCAATTGCAGTCGTATTAGTCCACCAACCCGAAGACCACTGCTTAACGCTTTATTTCTTAATGAATGTGCATTATCTATTAATGTCCTAATCTCTTCTCTGGTATATGGTCTGTCGTCCACCATCGTATAAAATTCCCCTTTGAACTTCTTGACTTTCTTCCAGTTTATACCCTCGAAGTCGTTGATTTCAAAAAAGTGTTGTATCGCAGAGACGATTTCGAAGTATTGAATTAGGTGATAATTCACGATTATCTTTCATGTCTACTATGTATTCAATATTGTTAGATTGTATCCGTTTAGCTGTGTGTTCACCAGTTAGTAGCTTATATACTTTAGGAAATCGTTTAACCAGGTATAGGTTATTTTTGTTTGTTTGGCTCGCAGTGAATTAACAAATTGGTTGTATGCATCTGATTGGACTATTAGTTTCAAAGTCATGCTGTTATTACACGCTCAAATATTTATGTTAACTATATGGTTATCAAAAAATGTATTCTGATCATCGTGAAGGCGTCCGGAACCTACTTACGGCAGAAGAAAGCAAGAAATCTCTTGAATTAGCAGCAAATGCTTGGAAGACGCGTAGTGACTTAAGTCCAAAGATCGGGAAGGGCAAGTATGTGTTAGCTGAGTATGAAAGAATAAAAAGAATTACGATGCCATTAAGTGACAATAAACATTTGGTTTACATAACAACTGAGATAAAATCATTACCGGTGTTAGACAACTGAGGTTATAATACCCGTAAAAATTTGGGGATATAGATTCGATTTTAACTCTGTTACAATGGGGAACATTAACAATATTGGATGAAGAATAAATCCAGATATTATACTTGGAAAATCTGTGATGAACGGCAACCAGATGCAGAGATCACAATTAACCTGAGATAATTAGTTGGACTAAATAAGTAAGCTTTTTTTCTATCTATCTTCCGGAAGCTGTAACAGAACTACAAGCTTATACCTAAACGGTTGATACAAAATTGACTTTCAAACTTTTTATTCCACGATTTTCAGATATGTGTTTCGCTAAGTCTCTTATCCTTCTAATGCTCCCTTTAACCATGATCGTCTCAAGACAATTATCATTAGCGAGGTGAAGATGTATTGATGCACTTATGATATCAGCATACTTGTGTTGGGTATGCACCGATTTCTTATCTTGACTGTAAATGTGATTATCGTAGAGCATTACAATTGCTCCTGCACCTTCCGTTTTTTCATCGCTTTTCCATGTATATTCATCTACTAGAGAATGCATAGCAGCCTGTAATGCCTTTGATCTATCGGTATATCCTGTTTTGACCATGCTTTCATCAAATTTTGCTAACAAATCTGAAGGTAAGGATATACTGACTCTACATAATGACGTATTTTTTCTCCGATAAGGATTAGTTGGAGGCCGATGGTATACTGTATGACGATGAAGGCTAGTCGGTGGCAAATTCGATCACTTTATAGATAATTCATCCTAATAATATTTTTTCATGTGGTGGCTCATTCTTTCTGTAGGGACGAACCAATCTGAACTATGTATAATAGGATCCGGTTCATGCGACCAGATTTTTTGTTTTACGAACATTATCTTCTGGAAAAATTGTAATTAACCCTGATACAAAAAACAACTAGGATCATGTCATATCAATAGACTATTCATTTTGTTGCTTGCGCTTATGTTTCTGTTTGCAAAGGTGTTCTTCTATACGCATATATAGATGAGAACGTTTCTATCCTCATGCCAGTGTATACGGTATAACCTGCGAATATAGGTATAGAGCGAGCTCACTCCAAAAGCTGCCGTTCCATGGTCTGTAATGTGAACCTCACGAAAATAAAAATTGGCAAAGATTATAATCGTTTCAGGATGAGTTAATGACTCACTCCTATCCTTTCTCTATACGATCTGGGCCGTTAATAACTAGGTCATCTAGATCATAATATGCTGACAGGTACTGGATACCCTTTCCGGTTACTCTGTACCTTTTGGTGCCCACGTCGGATTCTATCATTCTACCTTGGAGTAATTCAAACAAGTAATACCGAGCTTGGTCATATGAAAGATATGCTTCATACATTATGTTAAGAGTAGTAGCACCACCCCTGATACTATTTGTGTCATAGGCCCTTATGGCCTCCAATATCAATACTTTATTTTCAGTGGGATTTCTCATCATATTTCTGTTTCGATCAAGCAATATCCAACAAATGAGGAAATACTATTTATAAGGACCTTCTTTTATTGTAG
This sequence comes from Thermoproteota archaeon, assembly GCA_046729835.1. Classification (GTDB taxonomy): domain Archaea; phylum Thermoproteota; class Nitrososphaeria; order Nitrososphaerales; family Nitrososphaeraceae; genus TH5896. The sequence goes on from JBKPHJ010000141.1 coordinate 23,044, forward strand.
AAACTTAATTGAATCGCTATTTGAGATTAATAAATGACACAAATAAGGATCATGGCATTTTATTTGAACTATCCGCAGAAAGTCATTTACGGTAGGTTACACTAGGAGATTTTGTAGATTATGATCCTAGAAAAAAGGGTGGATTTTCTGATAGGGCTTTTTCAAATGGCGATGCCTATCAGATTTTTTATTCATGATTCACGATGAAGCCCCTTTCCAGGTATGAAGCCCTTTCCGGTTAGAAATAAGGTTTATGGGCAATGTATATACATAGGATGAAAAGCATTCTGATGCGATATCTCGTTCGTTCAAATCATGGTGTCGTATTTACCTTGAGATTGACGTCTTTCCTCGGTTCCATTCGACCTTCAATGAGGCTTTACAAAAAGTTAATTTCTTATCTATGAATATTGGCGTGAATCATTGAATTACATTCTTGCTGTTAAAGTTTGTCAGAAGGGATCGTGAGGCACAGATGAAAGGCATTAGCCGAATTCGCCTGAGTGGTTTGTTGAATGATCTATTACGTAAGGTAAAAAGTCTTGCACTAAATCTCTTTTAGAGAAATCCTCTATATTTCCAAAAGGCGTATATGCCTAAAGGAATTCAAATCAAGCAGTCTAGTCCGCTTTCCGATATTAGTACTTGGCATACGCTTACCCTCGATGATTTCATCAGACACAAACATGGTGAATCGCTCAGCAATCGTTCTTTAATTGATTTAGTATACACAATTATCGAGAAACAAAGTGGACTTGTAACAACTAGGCATATTGGAAGAGAGATCGGTCTGGATATAAGATCTGTACGTTACGCCATAAAACATCTTACAAAGGAAGGAAAGATCCAGAGAGTTAAAGGGTTAGGAGTCGACAAGATAGAATTTTATTACAAAATCTGTTTGACTACGGAGGCGACAAATTAAAAAGTACAATTCATTTTAGAAAACAATTTGATACAATTAGTAAAAATCTTCTGATCTACTCCCCACATTTCTCCATCAAAAAAATTATTTTCTCAATACTTAAATCTAGTATCAGTTTTAAGTTTTTTAAATTTCAAGTTCAAAGTTTTTGCATAGTGAGATTCTTTATTTTGACCGCTCATGGGTGATCGTTACTGTGATTGGAGCTCTGGTTAGTACCTTAAAGATGAATCTACGTACTGATGATTGATTCCTGATATTATGGTTTGTCTCAACCTAGTTTGTGCTGAGGAGACGCTAAATATTTGCCGTCGTCATTGAGTTGCGTAACCTAATATTTCTTCATCCAAGACAACAAATTTTGAATCTAATCGAATTGCCGCATCTTCTTTAATCATTTGGTCTGCTGTTAGAAACAATAGATGACTAGTGGATAATGATGTAATTATAATAATTAGGCAAAATAATATCCCAAGTATCAATACTACTGCTGCTTCACTATCTGGTCTCATTCAAATCAATTTTTTAGACAATAGGGACTATAGCTCCACATAATATAAAGATCCCGTTGACGCTCCTTGACAAAATAGATCCAACATGTGAATATAATGTTTTTATTTTAGAAAGATGTGCTCCTTGTATGGAAGAAGGTCCAGAAGCAGAAGAATTCGGGGAAGAATCGAAACGAGAAGAAATTAAAGAAGAAACTCATGAACTACAAGACTTTGAAGATGAGGAAACCGAGGAAGATGAAGAGGTGGACGATGAGGAGAATGAATAATCTAAGACTTGAATCTAAGACTTGAGCATCTGCCATTAAGCTTTCTAAAGCCATTTTCTCGTGAATGGTAGTCTGATAAGACATAAAAGTAAAATTAATATTCCGGCTTTGGTCAGATGGTGTCAGCAAACAGGAGAATACGTAAAAGATAACTGCTTCTTAATGAAACTCTATTGTCAACGATGAACAATGGGAAGATTATAACGCTTGAAGGAATAGATAGATCAGGCAAGACTACACAGGCACAGATGTTAAGTCATTTCCTCCAAAAAGAGAAGAATCTGCGTACAGCTCATTTTGACTTTCCAGATTATCAGACAGACGTAGGCAAAATGATATACAAATACCTTACTTCAAGCGAAATGCCCCCTAATCCTGAAGTACTACATCTCTTATACGCAGCAAATAGATATGAAATCAGAGACACGATCAATTTCCATCTCGAGGAAGGCTATGTAATTATAATGAATCGTTATTATCAAAGTAACATGGTATATGGACACGTTAACGGATTAGAGTTGGAATGGCTTTCTACACTGGATAAAAATATGCCACGTTCTGACTTGACGATAATTCTAGACGTTCCAATTCAAGTGACCTATAAACGAAGTACGACTATGGATGCAAACCGATTCGAACAAACAAAGGAATTTATTGAAAGGGTAAGAGAAATATTTTTGGCCGTAGCAGATAAAGAGAAGTGGAAAGTAGTTGACGCAGATCGAAGCAAGGAAGACGTTCACCAAGATATTGTAAAAATAGTTGAAGACCAGTTTAGGGGTTATGTTTGAAGAAAATTTTATACTAGTCAATTTAATTGCAATGTACTCTCCATCATATCTGAATTTAGTTACTGGTTTCAATAATTCTATAATAACGTATTTAGGGCTACCAAGTGGTTGGTGAATTCTACTGTCAACTAACACCTCCTCCATGCCCTTCCAAGGAGCAGATTGTGATCTGTAACCGTAATTGGAATCCGATTTGTGATTTAATGGCCACGGATATTCGAGCTGTTAGGCATCTTTCAAATACCTATTACTTCAGAGGTATCAGCTGATTTTTCAATCTAATTTTTAACCTGAGGAAAAGAGCCCTTCTAGTTATATATAATATTTTAATTATATAAGTACCAGGTTACTTACTTACAATCAAGTCCATCAATGTACAAAAGATAGCGTTATATCTTGAGTTAGATCGAGCCAAGGATCTGACAACAACCAGAATGAGTTTTAGGTTGGATATTAAAGTGAGAAAGCAAGAATACTGAGGAAGGAGTATCAGAAAATGAGGAGATCGGTTACGAAGGCTTAAACTACTACACTTTTAGGTATTTTTCCACTTCGTCACCGATTAGAGTCGGTGCAACAGTGTTAAAGTTGTTAGAATTTGCCGACTCGTTATTGGAGGCTGAACTTATCTCTTGGGTTATATCATCATTATTTTCCTGATTTTCACCTTCTTCATTAATAAGCTCTCTTAGTAGTTGTGCTTGACCCAATATTTTGCCTTTTCCCAAATCCGAAAACCCATTATTTTGTAAGAATGACAGATATCTGATCAGTACATTCAGCTCACTTAACTTCGTTTTAGCTAATTCTAGCGTTATCATAATTCGAGGAAGACTGTTGTCATGATCGTAGCTCCGCCTTAAGTGCTTTAAGGTTGAACATTTTAGATCATATTAGGGAGAAGATTTAAGCTAATGATGTTGATCCAAATTTCTCAAGAATACTTGATGCAATTAACAAGCTGAGCCAGAAATGGACAGCACCCGATAGCAGCAGTAACTGCCGAGGAAGCAGCAGAAATGGAGAGAAAAGCAAAAGCGCGAGCTCGCTATAGTCGCGTTACCAAAGAGAGTCCGCCATTTCTATGTCCTGGGGATAGGGAGAAAGCTAATCAAATTGTAATCGCTGGTGCCTACTACTGCATAGTATGTTGTTGTCAGCTATAACCACCAAGTTAGGCAAGGAAGTAAGCAAGCAAAGAGGGGACCAGCAGCATACCACTGGGGACGGTACCTTAAGGCTTTTTCACGTGGTTTTTGCACATGGTAGCTGAGGGCGAAATGGTAACAGACCTGCAGCTACAAACGGTATATTGCATTCAAACAATTTATGTGATAAACCAAAAATTGCTGTCTACCGTCTTGCGCCAGCAGACAGCAGCCGGTTTGGTAGTATTTCTAGCCAAGATAATCTTTTAGTTTCTAGCGTTTTTTTAAACAGTAAATTCCTTGTCTATTTTCTCATTCATACATGTACTAAAATTTCACATACAGTTGACTATTACTTGTGCGGTTATCGAGCAATTGACGTTGGACAGAATTAGCCAACTATGAATTATTATGATGTATACTTCGATAAAAAAAATAAGGGAATAAGAATCTTATTCATTATATCCGTAATTAACACAAAACTTATGTTGAGTATAGACTCCAACCAGAAAAAAACGAAGATAAATCCTCAAAACAGAAAATTCTTAGGATGCCCCTTATGTCACTCTTCAAAGTTCGTGGTCTTTACGTCCAGTATTAATAATCCCAAATATCATCTCCATGAATTGTATTGCCATAATTGTAATGTTATGTTTTCACACGTTAATGCGACTCTGCCAATAGAAATAATAGATACTTAGCGTCAGGTCGTGATTCTACGTTGGGTTGTTTCAGACAGGTTTCACAATGATGATAACTAGAATATGAATTGTTTCGCTCGAATTGTGAGTCTCAATCCGCCTGATGAGCTGGCGCTCTAAAAAATCAAAGATATCAAATTGCAATAGTGAATATTTAGCGATTATAATAATAGAGAAAAAAGTTAGGGTAAATACATTATTAAGTCAAATATCCGATCTGTAACAAATCTAAAAATTAGATGTACTAATGTTATCCCTGCCAAACCGATATTATAACATACTATTATTATTAGTCTTGGCACTGGTGATATCTTATTCCCTCACATGGATTGTAGGAAGTATCCAAGCTCGATCTTCCTGTGAATCAGAAAGCCTCTCTAATGCCAAGTGTTCACCAGATGATCAAAAGGTAGGAGAGGGAAGACATTCGGCTGTCGATCATGACAATAAGGATGAACCAGACAATGGTAATATAGAATCTGAAATCCCCTCGTCGCCTATAGTGCCGTTTCCTTAGGCATTTAGCTTGAATTTCCTCACGGAGCATTAATTCATATTAGTTGTATCAGAAAATTTTATGGCGAGCACAATTAAATGCGATGTCAATTATCCTTCTAATAAGTAGATCTGAGTAATCGACGTACACCAGCTGAAGCAAAAAAATGATTTAAGTAGCTTATCTCAATAGTCCTGTCCTGTCTATGAGGTTTTATTTTAGCGTGCCAATCAAACTTGCTCGCTGATCTCCGATTTAGGTGCTTAGATCCGTGAGTCCGCCCCCTAAAGACATAAGTATTTGTCGTGTATCATTGTCCAGCGTTAAGGAGTGGTTTTGTGATAGAGGTCAGTTCCTGTTCAATACGAAATACAGATGAAATAGTATTCCCTAAGGCACTATCTGCCCTTTTTCTTCCTTCTTCTTCTTGCTTGTGAAATCGATTCAGAAATATTTCCTGCGAAAGAGAATGGGTATCCCAAAACTGTGACGTCAGGACGAGTAATGTGTCTCTCCTAGGACTTTACCCAAAGTGTTCCTTAAAGCTAATTCCAGATAGGGAAAATGGAACCGATATTCCGAGTTAATTAGTCGAGTGGGCACGACACGAGTGCTTGAAAACAATAGGGCCTCCGTGAGATCTCGTCCCAATATAGATCGTAAAAGAAATTTGGGAGCTGGCACAAACGTAGGTCTAGACAAGATCTTTCCCAAGGTTTCTGTAAAATCTGAGTTTGTGACAGGATTGGGAGAAACAGCATTTACTGCGCCGTCGATATCCTCATCCGCAATTATGTACATGACAATTGCTAGTAGATCTTCTAACGCAATCCAACTCATATATTGATTACCCTGACTACCTATCTTTCCTCCCAATCCTGACTTGAAAATAGGAAGTATCTTGGCAAGGAGGCCCCCAGAAGAGGATAGGACTATACCAAGTCGAAGATTAACGACACGGATTCCAGCTTCTTTTGCGATATGAGTAGCCTGTTCCCATTGTCTACACAAATCCGATAGATAATCGACAGATGGAACCCTGCTAGGAATAGATGAGGCTCTGTTGCCTGCGAGACTGTCCTCAGATAATACTTCGTCACCTCTGTCCCCATAGTATGCAATAGCTGATACAGATACCAATACATCAGGTGGTTCAACGAGAGAAGCTAACTTTTCACAAAGAGTTCTTGTAGTATTTAATCTGCTCTCTGATAATTTTCTTCTCTTTTCCTTGGTCCACCGTCCAAATATACTTTCTCCAGCAAGGTTAACTACCGCGTCGACCTTATGGTTGTCTAACACGTCTAGGTTATCATATCTGTTGAAAGTACTCGCTCGACCAGATTTAGAGGGAGAAATATGCTGTTTTTTGAAGAGTGGAACTACTCTATGGCGCCCAGTAGTTAGAAATGGTCCTAGTGAGCTACCAACAAATCCACTTGCGCCAGTTAGGGCTATAGTCAGAGGGCGTTCACTTTTTCTTATCCTATCTATGACTAAATGTGTTTGTAGGTCTTCCTTGATAATCCGATGACGATAATCAAAAATTTTCCGTAACTTCCTATCTACAATTCGACGAGCAATCATTCTGCCCATAGGACCTGCAGGTAATGAGTATTCTATTCGATCTTTTAGCAAACAAGATGTCCCAAATGGCTCAAACAAATGTGAATGAACAAACGAAGAAAAAAGTCCTTTAATCTGAAGATCTTTGAACTGTTTTTCTGGGACATACTCGGAATGTCTAACAACCCAGGTAATTGATAACGGACCAATTTTCGCCTTAATTTTAACCAATCCGTTATTTTGGATGTTGCCCCTACGTTCGATTACCTTGAAATGTTCCCACGGTGGAGTCAAGCGTTCGAATGCCCCCTCCCTTGTATGCCAGGCAAATACTTTCTCTAAAGGCTGTTCTATTCTGCTCGAGTGTACGAAAGATTCCACCCGATACCTATGTCTGTATTAGTACATAAATTAATAGGATTTACGGGCTCCAGACAACTATGTATGAATTACTCCGAATTTACGTCCTTTATTTAAAAAATGAATCGGCACAAGCCTAAAGTGAATCAATATGCACAATGCATTATTTCGAAACTTATTCAAGTATTATTTGGGGTAGTAATTGCAATAGCTCAAGAAGTGATCATTTTGGGTACTAACAAATCAAAAAGCGTGAGTCTATTACTAGAACATATATTTGTGAAGGAGGCATCAGAACATTCTTTATATCTGAACATGCCAAAACAATTATCAGGCGTACCTGTTTATTTTCTTGTTATTTATATGCCATCTATAGACAAAGTAAGCAATGGCTATTATTACGACAGCAATTATTAACGGACTGAGAAGGTAGATGACAATAGCAGCAAATATAATGAGTATTGCGATTATCGCTATATCTGACAACTTTAGGTTGTTCATTCTATAGTATCTTCACATAACAGACACTTAAAGTGAACGTGTACTTTGTATCGCGTTAAAACTAATTACCAAAATATACATTATACAATGTAAAAAATGATAACTAATATTTAACTCTGAATATACGTATATCCATAACCCAACTTAACTAATTGTAAAATCCTTCTATTAGCCCCAAAGCAGCTCTGGAGAGATTGAGGGGATCGACCTACACGTTTACAAGACGGAAGCAGATTTGGAAATGCAATTTCCCCAATTTTCAAACCTTATCTAAGACTGTCTACTTATTTAATATGAAAAAGTAATGTCTGCTAGGAGACAAGTCAGTAAGGCACCTAAAGATTCTAGAAGAAAGTGGGAATGTAGTATATGTGGAAAGGTTTTTGAAAGTGAGTATATACTTAACTATCACAGATTATTAGAACATAGTGAATCCAAGAGACCTCCAATAGGTGTTGCATAGATTCTAAAATATCCATGTTTCAGGTCGAGTCATATGAGACATACCTAACTTTTTCAACAGTAAATTGGTGTTATTATCATTAGATACTACCTTTGAATATTTCATGTCTTGAATTCGATCTCCGTGTTGAAAGTTGTCCTTTTGATCAACATGGACTAACTTCATCTAAGGTCATACAAATCTTGAATACTTTACCATTATATTCATGTGAAATTGAAGACTCTGAAACTGCATATAGGCCATCTAAATCGCTGCAAAGATAGAATGGTACATCTAGATGCAAACTAGTCTGCCACTGGAGATTAGGCGACCATCTCTGAAAGAGCCGTTCTGGTATCCTTTCCATTGTCAATTTGATCAGTCAACTATAGTCAACAGAATCCATTCGGAAAGAAACGAACCAATAGTTATGAGAAAAGATGCTTTTCGTTCATGGTAGACATCTCCTGATCTAAGAAGACCTACGCACTAGAATTTCTTATTACGATAACGTATTAATGTGAGACGGTAACGAAAAACCCGCCTTCCAAAGCAACTCGCATAATATCTCATTCATATAAACAACTTTGTTCATCAATCGGAAGTGGATTCAAATTAGTGTTAAGTGTTATCAAGGTCAGTAGAATGCTATTTTCATTCCTTAGATTTTCAGGTGTATGTTCTTATGATAATTGCGTGTGATCTTGACACGATTATCTTCATATTTAATCCTGGTCTAGCTCTAGATTTCGATGATGATGATGAACCTGTTTACTTTGATTTGCTATATATACTATATAGAATATCCTTAAAACATATTGTATTGATAATAAGAACAAAATGGAGACTACTCGATCACGTACTCCCGCGATTATGCTGTCTATTTCGGTGCTGGCGCTCACAACCTTCGCTGTATTTGAAACAACAAGATCATCATTCGCACAAAACGAAGTAGTAAATGGGGCAGCCAGTAATTCCTCACTTGGTTCTGATAAGAGTGAAATAAAGCTGGAGAATAAGTCCGTTAGCTACTTTGATAATGTTTCCGGATATTTAGCTTCTCCATCATCTAGTGTTACTGCTTCGGGTAAAACTTTGCCTGCGGTAGTTATGATTCATGAGAATAGAGGATTGAATGACAACATAAAGGGGATGGCCGATCGATTATCTGAAGATGGATACGTTGTACTAGCGGTTGATCTTTTTAACGGTACTGTGGCGACAACTCCTGAACTGGCCAGACAGTTAGCAAGTTCCGTAAGAGATAATCCTTCCAATGCAATAGCAAACCTGCAGGCCGCAGTTAGGTACCTTGCTTCTTTGGAAAATGTCAATTCGTCACGGATAGCGTCTCTTGGTTGGTGTTTTGGTGGAGGACAATCTCTTCAATTAGCATTGAATACTGAACCAGAATTCCCTCTGGCAGCAACTGTCTTGTATTATGGTAATTTGGTTACCGATCAGCAGGAACTAGCAAAGATAAAGTGGCCAGTTCTTGGGATATTTGGTGATCAGGACCAATCGATCGCCGTAAATGAGGTCAGGCAGTTTCAAGAATCACTAAATGCCACTTCCATGAGATTTACGTCTATCATGGAGTAGGTCATGCATTTGCTAATCCATCGAATGATAATTATGCGCCACAAGAAACAGCAGATGCATGGGAAAAGACTTTAGCCTTCCTGAAACAGAACGTCTGAAAATTCTGATTGATGTATCCGATGTAATTTTTTTATAAATGCTATACACGAAATAGAGGCGCGTGAGAATCTAGTTAGGTGAAATACTAACTGATAACAATCAGTTTAGATAGGTACTAGCTCCCATTTTCGGCTGACCTGAAAAGATATATCATATTTAGTCAAATAGCTTAATTATTACACACTATTCCTAAATACTTAAAAGTTTTATATCTCTAGTTCATTCAAATTTTTATGTGCCATGGATTTTCTGAAAGATATTATAAGTATGTTTTGCGTAATAAAAGCTGAAAAAAGATAGAGGTGAAACATTGATCAATGGCTTGTAAAGGTATCTGTATCAGGCACAAAGCTCAAAAACCAGTAGGATCCGGAAGATACGCTGCTGGTCAGAAGCGTTGTCAGGTATGTGAAATCTTTCTCAACTGGATAGGATTATGGTGTCCATGCTGTGGGTATAGACTGAGAGGAACTCCACGAAATTTCAAATATAAAAATAGATTAAGGCAACAAAAAATGATGAAAGACGACAAGAGGGATACTCATCCTGTATTGGTGAGGATCAACAATTCGTAAAGAAGACCCATCAACAATGACGATAGCAAGTGCTAAAATACCATCTATAATCATTCCAGCAGAAACGATACGATGCCTTAAATCGTCCTTTGCTTCACTTCGAATGTCTTTAAGGTTCCATGTATCGACTCCGCTATAAGCCTGTGGCATTCTGCTCCACCCGAATCATTTTCACTAACACGTTCCTCTGCCAACCGTATATGTCTATCAAACTCCTGTGATAACTGGCTCATCGTGCCAGCCATGTCTCTTCTGTTGTTGTTACCAACTGTTTGAGTAAGACCTTTGAGTATCTTTTCTCTATCGTCTGCTGAACTTACCATAATCAACTAGTAATCCATTGAAATATTTAGGGGTATATCGAAGGGAAACTACTACTATCAACTGGTGGCTTCATATCCTCTTTCATTTCAGTCAACATCTGCAGACAACGCCCTCAGTCGATGATTTCGTAGCATTGAAGTGCACCGGATTTCAACAAAAGCAGCTATAGTTTTTCTGTCATAAAGATAAGACTTTTTTAGCAGAGATGGGCGTCCTAACTGAGATAAACCCAATTACGAATCGAAGATCAGAATAATGACCAAGAACGTACCTATCTGGATAGGATGCTTCTCGATAGCAGTTATGCTGATATTGAGTGTATCCGTTCCAATTCAGTTCAGTGATGCAAGATACAGAGATGCAAGATACGGGGAAAGAGTGATTCAAGATCTCGTCAACGATTGTGATCATGAGGCAAGCTGTGAGAATATTAGCGCCATTGGAGACGATGGAAGCGCAATTGCTCAGACCGGCGGCGGAGGGGCAGGATCACAAGGACCCCCAGGACCGCAAGGACCAGCAGGACCAGCAGGGCCTAAAGGAGCTACAGGAGCTACAGGACCAGAAGGACCAGAAGGGCCAGCGGGAGCTACGGGAGCTACAGGACCAGAAGGACCAGAAGGGCCAGCGGGAGCTACAGGAGCTACAGGACCAGAAGGACCAGAAGGGCCAGCGGGAGCTACAGGAGCTACAGGAGCTACAGGAGCTACAGGAGCTACAGGGCCAGAAGGGCCAGCAGGACCTACAGGAGCTACAGGACCAGCAGGTGAAAGTTGTGCCGAATCAGTAAGGATACATGACACTTCCAACCGATGGGTTGGAACAACCAATGACGGTGATCATTTCATAGTTGAAGGATTTATGCAATCTCGAGGATTCCCAGACGACCCGGGAAGCCCCAACCAATACAGTCCGACACCACCCTCACCAAATCAGCAAACCGACTTCTTTACAGGGTTAGACGTATGTATCCCTGACGACCCGAATTCAGTACCCACACCATTCGTACCATAGATTAACTCCAATCGATACCCAACCCTTTATTTTTTTGTCGCAATCTAAGTAAGAGAAGTTCTACACTGGCTTTCAATACTTCAATGCTGAGGTTATGAGATCGCTGACAGGATCTCTATAAAGATGTCATCTCTTGTACGAATCAAAGTGCAATATCATCATGATTAATGCCAGAACTGCAACGACAAACGAAACGCATCAAACAGGTCGTCATGCGAGGTTGCTTCCTTGTCTAGCATTCCTTCTCCATTCTCTACCGCCGTACGCAATGCCGTTATCAACTTGCTATGCTTGGTAGGATGCATAGCAACTTGTCCATTATGATATTCTAACATCTCTTTGCAGTGAGCCAACATATGCTTATGCTCCTTCGAGAATGCTACAGGAATAACAAACATGTTCTGTTGTAAGAACTCTAGATCATAGATAGATGGATAGTTGTGTTTGTAGTATGCTATCTGCTTCTCGTAATCAGGATCCTCATCTACCCTATCTTTCAATGCTCTAATGAAGGATTAGCACCGTCTATAAAGATCCTACAACGATTATCAAACCTAATGTCGTACTAGTCTAACAGTTTGACTGTGGTGTTTATCATCTGGTTAAAGTCGGGCCTAGGATATTCTTCTGCATGAACTGCATTAATCATACCATCTACTAATTCAGTGATGCACACACCGAAGTTACTACTGCCAAAGCCAGGGTCTAGGCCTACTGACTTCTGCGTGTATGAGTTGGAGACTGAAAAATTATTCAGCCTTTTGCCCTTCTATATCGCTGTCTCTATGTCTTTGATGTGGAAGACATTGCCGATTAACCCGAGGCTCCCTTTCAAAGGAAGGTGAGGCTTTGGCCGCATCTATCTCCATCTCCGTGTAGGATAGGCTACCTGTAGTCACACGATATATTATAGGGTCCAGCCTTCTTTGTCTTTGTTGTAGTTCCTGCTGCTCTTGCTCTTGCCCTTGCCTTTGCCCTTCCTTTTTCAGCCGCATGACAGTCGATCGATCGAACCTATACCTTCAGACCTATTAATAGATAGTATATCCCATCAACAATGACGATAGCAAGTGGCACTATCGTTGAGAGTTTCATAGGGGTGTTGAGAAGGAGGAGATCGTCATTATGTTTTATTTTTAAATATATTAATAACGTCAAATATGTAATCAGTTATGACGGCATTCATAAGGGTATGTGACGAAAAGACATTAAAAAACGGTGATATCGTAGGCTTCGATTACGAAAGTAATGGCGGTAACAAGAGCAAGAAACGATTGTTAATAGCCAAGATAAGCGGTAAGATCTATGCTACAGACGGAATATGCACTCATCAATATGCAGATTTATCTGATGGGTTCCTGAACGAAGACGAAAAAACGGTTACGTGCCCGCTGCATCTATCAGCATTTAAGTTAGAAAAAGGAAATCCAATAAATCCTCCTGCTGAAGAACCTCTAAAAACCTATGATGTAATAATCAAACCAGAAGATGGGGGAGTCTATGTACTGCTACCTGACTAGAGATATGACCATACTTAAATGAAATATCTTCACTGTTTGCTGACTTGCAGACTAGGTGTATTCAAAAGTATCAATGGAAGGATTACATTAGTCGTACCAAACAAAATGACAAATCAAATTTAATCATGGATATCCAACTGGTCCCATTTTTACCAATCACAATACCGATCATAAATTTTATTTTAATTGTTCGAAGTGTGCAATATGCATAACGTCAATATGATAACCATTCTCTCTCGTAACATGTACTGCCAACGTACACATCGCTATGATGTTGACACTTCCTTGGTACGAACCTTCTAAAGCAAACTCTTTATTACATTATTCATGTTGGAATGGGGCTATCTTTGATTTATTGTCTTCCTTGTTTATCCGAAACACATGATCTGCAAATCCCTCCAACTCACGTTCATGAGAAACAATAATCACTTGTGTACAGTCAAGTTCATTCAAGATGTGACCAAGTCTAAACAGTTGCTCCTTTCCAAATCCATCAGTAGGTTCATCAAAGATAATTAATGTCGTATTCATCCCGGTCAATCTCTTGATCATTGTATTTAGGGTGAGACGATATGCTAATGCTACGGATGTCTTTTCTCCGCCACTGAGTCCATTTACATTCAATAAATACCCATTCTGAGTTATCAATGGATCAAAACTTTCATCCACCTCAACATCTATCTCTTCACTTTCCATGAGTAGATAAAACCATCTCTGAAATAATCTGTTAAATTCGTCATGAATGCTCTGGAGAACAAATTTTTCAATATCTTCAACGGCAGGTGCGAAAAAGTAGTCGAGCCAATTAACCAAATGCTCGTGTATTTGAGTTCTACTATATTGTGCTCTCTTATCTTTAATCTCTTTCTCTAGTAACTCTAAATTTGATTGCAGCATTTTCAGCTCTGTACGCTTGGCTGATAAAGACTCTCTATTTCTATTCAGTTCATCTTCCAGTCTTGTGAGATCACCTTCAATAGAAACGAGATCCTCTAACACATGTCTATTCTTATCATACGAGTCTGTGTAGTTAGACAACTCTTGCCTGTCTTTGTCTAATTCAACTACTATTGCGTACGATTCTTCCCTTAACATACTTATCTCATGTTCTAATTTGGGTTTTCTCCTGATCTTTTCCAGGCTCTCAATGAACTGTAATCCAACGTTGTCGTCATCGTATCTCTGGACTTTATTCCTCGCAACTTCATACTGTTTCTTGTCCTTGGAGAGAAGGATTAATTGTGAACTGATTTCTGACAAACTATTCCTTTCAGTGGTAGCATACATGCCATCATGAAGAAGCTTTGTATTACGTTGAATCTCAGACTCATTGGATTTAATTCTCTCCATTCCTTTATGTATTGAGTTTTTCATTTCACCCAGCATCCCTACCCTTTGTTCTATGCCGGCTAATTCCAGTCTCGAATTTTCAATCTTGTTGATCGAACTTTTGATCTTGGAGACTTGAGAATCATATTCATTGACTAATTCATGTAAATATCTGATATGTTCTTCCATGCCAGACCTCTCTTGAACATACTCGTTGATTATTTTAGTAATATGTAGATTGTCTAAATGCTGCTTGCAGGTCGGACATAGGGCACCGGTACCAAGTCTTTCAATTTTGTCAACCTCCTTTTGTTTCTTTGATATCTGATTTTCTATTGATTCTATTTCGGCCATGAGTCTTGACATCTTGGTATAGGTATTTGTTTCGTCTGTTCTTAAAACTTGGAGCCTTTCAAAAGACCCTTTAATTTTTTCTGCTCTTTCCTCCAAGCTTGACAAGCTCTTAACAGATCTTTGATACTCAATTATTGCATTCCGTTCATTCTCATTTTCTGATGAGAGCCTTCTAATCTCTGAGTCTATCTTCATTCTTTCATTTCCGATACGGCTTTCAATTCTAATCCTATCCCTATCCCGTTCTTCGTATTCCCTTACAGAATCCTCTAAATGCTTCATCTTCTCCTTGTTTAGCAAATAGTTGTCATATTCGTGTCTGTGTTGGTCAACAAATTCTTCCTTTTCTTTTATCAGTTCTAATTCAGCGTTAAATGCTTTGATTTTATCTTCCAATTGTCTCTGATATGATTCATTTCTTCTTATCGTATTGTCAATATGAGGAATAGATGTTTCCAGGTGAACGACAAAATCTCGAAGCTTCTTTAGTTCCATTATCCTCTTCCGAATTTTTTCTATCTTTATGCGTACTGTAGATTCGAACTTTTCAATTTGACCAATCTCCTTCAATAACAAATCGCTCCTTTCTGTTTTTTCTTGTAGACTATTCTCTTTATCTTGCAAATCCGATGACAGACGTTGACTAATTCTTCCCTCACTACGAATCCAGCTAGTCAATAGCTCGGCATTCTTCTTTACAGTACTATAACCTTCAATATTGAAAGCACGTCTTAGTATCTCAAACCTTTTTTCAGGAATTTCTGATAGTATCTGTTTCATCATTTCCTGAGGGGTAAATATTGCAAAACGGTAAATCAGAGAAGTCGTCTTGGCTTGTGGTCTCTCATTGAGGTTAATTATCCTTAGTATTACAGATTTCATTTCGTTAACCGAATAATTAGTTCTTATATCACTATTGTGGATGATATAACCGTCATCTTGGAATACTTTATTATTGTGCCTTGACAATGATCTAAATATCCTGTACACTTTATCAAGAATCTGAATTTCTATCTCAACAGATCCTCTTCTTTCACCTGAACGTAAGAGATTGTTTCCGTCGATATCACCTAGGCCAAAAAGAGCAAATTCTATTGAAGAAAGAATGGTTGATTTGCCACATCCTATGTCTCCTTGGAACAAGGTTATGCCTAATGGTATCTCAATTTCAGTCTGGTCTCTAAAGCTTCTTATATTATTGACGGTGACTTTCTTTATTATCATCATTAATTAGATCCCTATTGCAGATGTTGCATCACTTATAGTACGTCGTTCATAATCCCGTTGTGTCTCGTTCTCGAATTTCTCGTTCTTTAGAACCCTCAAAAGTTGATCTCCAGTATTTTCCCCAGCGCTTGAAAACAACCTAGAGCGAACATAATCTCTAGCATGTGTATCTTTCAGTGAGGGGTCGATGTTGTAGGATGATATTCTTTCTCTGATCACCATTTTCTCAATATTCTCGATGTTGGTCTCTCTGTTAGGAATATTTATCCCCACAGTCTCTGCCGAATATAGGTTGCTCCTATTGATAAAGGAGACCAGTGCACCCTTCTGAGATATCTCTTCCTCGAACTTTCCAAATTCAATGTCTGAGCGTTTGCCAACTGACATGAGACCTTTTACCTTAAGAAGGAATACCTTACCAACTGGATTTAGTTCATCGACTATTTTAGAGATTTTCTCCTCTAACTGTTTGCTAGTTAATCCGTTTGCGTCGACGACTTTTAGTTCAACCTCGGCTAACTTGATCTGTATAAATAAGGGCTCTACTGTTCTGCTTTCAGTATCGTACTCTATTATATAAAACCCTCTCTTTTCACCAGCCGCAGTATTCTCGAGGTCTGTGAATGTAGAGCCAAAAAGTGGTCCGGGGTAAATTATTGCAGTTCTTTTGTCATCCGTTATGTGTTCAACTCTTTTATGAAGATGTCCTCCTCCATAGTACACAAATCCTCTTGGCAACAATGACATTGGAACAGTCTTGCTATGCGCTAACTCATTGGGAGTGAGCTCACTTATCAGGGCATGAAACAAAAAGATCTTGGGTCCTTCTTCGTACTGCACCGAATGCTGATCAAGGAGTTTATAGTACTCTATATCTAAGCTGTTCTTTCTTCCTGAGAGTCCTGCGATCCGTATGTTGGTTTTTCTATCTTGAATTAGTCTTAATCTTATCGTCCCTTCATCTGTTTGTTCAAGTTCTAGTGGTTTGATGAAAAGCCCCGCGCTGTGCAATATGTCTATCATTGATATCGTACTGGCACTAAAATCGTGCGAACCGTAGATCATGTAGATTTCTGTTCCGTTATCCCGAATCTTCTTGAGCAACTCAGCAGCTCTTTTGACCGGACTAAGATCTGGCACATTAACATCAAAAAAATCTCCAGTTATGACAAGAAAATCCAAATTCTCGTCCATGCATACTTGCATACATTTTTCGAAGCAGCCTAGATTGAGCTCTTTCAATTTCATGTTCCTCCAAGATCCGAGATGACAATCTGTAATATGTGCAAATCTTATTCTAGCCAAACCGAACCCTTTCGCGTACTAGAAATGTCAGCTAGACTTTTGTATGTTACTAAATGCTGTTTTTACTAAGTAAGGTTTTAGAGTCACGTAATCAAATTTAATACTACGAAAAGGTTAAGGACTAAACACAGGAATAGAGCTACACAAAACCCAGCAAATGAGATCAGCGAAGATGATATTAGAATTTTTACTTGCGAATTAGAAGAAAAGTTACGATCAGGGAGATATCCTAAAGTAAGAGAATTAGAAAAAATGCTCAAACCAGCACTTTCTTCCCCAAAAATAATTGCTGTGTTGAAATACTTGCAAAGATCTAAGATGATCGAAGTGGATCTAGATGGAAATATTATATGGCTAAGACAGCACCGTTCCGCAGGAGGTACCATATTTGATTCTGCAGTTATGAATGAGGATTTTCGCAAGCTAATTCAGAGTTATAACGAAAAGGATTACAGCGTAGAATAACAGATTAACAGACTAGCATCTTGCAATATGACTCAACAGACAATTAAAGACGAGATATGAGAATATAAATAAAAATATTTATACATCACTCACAGTAGCTATCTCAATAGGCTTATCAGAATAGAGAATGAGGATACCATAGGTAGTTGCATACCGACCAGAATTCTGCTGTTAGGTCTACTTATTGTGTCGGGAAAAGAAGATAAACCCCTTATCCGTGATCTTACATCAATGAATCAATCCATTTCGTGACGATCTCAAACGCCGCGTTTCTCAGTTGTTTGATTGTCAAATTATTGTTGGAGATAGCTTCATCAGCTAAAGCGATAGCCTCACTGATCCCTACACTTAATTCTCTGCTATCCCTCTCCCGAAAATCGTTCTGAGCAAGTGGCGCATCAGTTCTTGCTCTCTTTTTCATATGAACAAATCGTATGTCAGCTGATGCATGAATCGCAAGAAGCCTTACATCTCCGATACGTTTAAGTGCATTTACTTCAGCGATGCTCCTAATACCATCAACAATTACTACCGAAGGGTCTCCATTACTTGCCGATCCTCCTATTTCTGCTTTAATCCTCTTAATGACGAGCTCGGCGATAGCTCCCTGTCCCATCTCATTTCTCATTTTGATCATTAATTTACCTAAATTTGCATCACCAAGATCCAGGTTTAGCCGGATAGCCTCTTCTCGAATGACATCACCCATAGTTATGACAAGGAAACCCTTATCTTTCAATGAATTGGCAACAGTAGACTTGCCTGCACCTGGCATCCCCGTAAGACAAATAATGACTACCCTTCTAGTTTTAGCGTTATCACCTGCTCTGTCCGCCGAGTAGTTCTCTTCCATACGTTAGATGGACTAACGCATCAATCAGTGATAATAAGATATTTCCCAGCCGTATGCTTGTATCCGTTCATCCCTATTTCTAGTGAGTAAATCAGAGCTTGCTAACAACTCACTTCTTCAATTTACTCAATCGACCAGGTGAAGTTTTTACCAATGCCAAGATATACCAAAACTAAAAGGTAAGTAGATTTCAAATTCTTCAACAACAATGCCTAATGTAAATATCTGTCACTGGAATTTATCTAAATGTTACTATTCCTTACTGGGAGGGGAATTTAGCCTTAGGATCGACCAAATCGTTAATTTCGATCCACAACAATAGCTGATAGGGAAAGATTATCCCTACCAACTGTGATTGCCTTAGCTGGTGCTGAATCACGGCACCACCTCACACGGTAGCGTAATATTTTATAAAAGGATTATAGTTGCCCTCGACGTTAAGTGAGTGTTATTCAACGGCAAAAATATCTCCTTCCTACTTCCTTGAAGCAGACAACACACAGATAACGCCTGAATTAATTCAATCCTCCTGAAAGAAGCCTCTTTGTGATAAGCATAAGAGTAATTCAACCGCAAATATACCTGACAGGAGACTAAGATTGAGTTTCAAGCTCGATTACGAGAGTGACAGGGTAATTGAACGCGTATTTAGCACGATCGGTACTCAGAAAGGCTTGGATGCACAAATCAAACCAAAATCTTGCCCTGGTCATGCAATCGTTGCTTTCATAGAAGGTAACGATCAAAAGCCATTTCAAGACGTAGTAAACACAATCAGAAAAGCAGGACATCGATTTCGGTGGTGGTCACACATGCATTGTACTCTGTTATCGTTGGATCGAAAAACCAAAGAGAATTCCAATAGGTACGACCTAGAATTAATTTATCACGATGCTAAGGATTTTTTTGATAAGAAAAAATTAAAAGAATTAAGAATTTCTTTCGATATCATACATCCAGGCAAAGATGATCAGGAATTTGGATCAAGCGATGGAACAGTTATAGCTTTAGCAAGAACGGGTAATGCATACAACGATAGATTTTTAAAGATTATTCACGAGCTTAACGATTACCTAAATACTCGATCATGTTTGAAGTTCGAGGCAAAACGTAAGGTATCCGATACGATTTGGTGTACTTTAGGATTTTTTGATGAGCCACCCTTTGAAATTGATAATTCTATATACGAAATTTTTAATATGACAGAATTCAGAAACTTTTCGGCTATAGCAACATTCAGTGAGATTACTATAGCAGAATACCGTTTGAAATCTTTAGATGACGCTTTGATACTTTATAAAATAAAACTGTAACTGATTTAGCCGTATCGTTTATTATTTGACTTGAGTAGACCTTTCCAAGATCATTCCAGAAATAGGAAAACTGTGTCAATTAGCATAAGGAGGACTTGGATAAGGGCAGTTGTTTCTCGAGTACGGTTGGGTGTAGAATGTTTGGGGGTTTGATAACATAAAATTAAGTACGTTTTACTAAGCTTGGACCTGAAAGACAAAAACTGACAAAGGTGTCCAAGAATAGCAGCCTGAAATTTACCGGAAGTATACTAAATTAAAAATACCCATGATCAAAGGCTTACATCCTGATCTTTCTAAATGATGCTCCTTTACTCTATTTTTGTAAAATGATTTGGAACGTTTGCGGAATACTTCTTACACATGATCAATAATTCAAGGTTACAAGGGTTGTAATAAAGATAGGGAAAGAGACATAATTTAGGCTGTCTTTAGTACTAATGGAACAATCAACATGAATACTAAATCCCATCGTTTTGAGAACGATGACATTAACGTTGCAACAGACGAGCTAAAAGTGACGGTAATATTTCCTGCCAAGAATGAAGAAGGCACCATAGAAAATACTATTGCGATGGCAACTAAAAGTAAATTCAATCCACAGATAATTGTTGTAGACGCATATTCCAATGATAGGACGGCAGAATTAGCAAACAGAGCTGGTGCAAATGTAATTCAACAACCGGAACAGGTTTTTCCTGGGAAAGGCATAGCTATGAAAGCTGGCATAAGAAAAGCTATGGAGAGCTCTGCTGATATCATTCTGTTTCTTGATGCAGACATAAGGAATCTGTCTTCTCAGTGGATTAACAAATTAGTGGACGCGTTGCTAGTAGACAATTGCGATATGTCTAGAGGTTTCTATGAAAGACATGCAAGAGACGCAGCTGTAACAAAACTTATAGCAAGACCCATGCTGAATATCTTCTTTCCAGAGATTTCTCATTTTGAACAGCCTTTAAGTGGTGAAGTGTGTGCTAGAACGCAGTTGTGGCAGAGACTGTCAGATGCATCCGGTCCTCCTGATGGATGGGGCATAGATGTATGGTTTCTAGTGGAAACAGCGATGTTGGGATACAGCATTAAGGAGGTTTTTCTGGGTAGCAAAGATCATACGTCTTTTGAAGACTATAAAGAAGATATTTCAAAATTGAGCAAAATGGCCGAACAGGTGGAATTTACAATTATTAGGGAAGCTATCAAGTATGAAAGACTACACTTGCAAAGTAATGTCAAAATATAGTAGACCGACGGTAATCTAGCCCACAATTCGAGTCTGAATCTTCATAGAAGCAGTCCAAGTGTAATAGACATCTCCAAATTATTTTTCTCATACATTTTTCCCCTTCGTCCTTCACAAGAATTTGAATTGTTCATTTAGCAGTTTCATTTGATTCCCATATGGCAAAGGTATTGTTCTCTGTATCTGTGCATATAGAAAAATAACCCATACCTGGCACTGGGCTTTTTGGGATTTTAACTTTTCCTCCTAACTCCTCCACTTTGGCAGAATATTCTTGAACTGATTTTACGTTAATATAATTTGTAATTCCTTGCTGCTCTGGCATTTTTCTTTTCATCATACCTCCAGTAAGAGCCTTATTCCCTTTATCATCTGTTGTAGTTATCATCCAATACTCCACCCCTTCTGGCATAGCTTCTGAACCAGGCCATTTCTCGATATTCCACCCAAACAGCTCAATATAGAACTTCTTTGATCTCTGAATGTCATCTGAAGGAATTTCAAAATGCACTATTGTTGGCATATCTCTACTATATCACCTACTGCTATCAGCTTTGAAGTCTAGACGCTGAGACGGCCAAACTCCCCTATAATGAAGTTGGTTCCTGGCGTAAGTTGCTCCAAAGATTCTTTGTAAAGTCGTCCCATAGTCTCATCCTTTCCACAGTTTACCATGACTTCGTTCAGGTGTTTGCGATCTCTGTAGAACTGTAGCTCCACCCAAACCTCCTCGTCCGGGGTGGCCGAGACGATATTGGATATGTTCATAAAACCCTCCATTGGCACATCGGTATTGGCGAGTTGGAAAGCCTCTGACCGCAGTACGCCATACTTCCTAAAGATGTCATTAGCTTGCTTGGTGATCTCCAGCATCGCCTCATGGTTCTTTTTTGGAATTCGATAGATAAGGTGCTGGACCAGACTTCCAATCTCGGTCTCTTTCTTTAGTTCAGTCAGGTTAGATTTACTCATAGATCATAGTATACAAAGTATACTTTATAAACATGCAAGGGATCAAAAGTATAGTTGCAGCAATCCTTTAAACGTCAGGAAGGGAAGAATCGGATAGTAACTACGAGCGCATGATTCTACTGCAAGTAAGCTTCAGCCAGTGCCCAATTAAGACTAGTCTGGGCGTATTGGGCAAGAAGTGGACCATGCTGATTATCAGAGACATGGGCATTCATAAGATTGAGCGTTTCAATCGTCTCCTAGATCATATTCCAGGACTTACTCCTAGATCATATTCCAGGACTTACTCCAAGGGTGCTATCAATGCGTCTAAAGGAGCTTCAGAGGGAAGGGTTGATCGAATGCACTGGGAAAAAGAGATCTCCAATGATGGTTCTATGGAGACTCACTGAGAAGGGTAGAGACACATTGCCTATCTTGATGCTCTTGGCTGCCTTCGGCTCCAAATGGTACTCCGATGTCATCTTCGAGGACAAGATGCCTAGAAAGATAAACGACCTCTTTCCCCTTCTTAAACCAAGAGAAATAATTAGGAGTTACAGCTGACAGAACTTCTTTCGTGAGCGATAAGCGCAGCTTCAGGGGCATATATTTAGCTAAGGACAGGGTTAAGATCCTAAATTCAGTTTAATTAAATATCTGGAGAAGGATCAAAGTTACCTGAAAGACTCACACCTGTATAGTAAAATTACGGAGAACATCTCCTCGCGACGTATCAGTTGTTACTTGTATTAGTACCAAGATGAAATTACGAGTTCGTGTAGTCTGCCATAGCTCATCCTTCAATAAGCTTCTGCTACTACAAAAGAATGTCGATACATAGACAATTATGAAGTTCCTTTGCAGTATATCGCTAAAGCGCTTTCTCAGTTGTAGATAGTTTATTCTTTAATGAAAGTAACTTTATCTCCAGTACTTTTGTAATGAGTACCTGTATGTAGTTTCACGTAGTTGCATACATTTAGCTCAAACCTTTAGTATTTTTGGTGACAAATGAAGTTCTAGAAGCTCCAATAGGTTTGTAAAGAACGGAATTTCGCTTCCATTGGCGACAAGTTGATCAACATCGAACAAAAAAGCTGCTGCGGCTTTCGAATAAAATAATCTGCATACCCTTTATATTCGAACAGAGAAAAGATCTCTCGTGGTTCCGATTGAAGAAATTCTTAGGAAAATGGAGATCGTCTTATATGGTTCGAAAAGACCTAGAATCACTGCCCTCCGAACACTACAAGGAGAAGAAGGTAGCGACCCGTTCAAAATATTGATTGGGACCATATTGTCCGCTCGTTCTAGAGATGAGAGCACAACCAAAATAGTACATACTGTATTTCAGCGTTTTAGGAATAGCAAAGAACTAGGGGAAGCCAATTTGTCAGAGATAAAGAAAATTATTAGAAGCATAGGGTTTTACAACGTTAAGGCAAAACGAATTAGGGATGTTTCGAGAATAATTACCAAAGAATATGAGGGGAAGGTCCCAGAAGAAATAGAGACCCTCCTAAAATTGCCTGGTATAGGGAGGAAGACTGCGAACTGTGTATTGGTCTATGGTTTTAACAAGCCTGCGATTCCTGTCGATGTGCATGTCCATAGAATATCCAATAGACTTGGGATCGTACATGCCAAAACTCCGGAGAAGACGGAGATTGAACTTACGAAGGTAATAGATAGGAAAAACTGGACAAGAATCAACAATACATTTGTAATGTACGGACAAAATGTGTGTTTACCGAGAAGTCCTAGGTGTGATTTGTGTCTCCTCAAAATTAATTGTAGGTACTACCAGGAACGATTGGAAAAAAAAGATGGACCTAAGACGGATTAGTTCTCTTTTTAAATACCAATAAAAGCACAACTAATCCACCGACGCCTACCAGCATAGCAAATGGTAAATAATATACGGGAGACTCTGAAGGGTTACCTGATACTAAATCAAATGAGATGGTCCCTGCATACGTATTCAATGGGGAATTTGAAGTATCTTTTCCATATATCGTTATATAACTAGGAGTAAATCCGCCCAGAGATAGCCTATCTGTCACTACTCGTTGGCCATTGTTTACTGAAAGCCCTTGGTTGCTTGCATGCCCTACAACTACCGGATCGTCTGCAGACCAACCACCGGTGTCTCGTTCATACACTCTAATATACCCAGACTCTTCTGTATTGACAGCTGCCCAGAACTTATCCGAAGTGCCACCAAACATAGCTATCTCAACGAACTTCTCGCTAGGGCTCGGTTCATATAATCTGACAATAGTCTTAGCGTCGCTCCTTTCTGCATAGGACATTTTATTCTCGATTGTCAAGATCCAATTATCTCCTATGGGAGAATTAAACGAGTAATTGACCGGGTTACGTCGATCAGCATTTGACACATCAAATGAAAATGTAAATTGCTCATTATTTTTTGTAATCGTAGATTTAATTGGTTGAAGCTCTTGCTCTTGTTCACTATTCTGTCCCATCGAATTTCCAATCTGCAAGAGGAAACCCAAAATTGATAATATGAGTATAACTGGAACTAGAACTCGAACAACCATCCTACTCGTCGTTCACTTGTTTCATAGCAATATTAACCATTACACGATATTAGCCTCTGTCTTAGAAACAACCTGCTTGATAAACTAGTCTGGAAGCGAAGCATATCTAAAATGAATAGATAGAACTGGTAATAACAGTCTCTATGTATGGATATTGGTAATTCAAATTTCATATAGGAAATGTTAGCTCTTTCTTTTTGGCATTAAATATGTATGAGCAGGACTGATCAAATTTGTGCTACACACAATTCTTCGGTTCTTTTGTCGATAAGTTCTTGAAGTCAATCGATCAGCATTTTTATGAAGAATTTCAATTACCAATCGAGCTAGTATTATATTGGTGAGATATATCACCTCGTAGAAGAAGATGGTTGTTCCCCAACCAATACAAAACCAATTAATGAAAGAAGCGCTTTATGGATGCGCTATTTGTGGATGTCCAATACTTGAATTCGTCGACTTTACATTGACAACAACTCAAGTCGTGGATAATACAAGACAAGAGGCATATCTACCAGAAAATATGGTATCACTTTGTCCATCACACAGCCGAAGATTGCAAGCAGGCGAAATAGATGCTTCGACTTTACGGCACTCCAAGAATAATCCGTTTAACAAAGTCCATGAAGATTCTGCTTTCACGCTAACGTCGAATGAGATGACGGTCTCGTTGGGAGGTTGTACATTCATTAATACCTCGAGGCTGTTGGTCGTAGACGATTTTGATATCATCAATGTAACTAGAGAGGCTCAAAAGTTCCTCATTTTCGATGTTAATTTCTTTGATAGAAGCAATAAATTGGTTGCAATTGTATCTCAAAATGGGTGGAGTTCCGAACGGAGCAGACAAGGAGATTGGACGATTAAATACCAGCCCAAGAGTCTAACTATTCAGAATGAACGAGAAAAGGTAACCTTTAACGCCAGAATAGAAAATGGAAATGAGCTCAGGATTCTCGCCGATGGTCTCTACTATAACGCTCGGAAGATAAGAGTCAGACCAGACGAGGTTTTCTTGGATGATGTAGAAATTGGCGCTGGCCTCAAGGGCACGGTCCTGACAAATTATGACGTAGGAATTAGGGCCGAAACACCTGCGCTTTGATTAAAACAAATTCTCAAATGAGAGGTTTACTGAAGCGAATAATCGATATATCCAATAGGTTGGCACTTTTTTCTACCACTCTCGATTTCTGGTTCAACCTTATTGTTTGTATAATGGTCATGTGAGCACTTACCGCTAACTGACTAGAATACTATTAGTGGGATACTCCCACCCTAATCTTATAGAAAAAGGTTATACAAGTTAATGTGGATATTACTTTTGAATGATAGATATAGATTATCGAAGTAATTGCTGGAGTTACTGCTGGAGTTACTGCAGTCCGAGGATGAATTACTGTCTTTCTCCGAAATTTGTATGGATTCAACTTTAGTATTCTTGAAGGTAAAACGTGAACTGCCCTCGTCTACTGGTTCCGCCAATTATGACTGCTACGCTTTAGCACTACAGCCGACAGAGTTCGATCTCGAAGAGATAAAACGTACCATTCGTACCAACACTCCGGGAACTGGAAACAAATACTGATCCGTCGCATCGCCAGCCTGTAGTTTGATTTCCAAGTATCTGCGAAATGTGCCATTATGGCTGAATATTCAATGGACTTGGGGCATCTCAAGAGCAGTTGGGATGTTCCTAAGGTTCGTGCTAATGTAGAAACAATTAGAACTCTTCTTTATTCCACGAAGGGGTCGTTATACGAAAGTATGATTTTAGCCACTTCTGGTCTCATCAAATGATCTGGAGGCATTTCCCCGGAGCTTACTAGTTTTCTCATTTTTGTGCCACTAAGCTCTTCTCTTGCTTCTGAATCATGAGGACATATTTTCGCGCTGGAAAAACCTTGACATTTCTTACAATAATAATAGGGGGGAAAGAATAATGGTTCAATGCCTAAATCTGGGTATTGATGGAATATCTCATGCGCGGCTAAAGGTTTGTAGTAATCGTCCACACCAGCATGGTCTCTTCCTATAATGAGGTGTGTGCATCCAAAATTCTTTCGCATTATAGCATGGTGTACTGCCTCCTTTGGTCCAGCATACCTCATCTCGGTGTGAAGAGTTACGAGCATTGTACTACCGCTAGGATAATAGCTTTCAATTAGAGCTTCGTAAGCATGAAGTATTACATCGTCCTTGAAATCTCCCGCCTTTTTCTTACCTATCAGGGGGTTAATAAACAAACCATCAAATATGCTAAGTGACATCTTCTGTAATGCTTCGTGGGCAACATGTGGTACATTTCTCGTCTGAAAACCAACTATAGTTCTCCATCCTCGTCTTAGAATCTCAGTTCTAGTTTCAGAAGGAGCCTTCCGGAACTTTCTTGATTGCGAAAATGGAATACGAGAAAATACACGAATCTTGCCCCCTACCAGAACTTCTTTCATATTCATAGTCTTCATTACTCCAGGGTGCTGCAAATCATCTGTTTGGTATATTGCTTTAGCAGTTTCCAACTTATCAAATCGATAAAAGTCATCAACTGAGACTAGTCCAAAGGCTTCGTTGTTGTTTAGAAGTAGGGCTTCCCCAGCATCCTTCATCTTGATTGCCGTTTCGTTCTCAACGTCGAGAACAATGGGAATAGTCCATGGAAGCCCATTGGCCAATCTGCCTTGATTGATGATACTCTCAAAATCGCCTTGGCCCACAAATCCCTCCAATGGACTGAATATGCCATCAGCGATATTTTCGACGTCATTTCTCAGATCAGTATCAACACTAATAGAAAACATTCCATCAAGGTTCTTATTGGGTGCAAGTAGTCTATTTATCAACTTACCCCCGTGTGGTGAAGGTATTCCAGGCTTTGTCACTTTCTTCTTTTCACTTATTCTTCGTTGGATCCCAGTGGAGACCACACTCCTTCTGTGCAGAAACCTCCCACCACCATCTTCCTGATCGTGGGTCCTCGTTTGGGCCTACTGCTCTGGTACAAGGTTCGCAGCCTATGCTAGGATAACCCTTGTCATGAAGCTTATTGTAAGGCACATTGTACTTCTTGATGTAACTCCAGACCATATCGTTGTCCCACTCTGCTAATGGGTTGAGCTTAATTATATTGCCATGAATAGGATCAGCTTCTATTTTATTGATGCGGGATCTGGTCAACGTCTGTTCTCGTCTTAAGCCAGTTATCCAGCCTGACAAATTCTTTAAAGCTCTATTAAGAGGATACACTTTTCTGATTTCGCAGCAAAGTTTTCTATTTTCAACAGATTCATACATCAAATTCATTCCACGGTTTCTAAGCATGGACTCTAACTCCTTCTGGTCAGGACAATAAACATCCACCGAAATTCCATATCTCTTTCTGACGTCATCCATAACGTCATACGTTTCTTGGTTGAGCCGACCGGTGTCTAGCGTAAAAACTCTTGTTTTCTCTCTATTAATTCTCACCATCATATCGATAACGGTTACGTCCTCAGCTCCAAAGCTTGAAGCCAGAGCAATATTCTCGCCATGCGTATCGATGGCCCACTTCAATACTTCTTCTGCGGACTTGTTCCTCATCCTCTCCTCTAACTGTTGTATCTCTATCGGGGTATAACGGGCGGGTAGGGAGGATTCTGCTATTTTACTCACAAAAGGTTTCCTACATACTTGGACTTATAATTTTTTGTTCGAAAAATCGTCATTGAAATAGAACCTACTGCTCAGACCAATAGAACTCATGAAGGTCTGAAATCTTATGAATCCGAAGTGAAATCTACGCATGCTATCGTACTAACCTTTGCGGAGACTAGGGGTTTAGCTCTACGTCTATATCAAATCATGCCTCCGCTCAGTCGCAAACATGCGTCCGAGCCTGGGCACTGATCTGCCACTCGTTATTCTTTCCTGATACCTCAAATATCAGAGATGACATTTATTTGACCGCATGTAACCAACGAGATTCATCAAGTGGCGGGTAGTATCCAAATAATATTTTGCTCAAATTAAATCTGGAAGAGAATAAATGGAAGAGAGGGAATCTGACTTAGAAGACGATAATGACGATCATGACAGTCAATTAAAATGCCTGGTGTCACCATCAATTATTTCAGGCAGGCGTGTAGAGATTACAGTGAGGGTCATATGATATGAGTGAATATGAGAATCTAAGGACCGCGGATATTGTTGCTGAGGCATTAATTGATTGGGATGTGAATACCATCTTTGGGTTGCCCGGTGATGGGATTAACGGATTTATGGAATCTTTAAGGCTAAGGCAGGAAAAGATCAAGTTCAGATTAGTAAGACACGAAGAATCAGCGGCATTTATGGCCTGTGCATATGCAAAATATACAAGAAAATTAGGCGTATGTGTTGCTACATCAGGTCCAGGGGCAATACACCTTATAAATGGCTTGTATGATGCCAGAGCCGATAACACGCCAGTTCTTGCTATTACAGGTAGCACATACTCTGACTTGATGGGATCTGGTTATCAGCAAGATGTAAACCTGCTACAACTTTTTTCTGATGTAGCAGTTTATAACAACATGATAAATTCGCCAGAACATGCAGAAATGGCAGTAGACATCGCATGCAGGACTGCGCTTGGACGAAGAGGAGTTAGTCATTTAACAATTCCGATTGACGTTCAGGAACAGAGACTTAAAGGCAAATACTCAAGGCACAATGTTCCTGGCCATACATCAGATGTACTTACATCTACAATTACTCCGAGCCATGCCTTAATAGAAAGAGCTGCAGAAATCCTCAATGCAGGAAATAAGATCGTAGTAATGGTTGGACAGGGAGCACTTGGCGCTTCCGATCAAGTGACTTCTGTTTGCGAACTCTTAGCTGCTCCTGTTGTTAAGGCGCTCTTGGGCAAAGCAGTAATTCCTGACGATCATCCATACTGCCTAGGTGGGCTTGGCCTTCTGGGAACCGGACCTGCTAGCGATGCAATGAATGAAGCAGATACACTACTGATGGTTGGAACGTCCTTTCCTTACATTGATTATCTTCCAAAACCAGGACAAGCAAGAGGCATTCAAATTGATATCTTGCCAGAGAAAATTGGATCGCGTTATCCAGTTGAAGTGGGATTAGTTGGTGATTCCAAACTTACTCTAGCTGCTCTCCTCCCCCTTCTACACAAGAAGGAAAGGTCTGATTTTTCGAATTCAAAACAGCGAGCAATGAGAAAATGGAATGGCTTGCTAGAAGAGCAGAGTACCAGAAGTGACAAACCGATAAAGCCACAGCTCGTCGCTGCTGCAGTATCTGATGAATTGGAGGATGATGCAATAATTTCTGTGGATAGTGGAACTATTACTAGCTGGGCAGCTCGATATATTAATATCAGAAAGGGCATGAAATTTTCGCTGTCTGGTACTCTAGCAAGTATGGCATGTGGTCTGCCGTACGCGATAGCAGCTCAGATCGCATTTCCTGAAAGACAGTCAGTGGCTTTTGTCGGAGATGGCGGTTTTACCATGCTAATGGGAGAATTTGCCACAGCAGTTCAATACAACTTGCCTATCAAGGTCATCCTAATAAAAAACAACACGCTAGGAATGATTCGTTGGGAGCAAATGGCCTTTCTTGGGAATCCTGAATTTGGTGTAGAGTTTAGCCCGATAGATTATGCGAAATTTGCTGAAGCTTGCGGTGGTAAGGGATATACTGTAACTGAACCTAAGGATGTAAAGTCGGTCATGCATGAGGCAATGGCAGAGAAAAGACCAACAATCATTGAGGTGTATGTGGATCCCTTCGATCCGCCTATGCCACCAAAGGTAGAGCTAGACTTTGTCAAAAAAATGGCTGAATCGTTTGCCAAAGGACAACCATACGCTAAGAGAATTGGTTTGACCCTGTATCGTAATCAGATTCATGAGAGATTAAGAGACTTTCATCATCATGATTAGGATAGGGTATCAGGTACTCAACACGAACAAAGAGAATGCCAACAGAAAGAAAGAAAGAAAGAAAACCATCATCAGTTTTGAAAATATTCTTCTTCTGCTGTATCATCTGCCTCCTAATCCATAAGCAATTTACCTCTTTATACTTTTTTTCTTCATTCGTACTAATTTTCTTCTTTTAATCTTCATTGATTAAATATCCTATAACCATATTTACTAAGTCTATCTCTAGTTAATACTACGAAAAGCTCTGGCAAATAGGAGGCATACTAATCTGTGGACTGTTTCCCCATATAGGAATACCACGAGTGTTCCTCATGACAGATTGTCATGCCTTGACCGCATCTAATTCTGTGAAATCTTTTTTAGAATTAGCTTCATGCTACCATGTGTAACCATAATAGCTTAATCAGAATACCGTCTCTCTATTTATAGAGATCAATTCGTTCATCCTGCGATGTATCTCCAAGTAACGCATTCCTTTATCTGTAGTACGATATGTCTCTGCATGATCCTCGTATTCTAGTAGCTCACTCTCCCCCAGATCGGTTAAATATTCTTCAAGCTTGTTATACGAAAGATACGCCCTGTACATGATCTTTGTCTTTGTGACTCTTCCACGACTTGCGATATCAAGGATCATCGCATTTATTTCTGCTCTATCCCTGTTTTTCATTTCCTTGCCGAGTACTAAATTAACACATGTATTTAGGTAAATTTTAGGTAACTACTTAGAGATAAATCTGCTTTTAATGTTATACTAAACAAGGATAGATAACTTATAGAAAAAACTCTAATGTAATCTGTATACTGGAAACAAGATAATTTTATAAAACTGCTCTATACCTCATCTCAGAGAGAGGGGCGAGTTGAATATTCTTGATAATAAAATATATTTTGATGACATAAAGACGACTAATTAATCGCGTTTTTCGCGTTTATGTTTGAACTTTCGAATATTATAGCTTTTACTTACTTATCTGCTACCTGTACGCCGACAATGCCAATCGGTAAGGATTCTCCTGGTGATTGTTATATGGTGCACAAAGATATTAACTATGTTATGTTCCAAATTAGAACATATGCCACATTTTGGTTTGCTTACCAACCCGTCCAACGAACTATTGCGTGAGATAAAAAATATAATTATGTTAGATTTCGACTACGTGGAGATCGCTATGGAAGGTCCAGAAGGTAGCCCACAAATAATTATCGACAAACAGTTCGCAATATTAAAGCTACTCGAGAAGTTCAAACATAAACCTATTGGCCACACTGTACCGTGGATGGATTTAGGTTCAGACTATGAGTATATTAGACAAGCTTGGATTCTTGAATCAATGAGAAATATTAGAACAGCTACACAACTAGGCATATGCCTTGTTAATTTTCATACCCATTTAAATGGCGCAATGTTTACAGGTGAAAAAAGGAAGATTCTTTTGGACAATTGGATCAAAAGCTTGCGTGAAATTGTAAGATATGCGGAGAGTCATAAGGTACGAGTCATGTTAGAAAATGTTCCTGTTTCGAAGGGCATACACAAATTAGAGGAGTTTAAATACCTAATCGACCATGTCGATGGATTGTTTGTTCATCTGGATATTCCTCATGCTTTCACATCAGGAGGTATGCAAGCAGTAATAGAGTATATC
>JBKPHJ010000142.1:0-1137 GCA_046729835.1 Thermoproteota archaeon
GTATAACGATGAAAAGGGTAGGATGTCAATTGAGATCATCCAAAGGCAATGCATGGTACACTTCAGGGCTGGGCTGCTAAACATGGTAACGATCCATCGTATCTAAGAGAAGTAGATATCTTCATAAGCGCCTTTGACACGGTCAGGAACAAAAAGGGTAGTCAACCAATGTACGACCAATGTACATTCTTTTCCCTGAGTACCAAGAGCCGTCAAAGAGTTTTATCTTCTGTTCGAGATTCCTCTTTAGTACTCATCTCAATCTCTTTTGAGAGAGACCAACTTAGCAATATTCTCAAAACTACTACCAATGCGAGCACTGCAGTTTCTTCTAACGACGGATCTAAAATAGTTTGCAGTAGATCAGCGGCAATCAGGAAATCTAGTACGATGAGAAGGCCTCTTAGCATTCTGGTGACTATTTCACGGACGTGTACTGCTGCTGCCTCTTACGTATTTTTGTGAGAAGTGATCTGAGCAAATTACCCAAGGTCATTATTACGATTCCAGCTACAAGAATCCCAACAATTATTTCTATGATGAGAATTACGTACTCGATGATCACATGAAAGATCTCGGGACTTTCTACCAAGTTATAGGTCTTTTTTATAGGGTTCATATATATTTTAGTACTAAAATCACTCTCTAGTTTATCATAACTAGTAGATTGGATGTTGGATACACTCTCTAGGATTAAAGATACAAGAGATTCGTTACCGATACATCTACACACTAGTGTGGTTTGCAGAGAATTGTGAATCGGCTTGTGACTCCTGAGCTACCACGTTCTGGCCACGGCTGTTACAAACATGCTTGCTAAAAAAAGTGATACGATCATAGTTCAATACCAGAATGCTATCGAAAGCAAGAAACAGCAGCTGATGAGAATGGACAAACGGGTATCGTAATTTCATGGTAGTATAAGAGATACTAACTGGTAGTAAAGATAGAATCATTGCTGAACAAATTAACAGTAGCTGAGAAATGTTGAATAAAAATAGAGTTAAACATTTAACTTATGTCTGTACATGACGAAGTAATTATACTATAACTCATCTCAACGTAATTACCTCGTTTCCATTATCACGCGCTAAGTTCTGTTAACTTCCCAGCTCATCCAACAGACATTATTATAAG
>JBKPHJ010000143.1:0-4355 GCA_046729835.1 Thermoproteota archaeon
TGAATTTAGTCTGCTTAGTACTATTATCTTATAGCTAATAAAGCAGAAATTTTTAAACTCCTTGTCGAATGGACTATTTGGTATTGGGTCTGGGACTGAATTTGTCTTTTTCGATCATCCCGAAAGGACAGCGATTGAATAAATCTATCACTTGGACAATCCAATTCCGAACGAGCAATTGAGGAACGAACAATGTCAAGTTTCCTATAGTAAATATGGAATGGAGAATCTAGCGTGGAGTGGTGCATGTAAAAGAATTTGGTTCTTTTGTTAATAAATGAATGTCACACATAGAAAAATAAGATACCTCAACCTTCTGGTCTTCAACCTTCGGGTACCGTTTTCCCACAATATTTGCAAACGAAAACATCAAATGGATCTTCCGGATCATCAATACAAAGACCTCTATATTCAAAATCATGTTTTTTACATCTTTTTGCTTTTTCGTTTATTTCATCTAGTATTCTATTAAATATAACCCCGAAGCTTTCTTGATCTTTATCGAAAGTGGCATTTTTGGTATTACTTTCATTAACTTTATTATTCAATTTGATGTTCTCCGTATACTAAGATCACTTTCTTCTTCTTGTGACACTTCTAGTTACTGCTCCAGAATGCGGATCGTCTCAGGAACTAGAGCATAAAGCTTTGATAATAAATCCTCAAAATCCATCGGTTGCTCATTTTTTTCCAGTATAATTAGCTGGAATCCTGATTGCTTACCATTTAATCTGTACTGCTTCCAACAATCAGCATGTGAGAACCTCCCCCCGTTATGATAGCTCGAGATGAACACAATCTGAAAAATGACTGAAATAAGGATCACTAACAGGGCGTATCGCAAGAATGTTGTTATCCCTGATCCAGTGAATATGAGTTTTGTTAACGGCAGTTTCATTTGCTTGCTAATGCTTGCTAATGGTAATTACAATTTTCTTAGAGACTTGTATAATAATATGACATTGATCATCTGGTTGTTCTTTTCTCAGAAGAGGTGTTATTCTTTTCTTTTCTCAGAAGAGGTGTTAACATGACTGTTCATATAGCTTTTATTAGACGTCAGCCGAGATTCACTAAATGTAAGTTAGGATTCTCTGCCTAAAACACTGTCCATCACCAATCTGCCAAATTCCTCGTCAGTTGTAGCCTTTCTCTTTTCCATCATCTTCAAAGCGTCTTGACCAACAAGATACCTTGCTTTGGGATTGTCGGAAGTAGCCGCTTCTAGAACCATCTTTGCCACTTCACTAGGAGACGAACCTTTTTCAAATCTCGGTTTAAACGCGGAGATTCTTTTCTGGATCATTTCTGTATATGGCGAATTATTATTGTTACCATTCTGTAATGTAATAACGCTTTCACCGACTTTCATGTTGTTCACAAAATTGGTCTTTATTACTCCAGGCTCTATGAGTATAACGTGAATCCCAAAGTTCTGAACTTCATATCTCAAAGATTCTGTAAGCCCCTCCAAAGCAAATTTGGAACTAACGTAGGCTGAAGATAAAGGAAATCCAATCCTGCCAGCAAGTGAGCTTATATTTATTATCTTTCCATACCTCTGTTCCCTCATTGCGGGTAATACACATTGAATGAGTTTTATTATCCCAAAGAAATTTGTTTCAAACTCTTCCTTAATTTCATCTATATGAAGGTGCTCCAATGGTCCTAACAATGAGTATCCCGCATTATTAATGAGGACATCAATTCTACCTTTTTCAGCTATTATCTTTTTTATCGCCTCTGAGATTGACTTTTCGTCAGTTACATCTAGGCGCAGTGTTTCTAATGGGAGATTATCTTTTTTTGTACAATCAAGTATCTCCTCTGATTTATTTAGATTACGCATTGTGGCATATGTATACATTCCATTCCGAGCAAGTAGAAGCGAAGTCTCAAATCCTATGCCAGATGAGCTCCCAGTTACCAGCGCGATTTGGTGTCGTTGGCTTTTCATAATACTATTACCACATTAAACTTATAATCAATATTTCTTTCCATCCACAGAAAATGACTTCTCGGTCATTCGAAAAACATTTTCTGCTTCATATTTTCTGTTTATCAGTTACAGCCTCAGTAACCTCAGTCGACTGCGACTCCTTACAATCTAATCAGTCAGCTTACCTTGCTTAAGAGGAAGTTAGCCTTTGCTGCCGAAATTTCGTTAGCCAAAGCAAGAAAAGCTGATTTAGAGATTCAGATAAAAAACAAGCAAGATCTGTTGCATGTACTCACAGACAGAAATACCTTTACCAAAATATTAGGGCAAGCTGATGTGCTCAACAGTACTGAACATCTCAAAGAAATTTCTACTGGACAAGACTATGATTACATCGTAGATTATTTCATAGGAATAAAAGATAAGATCGACTTGGAAGAGCTGAGATTTTATTAGTGTACTGAAGGAATCACGAAAATAAGAATAATTGATATTTTTGACGGTCGTGTCGTATTAAGCGCAGTTAGCAGAGCAGAAGTCAATTGCATTTCCTAACGATCATCAGGAATACCATGAATCTATGCCTTTTCAGCTTCGTTGATTTTATTTTCTGTTAGATATTGGAAGCTATAGATTTCAGATTCTTTTCAGATTTAGAAGTGTTATGGATGAGGAATAAACATTACTTTCTGTCACTTACAAAGGTATTGAAGCCATTTAACCTTAACAGAAATGAAGCTACTGAAGTATAATCCATATTCGATAGACCAAACGTTTCTGAAGCCTTATAAAGAGTCTGAGCAGAAGCAGTAGTCGGGAGTATTAGACCTGAATTATGTGCAGCACGCAATGCCAGATTTAGATCTTTTACCATGTTCATAAGATAGAAGGATGCGGTATATTCATCGTTGGCAATTTTTGGTCCTTTATTTTCACTGATTCCGGTCTTGAAATACGTAGAATTAAAGATCTCGACAAAAATATCAGGATCTATCTCATTTCCCTTTACAAATACCAATCCTTCCGCCAGCGCAAGTGCTATTAACGCAATATTAATATTAACTGCTAGTTTAAGCGCGCTAGCAGTCCTGTGATTAGATCCTACGTAAAAGATTTCTTTGCTTATATCTTTAAGAATAGATTCAGATTGATCATAAGCAGTCTTATTACCGGCTGCGATCAGCGTTAACTCCCCTCTTTCTGCAGCAGATACCCCGCCTAGGATTGGTGCAGAGATCACTTGGATACCTTTGTTTGAATAGCGATCTGCTACTTTATACGATTCATCCGGAGAAATCATACTGCACTGTATGACGGCGAGATCCTTATTCGGGCTTTCAACCAATCCGCCTTTCCCGAAAGAAACACTTGAAATGGCTTCGTAATCCTTTACACAAATTAAGGCTATTTCACAATTATATCCTATTTCTGCTGGTTGATTTGCCACAGTTAAAGTAGCTGAACTGGTAGTACGTAACTTCTCTGCTTTAGACCTATCCCTGTTAAAAACAGTAACTTTATGGCCTTTCTGGGCGAGTCTAAGCGCTATCTGCGATCCCATCTTTCCGGTACCAACTATACCGACTTTCATACGTAAACAAATGACTATTTAGGATAAATACGGTGCAGCTACAGCTAAGTTAAACATCCCTTTCATTATCTAGATGCTTCCCATATTAAGTTCAACCGTATTGGATCAAAAAGATACTGATGGTTCAGATCTTTATGCCGCATTCTCAGTTAGACATGGCTCCGGGTCCAGGCAGAGTTGCCCTGATGTGTCAAGTCGCTATATGGGACATAAGCCTTCAAGTTCCGCAAGAACTTGCTAGATCACCATGGAATCAATTTTGGTATAACTCTGGCACTCTTAGTCCCGATATAAACTATAAAGATCAGGCAAGGTATTTTCTACAGGAATAAAGTGACGCCACTGTGAATAGTCTGCTATTGTATCATGTTGTATGTGCACAACATAGGATTCTCGTGGAAATCCTACTATCGAGGCTGAGGTTTACATTGAATCAGGTGTTAGAGCGGTGGCTTCATTTCCTTCAGGAGCATCGACAGGCAAGAGCTTAGGGGCGGTGACTCTAAGGTCAAGGATACTGTGTAGAATGTATTTCTGCGAGCTGCGAAATACAAATAATTAATATTACATGAATGATTCAGAATGGATTGTTCTCGAGGTGACGGCGGTTTATTTTATGTATTTGCTTGTCCTCCGATAGATGCATCTTTTGCTTCTAAGAGCACATTGAGTCTACCCATATATGTTCCGGTAATATGTATGAGTTGTAAACCTATTTTATCCAGTTCATTTATGAAATGTCGATTCATGAATTTTGTCTTAAGTTTAAGGCGGCTTGGATCTGCATCTTGTTCTAGGCTTTTTATATCGATTCCTATCAATTCG
>JBKPHJ010000144.1:0-8436 GCA_046729835.1 Thermoproteota archaeon
ATGTAAAGGTATTATTTTTCAAATCATAACCCAATATTTGTCCTTTAGTGTTGAACGCCAACAAGGAAATATACAATATATCTCTATCCTTATCTAGGACAATGGATCCAGTGCTTACGAGATCTGGGTCTATTCCCTTAAATGAATCTAGAGGTAATTGTATTCGGGATATTCCATCTGACGTACCGTTCTTCATCTGAGAAATGTTACCTATCCATATTGTTGGCGATCTTATTCCTACGAAGTATATCTTGCCGCTATTATCTAGTTCCATTGAAACAGGATAGGTAGTCCCGAATGTCTGAGAACTCTCCGGGACGATGAACCTTTCAAATGAATTTGTGTGATTTGAAAATCTCCATAATGCGTTCTGTTTCTCGTCAGTAAACCAAATATTTCCCACATCATCAATATCAAGATCCCAAACTTGTGAAGACATTGCCGGATTATCCCTCGATGGCCACATCGGAACCTCATATTCTTGTGAAAACGTTGCTGAATTAAGATCATAGCTTCCCAATGTACCATTCTTTGTGGAGACGTACCAAATTTTCCTTGTTGGGGGGTCTACACCAATTGCCAAGGGCATCTCACATTTAGCAGGAAGAACGTACTCGATCACAAGTGAGCTCGAATTGGGAGATGAGTCTAAGCCACAAAATTGAGATGCAAATTTCTGTGCAGCGTCGGCTTTAGATTCGGAAACAAGCTCGGTTAGGTCATCGTTCGTCTGTGTTGGAGTAGTAAAAATGCTATAAGAGTATGCTACACCAACGCCTATGACTATGATGGCAAGGACAGTGTAAGCGATGAACTTTTTACTACGAATATAATTCGACTTGCTTCTCATACCTTCTACCAATTGCTAATCAAAATCGACTTATGCTTACATATAAATTCTTATAAATCACATGGTCCTAGATTCCTAAACTTATCGGTGACTCGGAATCATTTTCCAGTACCCTTCAAGAATAGCAGTCTTCTGGTTCGGTCACTATACTTATGACTTCTAAATAGCAAGTTTCTGAATAATCTTTCCGAGATCGGGATATTGGAGAAAAACTTCCCTTAAATGCGTTCGTTCCGACCGTATACTTCGTCATACGCATCATATGGGCATATCAGATACCATATACCTAGACGTAATCCAAGAGGCCTAGGAAAAGCACTAATAAGAGCTGTTATGACATTTTCTATGAAGCCGTTTAATGCCTAAGCGCAAGGTAAAAGAGGAGAAACCGAGGCGAAGATTGGGTAAGAAAGAGATACTTATTCCACCGGCCGCGATGGGGGCATCTTTGTTCTTTGCACTCGTAATTATTCCCCTTTTCGCACCTCCTCCGTCACCCCTTGAAGTCTGTCTCAGGGGGCACAACGTAGACCAATTTAGTATACACCCAATCGTCGAGGTAATCGTTAATGGTGAACCAAAGTCGCTTCCTGCTGGAATCGGTAACGATACTGTGGATGGTAATCCGTGCCTTAGGACAATTCATACTGATGAGCAGGGCAATACACTGCATGTCGAGTACGTAAGGCCGATAAGACTAACCTTGAGTGATTTTATGAAGATCTATTCTCCAAACAATAGTACTATCTCGGTTATCGATAATTCATCAGGATCTCCTATGGAACAAACTCTTGAGCTTGGCAATTATGACATTTTGTACTCGTATTATTCAGAGAAAAATGAATTTACGAGAGTTAAGAATTCTTCGGATGTCCCGCCATTCCGAGATAACATGGTTAGCAGGATAGAGCTCAATTCAAAATAAATATAATACTGGGACAATTGTTTGATATCGAATCTTTTTGGCTCACAAAACAGCTGCTGCGATACGCGGCGATGGAACCGGTCCTGAACTTGTTGAGGCGACAATGGGTGTGTTGAAAGCCTGTAACTCGCAAGTTGAGTTGATTACATGTGACGCAGGCTCTGAGTGGTGGAGGAAATCTGGCGGGTCTTCTTATATCTCAGCTGATGTATGGAAGCTTCTTGAAGAAAGTGATGCATGTTTTAAAGGTCCGACTACTACGGTTCCGAACCCCGACGCTCCCCGCAGTGTTGCAGTTAGTATAAGGCAGAAA
This sequence comes from Thermoproteota archaeon, assembly GCA_046729835.1. GTDB lineage: Archaea > Thermoproteota > Nitrososphaeria > Nitrososphaerales > Nitrososphaeraceae > TH5896. Next base: position 2,089 of record JBKPHJ010000144.1, read on the forward strand.
TTTGAGCTATATGCAAACATAAGACCTATCAAAACATATGGAAAAACAGAAAAGCGGCTTGACTTTGTCTGCGTTAGAGAAGCTACTGAAGGATTGTACGCTGGTATAGAGTTTAGAACAAGTGAGGATTCCGCAATTGCAATAAGAAAAATAACGATGAAGGGATGTGAGCGTGTAGTCCTCAAAGCATTTGAACTAGCTCAAGAACGAGATTATCACAGGCTAATAGCGATAACAAAAAGGAATATCCTAAAGGAGACTGATGGAATATTTTGGAGTGCTGTGGAAAAAATTCGGCAAAAGTTTCAAGAGGTAGAAGTTGAAGAGTACTATATAGATAACATGACACAACAACTAGTTAAAAATCCTGAAAGATTTAATCAGAACGTCCTCTTAAGTACGAATTTATTTATGGACATCGTCTCAGAGTGCGCTTCAGGGCACGTGGGTTCGATTGGTAACGTCTATTCTGGAAATTTGGGAGAAAGGTACGCTATGTTCGAGCCTGCTCATGGTAGCGTCCCAAAATATTCTGGTATGAACAAAGTAAATCCAGTAGCTTCAATACTTTCAGGTGCATGGATGGTGAGGTATTTAGGCGAATCAGAGATCGCTAACGCAATTTTCAAGGCTACTGAACAAGTAATCGCAGAGGGAAGGTACGTTACCTATGATCTTGGTGGAGAATCATCCCTTTCGCGTATGGCTTCTGAAATCTCCCAAAGATCGTCTAATCTATTAAGGAGATGATTTAAACTGCCTTATTTTGAGCTATCCTAGGTCAAGAGTAGGACGAAATCCCAGCTCCTCAACAGATAGAGATTCGAAGAAAAGGCTCTTCGTTGAAATGGTTCGCCGGAAGAGTCCCAACGAAGTAATTTCATGATGGAACTTAGGTATGTTTGATAAGCTCGATAAAACAATGAGAATGACACCTCTTTCACTCAGTAGGTCTATTGAGGATTTTACAAATTCTATTGCTACTTCAGAACCTGTCATTCCACCAGAGATTGCTCTGTCTTGAATCTCGCATTTGTCAATGGGGAGATAGGGAGGATTGCTGATAATAAGGTCGTACCTTTCGTTTTGGGACAGAGCATTTGCTGCATCACAACAAATCAAGTTTACTTTCCTACAGCCAATCTGATTACATAATACTAAGGACTGAAAATCCACATCGCTTGCAACCACAGTAGAAAATGTCTTGCATAGCTCCCTCAGGATTATTCCTGATCCAGTACCGATTTCTAGGGCAGATTTTCCGTGGTATCTCTCCAGACTATTCAGCAGCAGATAGCTATCATCAGATGGAATGTACACTTAGAACCCTCAATTCACAGCTTTAGCTTCCAATGAATCAACTGTATATATCTGTGATACAATGTTATCATTTCAGCCTGGAAAACCCATATCTTCGACACCATATTAACCTACACACTCATGTTCACTGCCATATTCACTATTTCTAGAGGGCTTAATTGAGAAACCCTTTTTGTCGAATCTAACTCTATCTGGAGCCCAAACTTTGAAGCAACTTTGCTGATCTTTCTCCTTCTCTGCGAGAATAATATTGCAACGTTTCGTTTTACTTCATCAGTTAATTGTCTTCCTGAGGGAACCAATTTAATAAGTTGAGATTGGATCGATGGTGGGGGGTCAAAAGAGGTTCTTGGAACTTCAAATAATTCTGTAATGCTAAAGCAATAATCAGAAATCACAGAAATAGTCCTGTAGTCCCGAGAGTCAGGAGCAGAAATGAGCTTCCTTGCGAATTCCTTCTGGACAAGAATTAATGCCCTGTCGAATTCATGTTTAGTCAGCCACAATATTGTATCTTTACTCCTAGAATACGGAATATTTGAGACAAAGACGTCGAATTCGAAGCATGGCGAATCAGGGCTAAAAGGATTTGCATTAACTAAATTGAGATTGCGACAATGCCTTAAACGATTCTTTGTGATTTCAAATTTGGTTATGTCAATCTCCAACGAGGTTACCTGTCCAGCAGTTCTACACAATTCCGATGTAAGAGTACCATCACCGGAGCCAATCTCTAGCACACGGTCAGATTTTGTTAAATCTGCCTCTTGAATTATTCTCTCAATTACCGACCAATCGGTAAGAAAGTGTTGCCCGAGGGAATTCGGACCTGTGGTTCTCATCTTCTCACAAAAAGACTCATTCTAGCTTCACCTGTAATCTCTTCGACTATTCTCCTCGCAATCAATTTTGCCGGATCTTTTAGACCAACCCGATTCTGAATATCTTGAAAGGATTCAAATTTCTTAATTTCTCTTCCTTTGATTATCGCCATCATATACGTTTTCCCAATTCCAGGGATCAACTCTAAAGCGTGAATTCTAGGTGTAACAGGCTGTGCCATATTTATGTAGTCGATGAATCTCCTTTCACTTTCAGTTACAATTTTTTCAACTATTGCAAGCAATTCATTCTTGGCTGTTTGGGTTATGGTAGCATACTCTAACCTTCCAAGGACGCTAATGATCTTGTCCCTTCCATCTCTTCCTATATAGAGTCGCTCGCCCACTTCGAAATTTGCTTCTCCGTATCCAAGTAATTCCAGAAGAGTCAATCTTTCTTCCCCAATCGCTTGGATAATTACTCCTTCCCGGCCTCTTACTGTAGAGGATTTCCCACGTTGTATAAAATCCAACACATACGCATACTCTTCATATTTACGTTGAGATTGATGATGATGAGCGTAACTATCTTCACTTCTCCCATCACCACCACCACCACCACCAGTCCTGTCCATGGACGTTGACAATGTAGTCTAATCCCCTAATAAAGTGATTAACTGTTGAATATTTAACTTTCAGCCCTTTGTTTCAAAATCTCTAACATTTTTTCAAGTGTGTTAGTCAGGATCAACTTTTTCCAGCCGAAGGTAAATGACCTCAATTCCTCCAATGAGGCTGGTAGTATGTTGACTAGTTCGACTGCCTCTTCCTCTTTTAATTCGCACTCCCTCATCTGTTCCTCGACCATCTTGCGAGAAGTTTTAGCATCTATTTTCGAGAATCTCGTTACAAAGTCGAAAGTCCATCTTTGGATCTGGTCCATTTCATCTAGTTTCACTTTTTGCAAAATCTCTTTCACTTCCGGTAGTGTGATTATTTCTTTTCTATTAATCTCTGTCATTGCCCTAATTGACCGTTGCTAGGTGCCTCACATGATTCAACCTAGTCTGTAAGATCTTCTGTTTCTCGCCCATTACTATCACGGTTTTCAATGTACGTCTCCCCACTTCTGATACAACTCCAACTTTTCCTTGATACCGTCTATGAGGAGTAGTTTTATGTTCTCTAGGATCAATAGTGATGATCACCTTATCGCCAGGGCTGTATTTGGTTAGGAGGTAGGATAATCCTTTGGGCACATTATCCTGTGTCATCACAGAACGAGACTTTCTCCTATAGCCATGCGAACTAGGCATTGTCCTTACTTTATTCGCCCGCCTTAATTTAATAGTATCTGCTCATCAAGTTCAATATTGTCCTGGGTCCGTAGCTCCCTTCTCTGAAAGCGCGAACACCACTTCCGTTTCTGGATGATATGGACTGTCGACCATCCTTGCAATTCGATTTCTACCTGCACGTTTGAGATAGAGACGGTAAGTACTAGTGTGAGCGACAACATTTCCCCCTGTCGGTCGGAAGATATCTCCAAAGATTGAGTCGGGAGCGGACTGAATCTGATTCGTGATTACAACAGCTGCACCATAAGTTTCAGAGATTCTCAAAAGAATGTGCATAAATTTATTGAGTTTCTGTTGTCTCTCTGAGAGAGTTGCTCTCCCTAGGAACTCTGCTCGGTAGTGTGCTACAGCTGAGTCTACAACGAGGAGTTTAACTCTGTTTGTGTCTATAATAGATCCTATTTCATCTATTATCAACTCCTGATGGGCTGTATTGTAGGCCTTAGCAACTATGATACTATCAAGGACAGGTTCGGATTCAATATTTCGTGCGTTACAAATAGAAACGATGCGCTCCGGTCTAAAGGTGTTTTCCGTGTCTACGTAAATTGCCTTGGAGGCTAACCCCCCGTGCGTACCGTCGCGTGAGACAATCACACACAACGTATGACAGATCTGCGTCTTGCCCGTTCCATATTCTCCAAATATTTCAGTCACTGCACGAGTCTCGACTCCCCCTCCCAGCAAATTATCGAGGTTTTTAGATCCAGTCGATATACGCTCTGCTCTAATCCTTTTATCATATAAGTTGCGTGCTGTTACAAAGCTCTTCTCCAAGACTCCTGCTTCTTCAAGGATCTGTCGAGCTCTGTTACACAGAACGGCTGACTTTTCGAAATCCATTCCTGTAGCTTCTGAAATATCGACTGGTCCTCTTACTACAAGGTCCTTAAGTGACCTAAACCCGGAGTTCTCAAGATGCATTTTTGTTGCGAGACCAATCTCCTCTATGGAACAAAGGTCTAGAGCCGTCTTTGAAGCATCGTTTTCATCCAAGGTCTAGTATTGGTAGCGATTGCATTCTTAATTAGTCTTAGGCGAAAAATAAGCAAATCAGCGGGGGATCTCCCAGTTGAATTTGCGATGAATAATACAGGCATACTTGATCTAACGGAGTCTAGCAGGTAATCATTATTGTATCAAGTGCATTCTCATCCAGCTCAATTTTTCACACTAGTGTATCCTATTAAGAAACATGGACGCTTCTTATCCGTTCCTGTAGGATGCAACAATTAAATAGTAAAACTGATGTCTTTTACTTGTCAATCCTGGTGCGATAATTGCTAGTTGATTTGAACCTAAATGGGAAGCAAGTCATTATCATAGGCGGCGGAACAGAGGGTTTAAGAAAGTTGAGAGGACTAGAAGCCCAGAATTGTGAAATAATTCTTATCACAAATCGCCTCAACAGGATTATTAGAACCTTGCGAGACGAGGGCAAAATTCATGTCCGCAAGGAGCACGTTAGGGATACCACCTTCCTGGAAGAATATAATCATCCCTTTTTGATTATGGCCTGTACAAATGACAAAGCCCTCAACCGAACAATAGCTCAAAAGGCTCGTCTAAGAGGGGTACTGTCATATGCAGTCGATGATCCAGAAGTGAGTGAATTCTCGTATGCCTCCATAATAAACATCGAAGGAATACTTCAAATAGCCATATCTACATCGGGAAGGAGTCCAATAGTTGCCCGTACGATTAGAATTAAGGCAGAACGCGTGCTAAGAAGACTAATCAGGAGATCCGATATCGATAATATAAAACTCCAAGAAGTTGCCAGGAAGATGATTAGGACAAAAATCCCCACCGTCAATGAAAGGAAGGAATTCTTGTACTCTATTTTTAATGATAGCACGATCCAGAAGCTTATTAAAGAGGACAGAATCGATGATGCACGACAGGAAATAGTTGCGTTGATAAACTCTTGGAAAGGAGGCAGAAGATAAATGACACAGTTCCAGTCATTGTATCGAGAACACCATTTTTTCAATGCTCGCATTACATACAAAAAGGCCCCCATTCATCTGCTAGAACGATTTACATTTAAAAAGATCAAAGATGCCTATGACACATTTAGAGAGCTTTCAAATGACGCAGAGTTGACGATAATACAGACATGCAATAGAGTGGAGGTATTTCTAACATCTGCAGAGCTCGAAGATGAACGTAAAATTCTAGATACATGGGCATCTGTTACAGGTATATCGAGAGATGAGCTTTCTGACAGTATCGAGATCAGCTTCGGAGATGCAGCAGTGATGCACCTTTTGAGGCTAACCTCTGGTTTGGACTCGTTAGTTATAGGAGAAGATCAAATCCTGGGACAGGTTAGGAGATCCTTTGAATTTTCAAGGTCTACCGGATATTCTGGCTCAAACCTCTCACAGATCTTCAGCAAGGCCATCAAGGTTGGAATTAAAGTGAGAACATCGACCGGATTGAATAAAGGTAATGTATCAATTGGTTCAGTGGCTGTTAACCTGGCAGAGAACTATTTCGAAGATCTTAAGAATCGAAGCATACTCATAATAGGATCTGGGGAAGGTGCCAGTCTAGTTGCAAAGGCTTTAAGACAGAGAGATGTCGCATTCATGATAACAAGTAGAACCATTGAAAGAGCGAAATCCTTTTCTGATACTGCTGGTGGTCAACCCATAGCATTTGAGAGCGCTTTGTCTGGTCTCAATGGATTTGATGTTGTTTTTGTATCGACCACGGCACCCTATTTTCTAGTTACCTATGAGAGGATCAAGAGAGCAATGATTCAAAGAAAAAAAGGGATGTTGGTATTCGACCTTTCAAACCCAAGGACCGTCGAGGAGCAAATTACTATGATCAGAGGAGTC
>JBKPHJ010000145.1:0-8057 GCA_046729835.1 Thermoproteota archaeon
ACATTTTACTTTACGTTTGATAAGTATTTCACAAGTGACAACCATAAAACTTCATTGGAATATGCTTCACTTGGTTAGGTGATGGTCTTGTAACCGTTGTCTGTGCTGAAGAATTCCATTGGCCTGACTTCAATCAAATGATACTAACGACAGTCAAATTACTAGACAAATACGATATAAGGTTTGATAAAAGATGTCGCAGCTTTGTAGCGGCGCTAATCCTTCATTCATACGCAGCCTGAAAGATAGAGTGGATGAGGACACTAATTATTATAAGCAGACAGACTATTACAAGAAGAATTACCCACCAGTATATGTTTCATACGGACGATCTTCGTAAGGAAGACTGCTCCATCCAGTGGATACATACACGAAGACATTCCGATGCTTAAAAAGGGATGATTCAGACGTATCAAAAAACGATGGAAGTGCCTGGCACAGAAGAAAATGTTAGTACCCGGACTAGCACAGTACAGATTTTCATATATGGAACATGGCAAGAAATACAAGAAGTGGGTCGATGAGATCTGTGGTAGGACATTCGAACCTAAGCATATACATCTGCTTCTAATACATAACCGTATTAGCGGTAAACGATGATGTTCTTGACATTAGCCAATCTACTGTCGTATCTTTGACTCAAGTCAAGCAAATCTGACAAGCAGAATGCTTCCAAATAAAAAGCTAAAAAGGTCTAGGGAGAACCCTCCGGAGAGGCTTATCAACACTATTCCGACTGCGCTCCGCCCGATACACATAGAATAAAGGTCGAGAGGATAGAGCATCTGATACTCTTTACTACTGGAAGACAAAACGTTGTCGTCGTCTGCCTATGATAAAATGCTGCTTAGTTTAGCTAGATTCGTTATGTTCCTTCTTGGCATGTGTCAACATTCGTTTGTGTTTCTTAACAAAATGAACTGGAACAACAAACATATTTCTCACCAGAAAAATCTAAGTTATAGATATCGTGATATGATTTTTTGTAATAATCTATTTCCTGTTCATAATCAGCATTCTCACCTAAGAGGAGCTTATTTTTTGGTAACACTTCATATGGGCATCTTATGAGCTCCATGACATTGACTGCTTCTTTCATCGCTACCTTGTCTTATTTTTACTGCCATGCTTACTTGAAATATTTAATAGGATCGAAAAGTATTATGATTTTATGCGGGCAGCTCGGATGCACGAGTATCACAAACCGCTTGTAATTGAAGACGTACAAAGGCCCACTAAGGAACTACTTGGAGATAGAGTATTGTTAAGAGTCGGAGGAGCGGGAGTGTGTCGTTCAGATGTACAACTCTGATCTCGCTCTGATTGATGGATATTTTCAGAAATTCATGTCTCCGAAACTACCTCTTATAGTAGGCCACGAAATTTCAGGATGGGTTGAAGAAATAGGTCCTACGGTTCCTGAGGGCATTATCGAAAAGGGAGATCTGGTTGTAGTATACAGTGGATGGGGCTGTGGTATCTGCCAATATTGCAAAAGAGGTGACGAACAAATCTGCCCTTTTGGAACATGGGTAGGATTCGGAAGGGACGGTGGATATTCGGAATATGTTACTGTGCCATCATATAGATTTTTGATAAGGGTAGACAAAATTAGAAAATCTTAGTATGTTTATTGTAACCGATACCAAATAGCCATCAGGTGAAATTGATCACCCAGCTAAAATTGATCTAAACTAAGTTTCTTTCAATTGATCTTTCTTACTTAGTAAACGCATAATAGAATCGTGTTGATTTGCTTCCGAAACTTAGCTCTGACCCTAGTAGTCATAACTGAGCTCTCGAGTTTAGTTTTTTTCGAACCACCTCTGTCTGCAAGGTCTAAGAGTACGTACATCACGCAGAAAAGTTGGGACTCGCAATGTGTGGAGCGGTTGTCCGTCCTTTAAGTTCTTCCCATTCCTCTTGCCGCCCAAGAGCTGTTAGGTCAAGGAAATAATAAGCGCCGCCGACAGACTCTCCCCCACGACCGTACGTCGAATAAGTGTGAAAGATGTGATCGCGCAAGAAACAACTCATGCCGGGCAATTCGATAGGCTCTTCACCTTCAAAGTAATATCCTGTGCCCTTCTTTCTATGCACGGCTTGGGTTTGGTAATTATAGACGATAGGTGCAACAGACTTGTCCAACGTGACGTGAAAATCGTAGTTGAAATCGCTGCCGTAAGAAGAGTACCAAGGAATCGTCCACCCTTTGCTGGCACTGAACACTTTAATTTTGTCAAAAGGTGCGCGGGAGACCAGCACAAAGGAAGTATCACGAGCTTTTAAGTGTGCAATCTCACCAGCGGATCGCTCAGCTGTCCAAGCGGTACACGAGGGGCAACCCTCTTCCCAATCAGGGTGCAACATAAAGTGGTAGACAATTAGCTGTCGCCGACCCCCAAACAAATCAAGGAGTCCTACTTTGCCTCCAGCGCCTTCAAAGAAATACTCCTTATCAATCGCAACCATAGGAAGCCGGCGCCGTGCGGCGTTCAATACATCTCGAGCGTGAGTCAACTCCTTTTCTTTCTTGAGTAACCTCTTTCGATCAACTAGCCATTTTTCTCGCGTTACAATTTCTGGCAAGTTTATCTTGTTCAATTTTCATACTGATCATACAAAGTATATTATATATGTGAGTAAGGGATCAAAAGTATAGTTAGCACAACATTCCTTGAGCTTATAGATTTCTGCGGTCTGCGTAAAAACTTACCAGGGTATATGATACTAACAGTCAGAAACTTGTAATCCTAAGAAGTGCAGGTGAGCAATAGTCAACAACAGGAACTATCATTAATAATTTAGCCATTTCATCTTCTTATGCAAGCAGCAGAATCTTCTTAGATACAGTGTTAATTTCTTCATTCAAGGATTCAATTATACATATCGTCATCGTTGATTACTTTTAGTTTCTCGAAATATTCTTTAGTGGAGATATGGCAGATGGACTGTTAAGAGAAGGACAGCTCTCATTACTCTGGTTTTCGCTATACTTGTATTGAAGCTTACTTATGTTTACCCATTCTGGTGCTCAAGGTTTATTTGTTCTAAGTCAATGGTAAGCTAAAACTGAATGTAGCTCCTTCCCCTTTAGCATTATTCTCAGACCAGATCTCCCCCATATGAGCATCTATGATACTTTTGGAGATATAAAGACCTAAACCTGTGCCTCCTCTTTCAGATTTTGAAGCAAACTTCGTAAATAGTCTAGGTGATATTGCTGGATCTACACCAGTACCTGTGTCCTTTATCGAGACAACAACAACATATCTGCCAGTTTCTTTCTTTCGTTCAGTTGAAATCAGTATGCTGTCCTGTTGTTCGGTGAACTTAATAGCGTTACTGAGAAGATTAGAAACGACTTGTGATATCCTTCCTTTATCCCCTTCTATAGTAAAGTTATCTCCAGCGGTGAATGATATTTCCGCATGATTCTGATCTCTTTCATTTTGACTTTTGTGCCCAGAAATAACAGTCAAGATTAAATCATTTAGACTGAATCTCTCCTTCTTTAAGCGTAAAGATTGACTCTCGATTCTCGTAACGTCCAGTATATCCTCTATAAGTTGCTGTAATCTCTCAGCATTTCTGTTAATGACATTCAACAGTTCTTCTGGGTATTCCCCACCCCTTTTTTCAGAAAGAAGGACTTCCGATAACCCCAGTATTGGTTGTACAGGTGTACGCAATTCATGTGCTGCTATATTAATAAACTCTGTTTGCATCATGTTGTATGCTTTTAATTGTTCATATAGTTCACCCTGTTTCCAGAGAGTCTCAAAAATAGATGCGTAAGATAGCGCAATAGGTTTGCTATTTGAATATGCTGCCAATCCTGCTGCATCATGATATCTCTCTTTCGAATCATCCCTGAGTTCGATAATGATAGATTCTTTTCTGTCCACCACTACGATACCTATTTGGGTCTGTAAACTCTTGTCTAAGCCTCTAATATCAAGCTCAGGTAAAGCTAATTTAATTTCATTTACTATCTGCCCAATTTGTTCCTCATCAGCAGGAACAAGTATTTTAACACTTATATCACGTTTTAGTGCTTCCCTGAATAAATGTAGTGCCCCCATGCGTATATGGCGACGAAATCCATTGAAAGATGGATATATTCTTAATACTTCATGCTTTGCTGATTTAACCAGTTGGCGAGAAAGCATTATTGCCTCTTCAGGATTTCTGAGAATCTCTATTTTGGCCGCCTCGATTCCCCCTTCAATCTCTTTTATTCTTTCTAACGCATCGATGCCATTACCCCATAGTTCTTGGAAAACAGAAGAGAAATGCTTTAAATAGTTAGGTTCGTTGCTTACCAAAAGACTTTGAACCAATTTACCCTCTTCCATTTTCTCTATTGTTACTGCTATCCTCTTGTCTGAAACACCAAAACTCATCGGTGGGAGGTTTTGAACATGTTTGACTTGAATACCATAATCTAGGTATAGTTTGACAAGCTTGAGATTTTGATCATCTATATAGGTAACGTATCTAATACCTTTATGTTCTCCTCTATTCTGTTTTTCCAAGAGCTTTTTCTTTATATCAAAGAAGTACTTGTGACTATAGTGCATTCCACCTGAAGTCAAACAAGTAGCTAGTTCATTTGAATCAGCAGTGAGACGTGATATCTCCCTTATAATTTCCTCCGGATCATTTATTATCGATGTCTCGTTACGCTGTACCCCCTCTTCAATCTCTCTTATTCTCTGCTCTGCAGGCATGGCTTTGCTCCACAAGGTCTCAAATAGATATTGACCTTGTTCGACAACTTCGTAGACGTTACTATAAACAATATGAAAAGCAGGTTTTCCTTTCTCATGTTTAGTTGCGGGGGATACGTATTCCTTCTCACTGACATAGAAATTGCCTTTAATGCCATCTAAGTGCCGGAGCTCGCTTATACTGGATGTCATCAGCTGTTTGCAGTAAATGACATTTTCAGTTGTAATTTCTGTAACGAAGCGCAATTTTATTCCTCTCCTTTTTGCGTCAATTAAGGACATCTCAAGGGTCTTAATATCAGTAATCAGAGATGGACGAGTGTGATCAACACATGCATCAATTCTCTCATTAGAATTATCTACAAATTCAATTACTGTATTGAGAACATTAAAGGGATTATAATATACTTCTGTTTTTTCCTTGCTTATTCCTTTCATGGCGGGTCGAGCGCGTTCAGAATAGATTATGCTAAACAGATATTAATGATTTGCTAATAAAAATACAATTAATTTTCAGAAGATAAGCATCTTCCTCATCATTTCTCAAATGTTATTAGCTATTTACCAATCAATATTCACGGGTCAAAGCCGAAAAAAGTAGGAGAGCAGGTGCTATACGGCTAATGGATGGCGATGACGGTGACTATCAAATCAAGATCACTTTTATTCGGATTAAGTGTTCAGGTCATAGATGCCCAAGTACATCTTATTTTTGAAGAGAACGATCGTATTGAGACAATTCTTGAGAAGATAGATTCAAAGCACAAGAGACTACAAAATATCTTCCACAAATTCACTTATTCACAGTTTAAATATAGGTTTAATAGAATGGTACCACTCCGGATACTCGTAGTATGAGACTTTCTGTTTTGGTGAGGTGCAATATATCGCTGCGACGAAATAAAAAGAATTTTTAGATAAAAAGTACATCACCAAAATGCTTTAATGTTCTCATGCTTATGCAACTAGAAGGCTAGATGTCCTGCATGGTGCATCTACTATCATTTTATTCCGATAGTGCCTCTCATAAGAATTGAGTAGCGTTACTTATATTAGTAGCTATGGAAGTCACTTAAATGATGGTGCTAGACACAGGTATTGTTGACTTAGTTATTTCTAGTTCTCTCATATTCAAAAAACGGATTCTTATTCTACATATGTAATCAAACTATCTGTTCAATGAGTTTCTTTTGAGATAGTAATTAATAACTCGTCGAGGATCTGATTCATATTCGTTTATTAAAATCCTCAAAGTCGTTCGTATTAATTCTTCTATTGTTGGTTCGTTCAACGCATTCTCTTGATTGAGTCTCGTAGCGATAGATAAAGAAATATCATATTGAGGTTGAGATACTTCTATTCTTACATTCATCATATTATCCAGAATTATATGTTAATCATTGCTTGTATATTTTCCTAACATTGTTGGAGTACCTAACCTAATTTGACAGACTCTGGGATTATGGACAAACATTCTTTTAAAATCTTTCAAGCAAAAATAGAAGAATTAACTGATTTATGTCTTGGTATCTTTCGAGCGACTTAACTGTTTATAGTCGACTAATCCATGCCTCAAAGTTAGCTCCATATTCTTTTTGTAGAATGATGTGAGATCGTCAGATAATCATTTGCCTGATAAAAGTTATTCACATTTATTCTAGCAAGATAAAAATATTAGCTGCCATGAAATTTATCAAAATGACATTAACACGAGAAGCAAGATAATTTTATTATGCACCACACATAATTAGACAGTATAGACAAGGTTCTCAAGTAGACACTTATTCATACTTCAACTGTTTGAATCGATGCTCATATTTTGATGACACAAATATATCATGATAACTGAGCCATATTTCGTTCCATTCTTTCCCACAATAATTGCAACGAGATAGCTGGTATGACATAGAGTCATTTCTTGACTTTGGGACGATGGTTATATTATCCGATAAACACGAGTTACATAAGTGAATCTTGTCAAGCGAGAAACGGCTCTTGGTTAGTATCAGACGACTCATGTTCCAGTGTATTATAATCTAAGAAAGCCTCGGTTAATTAAGGTTTTCAGGAACGAACATGGTTTGATAAATTGATAGAAGATTCTCTATAATTGCTAGGTTAGTTGAAGATCTCAAAATGTTGTGTCCTTGGAAAGTGCATCTTAAAATTAAAAATCCGATAAGCGAGAACGCTGGGCCTGCCCAATTATTATGGAAATTAACTGATGAATATAAAATACTATTATAACATTGTCCGAAAATTTCATGTTATCATAGTTTCCCAATAGGGTAAGACCCCTTCATCGCGTCTCAAGGTCAGTTATCTCTATGAGATGTTATTTCTAATACTGTTTGAAATTTTGTTCTCAAGCCTTCTAACGCTAGCGCGTTATCATGAGCCATTACTCGAATCGCATGCATACATGGACAAAGAGCCAGAAATGTTTTGGAAAATGAACTTCATGTCTATGAAATTCAATCAACTGGTACAGCAAGAACCACATCGATTGTTTCGCGTCTCTTTCAATTTGATGAAGAAGGAAATCAGAAGGCTATCCAGGAGATGTCTGAAGTTCAGTTCTATCCCTCAAATAAGCAATAGATTGTAGCAAACAAAACCTTTGTATCTCAGAGCTACGGTTCACTAATGTTAGGATTAGTTCTTTCTTCTTTATTCCTGCTCATACTGTTCTTTTTCTTTACCAAAAGATCTAAATGTAAATCCGCCGAAAACTAAGAGCGCTACCAGTATCGAGGTCCCAATTGCTCTATCAATTGGAATGGGCGTCACTAAAGAGGTGACAATAAAGGTACTCCCAGCAGCTACGATAGTCAGTGGTAACCAGGTTTTTATGGCCGTTGAAAATCGATTCAACTTGTTTCCCATAATATATGCCCCGTTTGCTAATTTATGGTTAATTGTTCGTGTTATGTATTCTAAGGTAATCTTCCACTCACTTTTCTAAGGTTTTGACATATATGCTTAGATGTCATTAGATGATGTACTTCAGGAAGATCTATTTAGTCAAGTCTTGGATCCTCGCAGTCATGATTACTGGGCATCCTAAAACCAAACAGACCTTTTGCCAAAGAAGTTAGAAGAAAGCAAGGGAAGCATTTGCAGAAATATTTAACAGCTCATCTTAATGGCATATATCTATAGCACTCAATCCCTTTGTTGACAACCATAATAGTGCTATTTTTTACATATAAGTTTGCAACGTCTGATGGCACAAATATTATTATACAAGCTAATTTGTCGAGTTGTATATGCAGCTCGCATGGAATGATAGACGTACCAGACAATTTGTAACCAACGTAGGAC
>JBKPHJ010000146.1:0-2524 GCA_046729835.1 Thermoproteota archaeon
TTTACTCTATCATGATGTGGAAATAGACCAAGAGAACGAAGGTATTTCATGGCATGATATACTTCAAAAGAGTTTTTAAGAACTGAATTATTTCCCATTATTTCAAAGCATTTTACAGAGTAATTTAAGTTTTGGAACTAGCATCAGATCTTCCGTTAAATGAAAGTTTGATCCTGTAATGGCAACTTCGGTGATGAAGCCTCTGACGGATTGCAGGGGCAACAAGCGAGGCGAATCTAAATAGAGAGAACACACATTGACACTTTCCCAAAATACCTTTTATCATTAATTTTCAATATGAATGCAGTGTCATGCAACATAGCAGCAAAACAGACTACTTAGAGGAATCCCTGGAAGATTCAGCACATATTAGGTCTTCGCCGGAGCCTTTCAATGATGAGATGAAGATAGCCAAATAGACTCATCATTCTATAGAATCCTAATGAATTTAGGGCAGGAAATTAGTACCAGGACACAAGAAAACTCATAAAATATGCGATGATGCCTACCGAAGCCGGAAACAATATAGCACGGGACCCAAAAACTTTCTAAGAAACGTTGAAGAATCTTTGAACAAAGTCAAGCCTAAAGCAGTACATTTCTCTGAAGCAAATAGATATTGCGTACGTGTACACTCAATAGACGATTTGCTGAATTATGATTAAAACCTCCAGATCAGCATGACACAGCCTCTTATGAACATCATTATATTATCTCTTGTATTAAAGACTAATAAGCTACTTACTGACAAAGAAATCAGAATCCAAAATGTTAGAGCAACAGCAATTTGGTCACAGTCTTATCCGAACCTCGTTAAGCAACTTTTACACGCATTTTACGGAATAGTAACAAGCATAGATGTGTCCGATCCATATGGGTATTTACTCTTATCTTTAATCTCATAAATGTAGTCATTTCTTCCGGATTTATGGCATGATATTCAAATATGTGCATGATTGTCTTATCAATGACTTTTTCTTCACTGTCATCATGAATAACGCAATTACAGTCTAGTCCTACATCTGCGCATCGAACACAGAATGGTCTTACACAATCTTCGAATGTTTGGGACACCAGAAATATGCAGTAAAATTAATTATATTAACAGTGTGGTATATTCTACTAAGGCTATGATATAGGTTATTTCAGGTGTAAGAATTATTGATACCATTAAATATTCTAATCTAATATCCATTAACCAATTTTATGGATTCAAATACATTGTCCCAGTATGATATTGATAAGTTAATTGAATTATGTTTTATCTCAGCATTGAATTGATTTTGTATGGTCGTCGTCCTGCCTTTTCCTAATAAAACATCAGATCTGTAGCTCTGCGCATATGAGATGGTTCTGGTGTCCAGAAAAGAAATATTGATTATAAACGGAACACTTGGTTATGCAAGAAAAGATAATCTCCCGTTAGAAATACCGCACTTAGATATAACTGACGAAGAGTCAATCTCAGAAAGTGTTGACAAGATAATTAGTGAAAAGAGCCGGATTGATATCGTAGTTAATAATGCAGGATACTCTTTGTTAGGACCATTGGACCAACTTCATATAGATGAGATTAAAGATGAATTTGAAACTAGCTTTTTGGCATAATAGGTAGGCGTTCTTTTCCTTCAGTGTGTTCCGAGTTTTGATAAGTAAGAAGGACTTACCTCAATTGATGTGACCGACAGACAGATTTCGGTAGGTGAAGCACCCAGTGTGGTACCTCAAGAGGAAAAACCACAAGAGCAGGACAGAGGAATAGAACAAATTCAAGTGGAATCTAGAATTAGCAAGAAGAAGCAGAGAAGGCGAATAACTTCTTATCTATCAAACATATCAAAGCAGGTAGAGAAGAATGGAAATCAGATTAATAAAATAACCATGACGATTCAATCCTTACAGAAGCAAGGGCAGTCCAAAACAGCAACAGGTGCAGTAATAAGCCAGTCACATTCACAATTAATAAAACAGCTTCAATTCAAAGTTAGTCAGCTACAAAAGCAAGTGACACGGATTCGAAATGACATTCAATGGATAAGAACAACAGCTACTGCTGCTATCATTAAGTCTAGATCTAAGAAGGGCAAGTCAATTAAGAGTAATAAAGTCAAAAGACACAGAAGGATCAGGTGATAGCAAGATAACAAAGGAGCAATGGAAAAAAGGTTAGTTGACATCATTGGGTTGCTCGAACTATATTTCTCTAAGTTCTTGATGAGTTGCTTTTGTAGAGTATGAAAATACTCATCGAGTTCAGTGATTTTCTTGCCAAAGTGAGCTGCATCTCCAATAAACAAATAGCACATTGGTTCGAGAATCAACTTCATATCCTCGATGGAAAGTCTATACCTCAAGAGCTTTTCTAGATTATCGTCCGTAGACCAGTACGTACCTTGTGTTGGGCTTGTTTTTGAGTTCTCCAATCGTAAGTCTTAGTCTTGCTCTATGTTGTCTTTCATCTTTGGGTATACTAACGTCATCTTTGTCTTCATTTATTTTCGGATAGCTGGACACTTCCTAGACT
>JBKPHJ010000147.1:0-8051 GCA_046729835.1 Thermoproteota archaeon
GTTCAGATTAAAGTAGAGGAGGCATTAAGAAATATGATATTCGTTATAGATGTCAACAAGAATTCGAAATAGGTATAATAGACTTCTATCTTCCACAAGGAAATATAGCTTTATTTAAAGATGGTAACGTTTGGCATGCAAACTCTGGGTGAGAGGGTGAGAGAGTGAGAAGTATAGGCATGATGACCTTCTATTCTATGCTAAAACAGCTAATTCTGTTTGGGCCAGAGATTTACGTCAAAACACTATCTGCAATCACATGGGTTCAAAGGTTTAAGGTTCTGGGAAAATGATATTAAGAGAGATATCGATGCATGTATAAAAGAGATCCTCAGATTTAAATAATGAATTCGCAATCAGCAGCTACCATGTTAGGCGGACAGTTAGCGGTTGCACCTGCCTGTCCACCATTGGAGGTATTGTCATATCTGCCCTTCCAAATTCTAGGTTTGATCCTAGCACCCCAGATAAAGAAAATAGTGCAGTACGAGCGAGAGAGCTTTATAACTAGTTATCATACAATAGCGATCCTCTTTATAAGCAAAAGTTGATCGTCAGTACACACTTGACATCATCGTCATCTTGATGTTTATCTCTGTAGCGATGTACATTGGTAATAATACTGAAATTATCCCTTCAGACCCTCCACATACTTAATCTACTCGTCGAAGATGATCGATTATGAATACCGAGATATGCAGTCTCTAGCTTACGTTTAGTCTTAAATAATTTTATAAGGCATGACGCTATTCAGGATTTAACAATATCATATTGACTTAAACCTTTTTTATTTTGATTTCTGACACAAAAATTATAAAAGTAGTATTAGTAACACCATCCTTAGCAAGAACGACGATAATAGCAATATAATATGCTATTGTGTATCGTGTAATTGGAATATGATCGTTTATGCATATGGTTATGTGGTCTTGTTTCTGCAATTGCAACAGATAAATAGTTTTGTTAGCTAAACCGTAAGTGAAGTACATTTTAAATACCATTTATCGATCGTAGACTAAATAGATAATTGGATACTGAAAATAAATATTTAAGGGAACCCAGAGAGATAAAGAGATCAGTGAGCGACCTAGGAAAAAAAGAAGGAATAAACAAGCAAGAAGAATCTTATCAACAACAGACGGTACGAAATCTCTACAATTGTGGAATAGCACCAGAGGTAATTGCACTACAATTAGACATAACCAAGATAGAAGTTATTAGTATCATAAAGAAGGTGCTAAAGTATTAATGGCGTTACGTAATTATAAGAAGCCCTGGATATAACAACCATTTCATGTTAAGACATCGTAGACTCCAAAATGCTATTCTATGATTAGTCGGATGACCAGTCTGTACCACTGTATATGAGAAGCAAGTCTAGCCAATATTTATAATCGATACCGAAGATTTTTGCCCTAAAATGGGCTTTCGTACAACTATTAAATTTCTTGTTGAGTATTACCATGCCATTCAGTTGTAGCAAATGTAGTCATTTGAGCCTTATCGAATGTGAAACTGCATATTGCAATTGTTGCCGACCTAAGGACCACGACGCAAATGTGATATATACAGCCAACAGTCAGTAGATGCAAATACAAAAGGAGAAATTAATATGTTTCTTGTTGCAGTTTATTCTGAAAATAAAATACTTGTTTTAACCTAATATTGATAACACATCTTCCCGTTTCACTCTAGTGCAAATCCATTATAGTATGAAATTTGCGTAATAGTACCGATTCAGTACAGGTGAATTCGAGAAGGTATGCTAGATAAGGATGCTACTAGAATATGACGACTTATTCGATGCGTTTAGATTATCTTCGATGTTCTGGCATTAGTTAGTGAACTAACTAGCGGCCTTGTTCTTTCTATTCCCGTGCCCTTTCTCCTTTCAAAAAAGCATTTTAGACACCAGTATTCATCGACAAGATTGCCCCTCACTCGCTGCTTTGACATTCACCAACATTGATACAGGCGTATTAGAGGCATCGCATTTTGATGTCCCTCTCTCTAATCCCTCAGTTGATGATGACATCAAGCTGGAATATTCCGGCTTGTGGATATAAGGTTTAACAGCAGATCTGATGCATTTGCCTCTCTCCGCAGCTCTGATGTTGATTGAAGTTAGGCGATCTCAAGGTAGATATATGCGGTTATTCTATTAAGATTGCTTAGTATTGGCAGATGTAGATGCAAGTCTCCCAGTAAAAGCATACAAATACAAGATTGAACAAACGTCACGCGGCGCTAGAGTTACGGTGCACGGTGACGCAATCGATGAAATAGTTTTAGATTATGCAAAAATTAGACTGAAGTTAGAGTCAGAGGGTTTCAAGGTAGCGCCTGAAGAATAAGTGCGGATGTTCTGTACCAACGTAAGAAGAAGAGTTTAGAAGATCTGGAGACGTTGCTGACTTCACTCAAAAGACATGTTGATTTATTTCCTAGAAATATTCAGGGAACAGATCTGTCAGCGAGGCTCAAGAAGATAGCGGAAGCTTTGGATGTCTATAGGAACGCCTGCGATAACTATGCAGCATATTTTATGAAATGATGAAGTGGTTGGTTGATATTATTATTATTACTACTATTCTCCAGCGTGCTTGGATATGAATAAATAAATACAGTTGGCTTCGTGACTTATTCGTGCCCAGATGGCGAGGAAGATTCGGCAGTCGCATCGTTCCAGGTACGACGTCATTGACGAGATCCTGCAGGTAGTCTTTAGTAGTCCACCCATCAAACGCAGACACAAAACAGGTATCGCATACGCTACTAATCTGACGTATAAGCAGACGGTCGGGTACCTCGATGGAATGATCTAAGAAAGATTGCTCATTTTGACGGATTCCAAACCCTTTCCATATTATGAAATCACGCCTAAAGGGCGGTATTACTTGAAGGTATTCGCTGAAATAGAGGACGATTTAAGGCCTGTCAAGGGTCTGCATATGTCTGTTTTTGACGCTTAATCTTTTATGTGACAGATAACTTATCAATAAAATGCTTTGTGATCCTTTCTTTGAATTTAGTCTGCTTAGTACTATTATCTTATAGCTAATAAAGCAGAAATTTTTAAACTCCTTGTCGAATGGACTATTTGGTATTGGGTCTGGGACTGAATTTGTCTTTTTCGATCATCTATTGATGCAGACTCGCATAAGACCGATCCGAAACAGGTTAACCGATTAAGAACTCTTATACCTGACAGTATATCCTAGCTTTTAAGGCGTCGGCTTCATGTTATTAGTATGACAGATCCCTCAATATTGCAGATGTATAACGTAGACGATGGAATAGCTGCTGCTCAAACTAGGCCGCGATATCGCTCCGCCTTTGCGTCTTAAAGCATAGCAAGATCACACATCCACATCTATTATTGGCATGAACGCATCACCAGCGATCATGCCATTGTGAGTAGCGGACGACCAAGACATTACTATCATAAAGTGCAATCAGACTCAATGTTATATAATTAAAAGGAACCAAAATAATTCTAATCTCAGCTTATGCTCTGGATGATATGCTATTGAAAGAATTAGAAGACGGAGACTACATAGCAAAATACGCAGAAAAACTAATTCATACAAATCGCTTAGTTGAGAGATAACAAGCTAGACAGGCGTTTTATTGAATCCCAAATTCATATAATACGCATTATTAATAGAAAAAGTTACAACTTCGACCAAATTACTTATCTTTCACACTTACCAAATAGTATCTAAATAGCTTGCTGTTTATGATATAGTACAATCCATGAGTCAACAACTGTTAAAGCGAGAAATGACTATTTCTCAAATTCTACGCACATACGGAAAGCAGTTTACTCAGATAAGAGAGCAATATTCTGACGGGCCCACAGCGGGTTCTGCCAAGGGATTTGTCAATGTGTTAGCGTGAAGTTATTCACTGTCCGGCTTCCAAATGTAATGCATATCCGCCAAAGTCGAAGAGAAACCGCAATCGGGACACGTTTCCCTAACTCTGATCATTATAGCTTCTTATTGACTTTCTCACGCTCACGGACTTCGTTGAATCTCTCCATTTTATTATTCATATTTCCAGCCATCTTTATGGTGTTAACATGCTCTATTCGTGGTGATTTCAGTATGTAGAATTCTCTGTTGAATACTTCATGATAAGCGGGTAGACCATCAGTCATCATCATTGTTGGTTTATTGCCAACAGCTTTTTTGCCCTTAAGAAACAGATTTCGTGTATCATGTTTGTAGCTTTTATTGCTCCTTTTCTGAATCTCTAAACGATTGAAAACCAGTTGAGATTCTGATAAACCTCAAATCTTGCAAGCTCACCTTATCTTTTATTCTCATCAAATAATTTACCATGTACTCCTTGTCTTGTCCCTAATATCTTTCTCTTAGTCTTCCCAAGTATGTCATCTGCTTGTTTGATCTGCTTGATCTCTGATAAATGATCTTTTAGAAGCTGTTACTTTATTCCCTTTTCTGTACATGTGTCACAGTATTTTTCTATCAGTGTAGCTCCATCGCCTACAGTGAATAATGCTTCCTGAGTAGCCTTGTTACCACAGGTTACACAGAATTTTTCCTTTCCACTAGTATCAATAAATGACCTTAACATTGAAAATATTCTTTCCATTCTATTGTTTCACACCTACGAAGATTTCGTTGATTGTATTTCTTGGCAATACTGCAATCATCGCATTTGCAGCAACTATGAATTTCGGATTGTTACTCATCATTATATGTAGTAGTTATGCATATAAGAACTTGCACTCCATAATAACTAAACTGAGCCTATTACTAACCAGAATATGCTGTAAGTCTTGTCTTACACCGAGGAATTGTGATATAGGACGGGAGTTCCATAAAGAAATGTACAATAGGTGTCTGCAGTCATTTAAGGACTTGATAGGCACATTCGACAGTCCACCATATCAATTTAATAATTAATACATATGATTCTCAATCTTATGTATGAACAT
Source organism: Thermoproteota archaeon (assembly GCA_046729835.1). GTDB lineage: Archaea > Thermoproteota > Nitrososphaeria > Nitrososphaerales > Nitrososphaeraceae > TH5896. Next base: position 4,967 of record JBKPHJ010000147.1, read on the forward strand.
CTTTAATGTGAAAAAGAAGCTTTTCGCATTAAAGATAATTATACAGTCAAATGAGGCAAAGTTCAAGCTACTATTAGAAAGACCATCTGTTCTTACTATTAAATCATTAGAGAATAGGTTGAACAAGATTTAATCGTTTGATCAGCAGCAACAACAGGAACAAATCAATAGCTAATCTGTGTGCGCGGCTAAGGCTAGGCATGCGACAAGACACACAAACCTACTTCCAAATCTATATTATTCATTGTAGCCAATGAAAACTGTAACTGCACCTAATGATATCCCACTACAGTAACTATCCTACCAGCAGGAAAGGACTAATTTCATAAAGGCCTCTAGTTCAAGGGCAAACTAAAACTAAAAGTAGCTCCTTTTCCATCACTATTATTCTCACACCAGATCCTGCCGCTATGTGCGTCAATGATACTTTTGGAAATATAGAGGCCTAACCCTGTACCTCCCATTTCAGACCTTGAAGCAAACTTTGTGAATAGTCTAGGTACTATTTCTGGATCAACTCCAGTTCCCGTATCGTTCACAGAGACTATAACAACATTTTTATCAGCCTCTTTATTTCGTTCAGCAGAAATAAATATATCACCTTTTTCTTCTGTGAACTTTATAGCGTTATCAAGAAGATTGGTTATGGCCTGGGATATCCTGCTTTTGTCCCCTACTATGTTAATTTCATCCTTGGAGTCGAGTATTATTTTGTTGTCACTTTGTTGCCTTTCAATTCGATTCTTATGTTCCAAAATTATACTTGATATCAAATCATTTAAATTGAATCTCTGCATCTTCAAATGTAGAGACTGGCTCTCGATTTTTGTTACATCCAAAATATTTTCGATGAGTTGTTGTAACCTTTCAGCATTTCTATTAATGACACGCAACAACTCCGGGCGTTCCCAACCTTTTTTCTCGATGAGCAGGACTTCAGATAGACCCAGTATTGGCTGTACAGGAGTTCGCAAATCATGGGCTGCTATATTGATAAACTCTTTCTGCGCAGCGCTATATGCTTTTAGTTGTTCATAGAGTTCCCCTTGCTTCCAGAGAGTCTCGAAAATAGATGTATAGGAGAGCGCAATTGGTTTGCTATTGGAATAGGAAGCTAATCCTGCTGCATCATAATAGTTCTCTTTTGTATCATCCTTTAGTTCAATGATCATCGATTCTTTTCTATCGATGACTATTATACCGATCTGAGTCTGTAAACTCTTATCGAATAGGGTTAGAGGATGATATGACCATAATACCAAACACTGATTGATACAACAGAATTAATTCAAAAGAAAATATATGCAGGCAGACATTACGAATAAAAAAATAGATATGAATAGCTCCAAAAACTCGCAAAGCAAGACTGCAATAATTACTGGAAGTGGAAGAGGTATAGGAAAGGAAACCGCAACACTATTAGCTGGACACGTAGCAAATGTTGTTGTATGTGCCAGGACTGAAAGTGAAATCAATTCAGTAGTGAAAGTAATTGAAGAGATGGATAGCTATGTCAATGACGTGATGTAGGTGTCTCCTCTCAGGTGAGCTCTCTTGTCAAATCAGCAGTAGACAAATTTGGACTATAGATATACTTGTCAATAATGCTGGAGTTGCATTTGACAAGAAATTAGTAGATACATCAGAGGAAGAGTGGGAAGAGACGTTAAATAGCAATCTGAAAGGTGCATTTCTTTTTACAAAGGCTGTTCTTCCTCACATGATTGCAAGAAATTCAGGAACTATAGTAAATGTAAATTCTGGTGCGGGAAAAGCTGGTTTTAGCGATTTATCATCTTACTGCGCAAGTAAGTTTGGACTTGTGGGTCTAGCAGAGAGTCTAAAATTAGAAGTTGCATCATATAACATTAGAGTGATGACAATATTTCTTGGACGAGTAGCTACAAAAATGTGGCAGGATTATGATTATGATTATTATGAGAGAAATAAGAATAAAATGCTTAGTCCCCAGAAGGTAGCTGCAAACATTGATGCCAATACTTACAAGAATGGAGATTCATTTGAAATGTATAACACTTGAATACTGTACTGCGAAATATACTGCCGATTCATTATTGTATTATAAGTGTGATTTAAACCAATATTCATATCTAAAGGTTTGCGACATGACATTGAGATTATATCTTCAATTCCTTTAGGTTGTCTCACACAGTAAGCAGCACAAGCCGTCCCTTGTGACTATGACTATCAAATTCTAATATAACGGCAACTATCATGAACCTCATTGGTACTTGCCACTTCTTGGAGTTGATCCACTTCACCACGGCAAAGGACTCGGCACTGCATTAATGCAGCATGCAATAGCTACGTGTGATCAAGATAACAAATTTGCCTATCTCGAATAGCTACTACGAACGGCACGGATTCGAATTGGTTGGCACGATCCAAGTAAACACGTCACCATCCATCTTCCCAATGCTCCGTAAACCGCGTAAGTTATGAAGCGATTAATTCCTCACCAAAAATTCCAAGAACGCTGAAAAGTTATCTGTAATTTCCCTATTTCTCAGAGTATCTGTGTTATCTGGTGGTTATTTTTGCGTTCGAGTAAAATATGTGTAGGCTTCATATAATTTCCTTCTAGCTTCCCTCTTCTTTAGTATTGAGGAGCGTAAATATTACTTTTTTTGTCTTGTTTTCCATATGCTAATATTGATATCATCAAAGCTATAATCGCAATATCGATCGTTAGTATTCAGTCCAAGAAGTCATGGACCTAGACATTGGAAGAATAAAAAAACCAATACATCAGCTAGAGGCGGAACAAATTTTTTCAACCATGAGGACCAATAATGACCCTAGTAACTATGGAGGAGACAATGCTTTTTTGTACATGTTGGCCGGGGTAATTGACAATGTTTATCAGCATTCTGGGTTTTCGAATGGCTCTGTTGCGGCACATGTATCGCCATCTAGGGGATTTTCAGGACAAGTAGTGGTAGAAGAATCGAATGCATATTCTCTTTTTATGTATGCGGTGAGATCCCAAGTCACAAGAGATTATTATCTTAGGCGTTTGCGGATTTTCCTTAATTATACTAGTTTACTTCCAGAAGGAACGATG
>JBKPHJ010000148.1:0-21010 GCA_046729835.1 Thermoproteota archaeon
AAAGTATATGTGAAATCTCATGTAAAATGGTTTTACCAGGAAGTCATATTATCTCAAATGAAGAATAAAAGAAAGCATAAAGACGATAATGGCCGTGTCTGGGACTTTTTAGCTGGACTAGCAATGGGATTCATTGGATACGGTATATTGTCAGAGATTGCGAACCGGAAACCGAAATGTCACATATGTATGTCTGAGCTCAAACATGGGCAGCCATTATGCCATGTGTACAAGAATCAGTTAAGATGGAACTATCAACGGTTTGATCGATTTCTGGGATTTAGACCGCTTTCTCAGTTCAAGATATTCGATAAGCGGAGTAACCATTAATTGCGTCGCCGCGGCAGCAGCTCTCGCCATCATATATTTTGGAACTATAGATATTTCAAATGCTGTTGATAAGCCGTCACACTTCACGTTAATTCCCGATGACTACGAGTCTTACGCGATTGTTTGGATAGCCGGATCGCTTCTTTTTGCCGCACGCTCATTGATGAGAACAATCAAGAATACACCAGATGTTATAAACCCCACTTGTCCATTCTGCGGTGGGATAATGGAGACTAGTATATTACGTTGCATAAAGTGCGGAAAACCCGCTGGTGAATATCACCAATAGTCGGCTGACGGGACTAAGAAAGATGTCAAATTTGTCTCACATCCCATGAGCGCGCAATGTTTTTGAGCCGAATTCAAAACATATAAGGCTCGGATTTCGCATCTGTGTTATAATTGGCTTGCAAGACGATAGACCGCTTGATCTGCTAATTTTTAACCAAGTGTGCATATGTGTCTAGTTTCTAATTAAATGGGTTCGTCTCTGGTATAGCCAATACGTCATGATCATCAATAACGAAGCTAGCAATGTATTACTTGCAAGTGAACTGAGGTTATCATACGGTATACATTCATATTCTCCAGCACTGCACCCTGCTAGAAAAAATGAACAATTCCAAGCAGAATGGGAGATCACTGCGAACCAGCCCTTACCACTAATCCATACACGAAAACTGAAAAAAAATGAAGGAAATACGAAGAGCCAATTTGCATAAGCAAGATTTGATATGTTAAATGTTGCAGTGTTAACTAAATGCAAGAATGTCCAAACCAATCCACCGATCAATGCTGCAGTTGCACTTGCGAACCCGTACAAAGGAATGCCAAAAAATAATGACTCTTCAATCGGGCCCGCTAACAAGACCGAATGCAGATAACGAGGTAAATGTGGTTCGACATAGCTGGGATTAGCAGTTTGTATCAAAAGTGTACCAATAAGCGCAACCATAAGGCCAATAGAATGATAAAAGCCAAACATCGCAAGTAAATAACCCACTGAATTCTGCCTAAACTTGGAAATCCAACGACGTGGATTTATGTCATAAAACAAATAGTTGACATTCAATCTTCCTTTCAACTTTCGTCTTAGCCATTATAAACGTACATCTGCAATGAGAACTTAGAAGACAACAAATATGATGCCCCATTTTTCGTTCATCACATACTACTGCGATCGTACGTAAGCACCTCCATTCACAAGTAAAGAACGTATCTGTAGCTAACTGAGCCTGCAACTTCTCTTAAATCATTAACTTAACACGTTGATTCGAGTAAAATTGACTAAAACACCCCCAAAAACCCCCGGCAAGCCCTAAGACTTAAACTATTATGTGTGGTTTTAAAACACTCGTTTAAGCGTCGCAGCTTGTTAATTGGAACTGACCGGTTGTTTCCTCTCTTTCTGTTTTCCCTTCGTTTCTCCACAGCTTTTTTCCAAGTACCTCTATATTGTCGATATCATTCTATTTTTAGAGCCTTCCGTGAAATCTGGATCTTTCTGAATGTATGGCGTTTATTGCACTGTTTACGTTGTTCCCTGAATCTTCTACCACTATTAATATTCTTGATGTTTCCTCCTGTGCGTCTAGATTGAGGATATTAATTCCGTACTCACCTACCGTGCTGCTAGCCATAGACACGATCCTGGGACTCTTCCACATATTGTCCCCTATCATCGTCACTACGCCCCTCTGATAGATTATATCCATTCCTGCAGTAAAGGCTCTAAAATACCGTTCATTCTTTCTTATGTAATCAGCGTCCAAAAAAAGGATTCTTGTAATTTCTAAGTCATCTATTTTGTAGGGTGATAATTTCACAAATTCATGATACTGTCTCACCTTTTCGAGCATAGCCGTAAGATGAGAAGCAGATGTAGTATCCATTCTCACGATGGCACAATTTCTTTTTCCAGTAACGATTTTGATAAGATTCTCGTCCTCATTGTTAGGTGAAATCTTGCTGATAATTGTGTTTCGAGAGGGATACGACATATCAGTTACGGTGATAGGAATATCTAGGCTATTGTCATCGATCTCCTTTATTGCCACCGGATCGAGGATTTTCATGCCAAACATCCCTGCTAATCTAGCTTCATTGTATGAAAGATGTTCGACGTAGCGCAGTTTCTCTTTCGCCACCTTGGGGTCTGCGCTTTGCACAGCACTATCCTTCTCGAAATCCAATCTCACATCATATTTATCATTCAGAAGGATAGCGATATCAGCAGCCGTCCTATCAGAGCCTCCACGCTCGTATGTCGTTTCAAGACCATCAGTCGTCTTACCAATGAAACCCCCTATGGTTACAACCTCATTAGATTCTAACAGATCGATCAAGTATGGGAGATTTCTTCGTGAATCCTCCAGACTAAAATTAGCCCCTTCGAAATTGTCATCAGTGATAATGGGCCATTGCTCTATGTTCACGTGTTCTGATTTGATGCCTCTACTCTTTAAAACATAATCCATGAGATATGACATAGGAATTTCACCACTGTATGCCAAAGTTCTTGATCTAATAACATCGACAAAGCGTCTGGTCTCTGCTGCTTGCTTGAGCGATACAGTCACTTCACGAAAGAAAGCGCTTAGCGAATCCATGAATTCTCGCTTATAATCGAATTCTAGATATTTGGATGATATATCATCGTAGATTTGTCTAAGTATTTCCAAGTCAACTAATTTTGATGCTGCATAGCTTCTTCCTTTACTCAAAGCTATATCTGTCAGCGAAAGATTTTTTTCACCGAATTTTACAATCGGCGCAGAAAACACAGCTACTATTTTGGAGGAAGCCTTAAGTTGAATGATGCGTTCTACAACTGATGGAAGGGAAGATCCGTGTATGCCTAGTGCACTCCCTCCGAATTTCGTCACTAAAACCGCGACCAATTCTTCTATTCGTAAATGTTGCTACATGCCTAACCATATATTTGCTATCCCACCTTGAAACAATTTTAGTTCTAAAAAGTGCTTTCTGTATGTACAAGATATTTAAAATAATTCAAATTTTAGGTCCGAATGCTAGATACAATACATAATCCCTCCTGACACTATTGGAATCTTGGTTAAATCCGATAGCTCTTTAACTCTAGCTACGATAGTATTAAACCAAAGGGTATCAATTCCTTGGCTCCATATGGTCACCTTCTTGAATCGCCTTTCCGAACCCCCAGCAAAATACCCAGTACAATCCTCAGAGGTCATGTTATTATACTTCCGACCTATTTCCGTTATGATTGTCTCTGCTTCTGTTGGCAGGTACAATATTGTCAATGTGGGGAACGGAACCGTATTTTGCGTAGATGATTTTCCATCTTCCATACGACAAATGATTCGAAGGGACAGTTATATCTGGATTTCGAGACGGACAAGAAAGTTGCCTTAGCTTATTAGATTGGTTTGGACGCCAGTAGTGGTTTATGCATACCGATCAAATACAATTGCTATGAAGTCATGGTATCATTATATTGTTCAAGGCAATGATCGTACTTAAAGTAAGTGAATGGCCCCAAGCCGTACTACAAGTCAAATCAATTGGCGACTGGAGCCGATTCAAAATTTGAAAAAGCTCCTTCTTGATTGATTTGCTATTGCTACGTAGTAGAGTTCTTTTGCAGGACGCCAAATTAAAACTTGAATCATGATCTGTCCAAGTTATGGACATTTGCTTGTACAAGAACAGGTTCACATTACACTACTATCTCCTTACAAACTCTACTTCCTAATAGGCGATCACCTTAGGAGACTAGATCTGGAACAAAAAGGATCCTAGAGGAATCTTCTCCATACTAAAATTCATTTTGCAAATGTAAACTATTAAGCTAACTACCATCTTTAAATGTAGTAACCTTGCGCATGCAGTGTTGAGGATCAATTTATCGAAATTAAAGTACAGGATCAACTATAATCCAATAAACTACAACGATCAGATAGGAATGTATAATAACGAATCAGCAAGTCACATTCGGTATCAAGAGGCACGTGCGAGTCAATGGAGATGTGATAAGTGTGACAATACATTTTCTACGTTTCGAAAGTTGAAAGTCCACAAATCTCAACTTCATGCGTACTAAACCCGTTTAGACAGGTCTGGAGGATCCTTTTATATAGCAACGGTGAGACAAACTAACATACGATTCGAAACCATGAGCTACGGTCAGTACACTTCAGAACTGAATCTGTGTTCGACACCTGAGCTGAACGGTCCAGAGAGAACGTTCCTTTTGAGATTCAGCGAGCTGCCTGAAAGAACTGAACGTTTTCATTCATATCTTTGGTTCAGAAAGCAGCCAGGCCTAGGTATTGAGGATGAAAAACTTCTACGTATCCTGTTGAATCGTAATCTTATAGAAGAGACTCATCGTAACATGTTCCGCAGAGGTTACCTAAATTATGCATTAACCACATGCGGATTGTTCTATATTCTCACTTCGATTCGGAATTTTTCGGGGCATCTACTAGTTAAATACTGTGAAAATGTTATCTTAAAAAAACTGCTGTTTGAATACTTAGAAGTGGATACTGTGAAACATTGCAGTCGGCGATTTGCTACTATAATATCTGAATATCTACATAATTGCTGTATCACTACGAAGCGTACATTAGAATTGATCAGGGCGTCAAAGATTTCAGAAGAAAAAGATAAGCATTGGAAATTGCTTGAACTAGACCTAAACACGTACGCGGTTTCCTTAGGAATAGAATTAACAAGAATGTATAATTGGCTTCACTATACTATCAACAAGAAAAATTCTACATTTAATCACTCTGTGAGCGAAAAAGACACTAGAATGTTTAAATTGTTATCAAAGGATGTAAAGTTTACCAGATTTCGAAATGGCATGCTCAACGAATTAGATGAAGCATATACGGAACTCGCTAGATTAAAGGTGGAATAGCATGATGCCTGTTTGTACGGAATGACTGCAGCTATCCCTAAATGTGGCTGAGGGTCCCTTTTGAACTTTTAGCTGAATTATGATTACACAATACCGTAACAACGAATAGTATTATGTGGGAATGTCACTTGAATAGTAGAACGAATTATGGACAATTACTTGAATGAATTCACGAAGATCGGGTTATCAAAATTAATGAAACCCTTTGAGAATTCTCCGGAAGACGTCTATAAAATGACGAGAGCTTTCAGCGTAGCATTTAATCTGCATGCAGGTCTTTATAGAAACAACAATAGGAACGATCCATACATTAACCATGTTCTAAGAGTAGCACTTATTCTAAGTGAAGAGATTTCTTTCCATGATATCGACGCAATACGTGCTGCTCTTCTGCATGATGTTCTTGAACAATCTAGAGACCGCTCCTATGATGCGAGCAAATTGCTAAACGATTTCGGAATGGATGTGAGTAATATTGTTATGACACTTTCAACTCAAACCCTAGAAGGTAGGAAGGTTGAATATCCGCATGAATATTTCTATAAAATCGCATCGAGCCCCAAAGTTATTAGATACATAATGTTGGCTGATAGGCTAGAGAACGCTAGATATATGAGAACCGTAAGTCAGCGCGAAAAGGCCTCAAGATATAAGCAAGAAACCGAAAAATACGTAATTCCGATAGCACAAGTTACAGACGAAAGATTCGCTGTAAAGCTGTCGATCGCGTTATATGAAATAGAATAATGCCTGATTTTAGTGTAGCTGTGTGGGTACAAGGTATGTTCTCTTCCTGGTTGCCTGATTCATCCAACGAGCGTCGAATCATATCCGTGTATGCTCGCAACTTTCACATATTCTACAGGTCTCACTTTTCATTAATTTAGCATAACAAAGTATGAATTATTACTTAAATAGGGGCATTCATCATATCGAGTAAAGTTACAAGAAATTAAAGTTGGATATTGAGTGAATTCGGATCATTCAAATATCAAAAAAAAATGACATTTCGTCTTTTGTACATTATTTTAAGTTCCTATCACATGCATAGTTCAGAGTTGAAATTTCAATACCCCCTTTTGTTTCTTATATTTATTATGTTAATTGTAGTGATCGTTGACCCATCTATCATCCACAAACCCCATTATGGAATCGCACAACCAGGTGGGAATTTAAATCAGAGGCCAGAAGACATCATTAACAACTCGGAGGGGTTGATGCAATCGATTGTTTCCCCAGACAGCTTAATGAAATCAGTGATAAACAAGGTAAGAAATAACAGTACATCTGATACCAGTCTCAGAGATGCAAAGGAAAGCTTATACTCGCAGGGAGAAACCTTGATGCTCTCACATCAAGTAATACCTGCAAATGATTTTCTCCACCTCTACGATACCTTTCCTTTTGCAATATCGAAAGGATTCATAGCTATTAAGCTTCCGTGTAATGTAGATAAAAGTACCCCTTTAAGAATTCTGGTAGGTCAAATACCAAATCTCCAACCTGCCACGCTAACTATGCAACAAGATCTTTCTAGACCGGGATACATGTGTCTTTACAACCTCAATATCGATCAAAATTCTACAGGCAGTGTAGAGACATCGGCCATTTCAGACATAATACTCTTTAATACTGGCGATGAGCGGGTAGTACTTCCTAACACCAGCACATTTCTTATAGGGATTACTAAAATATACCCCCTACAAAATGTATCTCGTACAGAAATAGGTAATTGAAGCCTGTGCGTAAATCGGTCAAATAGTTACGATAGTTTAAGAAAGATTTCAAAATTAATAAAAGCTATCCGAATAATAGACATGGAGAATGCGACGAAAAGGATTAACGTATGCACAAGCAGGCGTGAATATTAAAGAGATTAAGCACATCCATAGTCTGATAGGTCGAGTGATTTCACGGACTCATAATAGGGCGAATAATGGAAGAGTGTTGTCAGGTTTCGGTCACTATGCAGGTTTGATAGATATTGGTTCCTGTGTCTTGGCACTACACTGTGATGGTGTAGGGACGAAGATCTTAGTTGCACAGACTATGAAGAATTTTAGTACGATCGGGATAGATTGTGTGGCTATGAATGTAAACGACATAATCTGTGTGGGCGGTATGCCTATCGCATTTGTAGATTATATAGCTACAGCTTCAACAGATCCTAAGCTACTCCGTAAGCTCGCCGAAGGTCTGGCAAAGGGAGGCGAGGAAGCTGGAGTTGCTATAGTCGGAGGCGAAACAGCTATAGTGCCAATGACATTTCCTACTCATTATGAACATCCCTATCTCGAGATTTCTGGAACAGCACTAGGATTGGTCAATAAGAAATCTGATCTTATTTTAGGAGACAAAATTAGAGATGGAGACATAATTTTAGGGATAGAAAGCAGCGGTCTGCATTCCAACGGATTCACCTTGGCCAGGAAAGCTCTATCGAAATACGAGTTCTCGGAGAATGTGGGGAATTTAGGAAGACCATTGGGCGACGAATTGCTTACTCCTACGAGAATATACGTAAAACCAGTGATTAAAATACTGAGGTCGGGCGTTGTGATTAACGGCATAGCGCACGTAACAGGTGGCTCCTTTACTAAGCTACGCCGGATAAATAGTAAAGTCAATTATCGACTAAGTAGTATGCCCCAACCTCCCGAGATTTTCCGTTTGATACAAGAACAAGGTAAGGTCGAATCAGCCGAAATGTATAGAACTTTTAACATGGGAATCGGCATGTGTGTGATTGTCCCTAGGGAATCAGTTGAGGCGATAATTTCTGTGTTCGGAAAATATGGAATGAGGGCTATGAATATTGGGATTATTGAAAAGCCAGGTATTGGAGAAGTATCGTGTAGAATTAGTAGAAAAAATATACGCCTTTGAGTTCTAAATCTCTGGTATTATTTTTCTGTCAACAAAGTTTTTATTTTGACGAGCAACAACAATTAATATTCCCATAGCCGACTACTCTATATCACATTGTATGCCTAACTCGAAATTAGTCGAAATATCAGAGGAGGGGGCAGCTTTTCAGTACGATCTAGCTTGTAAGAAGATCGCAAAAAGAATCACCCAGAGTTACGACTTTGACAAAAAATGCATTTCAAAAATTTCGAGAGATGTTTCATCTGAATTTCATCTGAATGCTATTCCTAAACGTCAAGACATCCTTAGGAATTTGCCTGAAAACGGTCCATGGAGGAATATATTCAAAGTAAAGCCGGTGAAAACTGCATCAGGCGTAGCAGTTGTATCAGTAATGGCCGTTCCTTATCCGTGCCCTCAAGGAAGGTGTATCTATTGTCCAGGCGGCACCGAATTCAATACCCCTTTAAGTTACGTCGGATCAGAGCCCGCTACGAAGATTGCTCAGACTTATTTGTATGATCCTTTCAAACAGATCGTTTCTAAATTAAATACACTTAGGAGGAATGGTCATAATATCGGTAAGGTAGAGCTAGTAGTGATAGGGGGGACTTTTCCTTTCATGCCGGAGAAATATCAAAGGGATTTTGCGAAAGCCTGTTACGATGCGTTGAATTCAAGTACTCAAAGAAGACGAGCATCCACTCTCCAGGAAGCAATGATCACCAACGAGAGATCAAAAAATAAATGTGTGGGATTAACAATTGAGACTAAACCTGATTACTGCAAGCAGAACCAGATTGAAACCATGCTAGATCTAGGAGTGACGAGGGTAGAGGTAGGAGTGCAATCTTTACGAAATGAAGTTTTGCACCTAACCAACAGAGGGCACGATCTAAATGATGTGATTGGAGCATTCAAAAGTGCCAGAAACGCTGGATTGAAGATAGTGGCACACATGATGCCTGGTTTACCCGGCTCTTCCGTCAGGAAGGACGCTGATGACTTACACCAACTTATTTACAATCCTCGTTTCAGACCAGATATGTTAAAAATATATCCTACACTCGTATTAAGGAACACGGGATTACACAAGTTATACAGTACAGGTAGATACGTTCCGTATACCCACGATGAGATCATCAAATTACTTGTTGATCTAAAGAAAAAAATTCCACCTTGGATTAGAATAATGAGGATTCAAAGGGAGATAGAAACCAAGGATATTGTAGCCGGGCCTACACAAGGGAACCTTAGACAGATAGTTTTAGAAAGTCTGCGCAGTGAAGGATATGAGTGCAGATGTATTAGGTGTAGAGAAATAGGATTAAAGAGGAGAGGTTATATCGACAAACAACCATTTGATTTGGCTAGACTCGATTATATGGCGGCTGATGGTCAAGAAGTATTTTTGTCTTGTGAAACACATGACGGTTCATCTTTATTAGGTTTCCTGAGATTAAGAAAGATTACCGATCCCATTGACTCTGAACTGAATTCGTATGTGTCCGATCATCCTAGAGACCATGTTGTTGCTGTCGTAAGAGAGCTACATGTGTACGGTCAGACAATTAATGTCGGGATGAAGGCTAATGACCTGTCATGGCAACATAAAGGTCTTGGAAAGTTGTTATTAAGCGAAGCAGAACGGATAACCAAAGATGAATTTGGTGTGGGGGCATTATCCGTGATAAGCGCGGTTGGGACAAGAAAGTATTATAGAATGCTTGGTTACAATCAGAACCAGCATTATGTAACCAAAGTATTCGCGTGACTGGCTATGGGATCGGAAGTGTTGATAGGCAAAGGAACTTGGCTGGACAAAGCCGCATACGAATTGATCTCTAGGGAAAAACGATTGAATAGAAATCTGAACTTGATCAGAGTTGAGAGTGGTTTAGGGGCTTCGGGAATCCCTCACTTGGGGAGTTTAGGGGACGCGGTCAGAGCATATGGGATCGCCATCGCGTTAAAAAATATGGGTTTCAACGCAGAGCTCTTGGCATATTCAGATGATATGGATGGACTCCGTAAAGTACCATCTGGGTTACCGAAGGATTTAGCCTCTTATATAGCTACACCTGTTTCAAACATTCCCGATCCATTTGGAACTTGTCATCAATCTTACGGAGGTCATATGACCTGGCTATTGCTTGATGCATTAGACCGATTAAAAATAAAATATACACATGTAAGTGGCCAGAAGACGTACAAAAGTGGTCTTCTCTTAAATCAAATCGACAAGATCCTCAAAGACCATCAAAGGATCGGAAAGAAGATCACCGAGATTGTGGGACAGGCAAAATACCAGCAGTCTCTACCTTACTTTCCAGTATGTCATAACTGTGGAAGAATGTACCTAGCCACGCCGACAGATTACCTTTCTGACAAAAAATTGGTCAAATATCATTGCATTGGTACTCGTATAGGGAACGTTGAGATAAAGGGTTGTGGCTACTATGGAGATTCGTACCTCCAGGATGGAGATGGTAAACTACCTTGGAAGGTCGAATTTGCTGCGCGCTGGCAAGCATTTGATATTAGATTCGAAGCGTATGGAAAGGATATTTTAGACTCAGTGAGAGTAAACGACTGGATATCTGACGAGATTTTAGAATTTGCCCACCCAATGCATGTTAAGTATGAAATGTTTCTTGATAAGGGCGGGAAGAAAATCAGCAAGTCATCAGGCAACGTTCTGACCCCCCAAACTTGGTTAAGATACGGAACAGAGGAATCTCTGCTCTTGTTGTTGTATAAACGTGTATCAGGTACTAGACACGTGAGCATAGAGGATGTTCCAAATTTAATGGATGAATATGATTTCTTCGAAGACATGTACTTCGGAACTGTAACTGAGGATAACACTGCCAAACGCACAAAAATAATGGGAATTTATGAATACATCCACCATTTGCAACCCCCAAAAGCTCCCTCCACACACATTCCGTACAGAATATTGGCACAGCAGGCACTTTTGTTTCGCGATCAGAGGAACCTAGTCGAAAAGGTATATGATCGGCTGGTAAAATATGGACTAGTGAAAGAGAAGCCGGATTCCCTAATTAAGAAAATTCAGATGGCATCGAATTGGGCAAGTGTATGCTTATCGTCAGGGTTTGAGAGAATTGATTTGAATCTTTCTCAGACACAGCAAGATGCGATATTGGAACTGACCCATTACCTAAAGAGTTTAAATGCTTCTAATCCAGACGAGCTGTCCAAGACTATCCAATCTGAAATATTTTCGATCGCAAGAAAAAGAGGTGTGCAGCCAAAAGAATTCTTTACTATTCTCTACAGAATATTGATAAACACAGATAAAGGGCCACGGTTAGGAAACTATATCGTTGATTTAGGTATAGATAGGGCCTCTAAACAGCTGGATAATTTTTGCGGAAATGTCCAGCACGAGTTGCCGTCAGACTATCATGTATCCTAATCGATGATGGAGTCAGCAAAACCTGATATTCGAAACAAGAAGAATGTTAGAAATCTGTCGACGATGATTGAAATGACAGTGAAGGAAATAAAGGGGTCTCATTCCACGGAGTCCTCCTCGGACAACCAAACAGGCATTTTCTGATGGAATTTCAATCCAGCTGTGCAGATCTGATAATGATCTACGGTTAATATGGCAATACGGATCTAGGTAAAGATGACAAATCCAGTAACTGCTGTCCTCAGACGGCGAATCGACTACGTGACTGCGGAAAACACCTATCGACTTTTAGATGAAGGCATCGATCCCGATCAAAAGATACATACCATTTATTACAAGAAAAATACGAGAATACGTCCCTAGAATGTTTACGCAACCTGTGAACGTGAGTAACTTGCAGGCAAATCATACCTGCCGTTCCTATTTCACTTTCCTGCGCATGTTTTATGGGCTACTATTCATCAAACAGCAATTAATCTCTAATTTTGTTATGAGAGTCAAGCTAATGGTTTCCCAATTTACTCTATCTGATATTGATAACCCCTAACGGCTTTTACAAGATCCCAGATATTCTCAGTTTTTGAGGAAGATAAGTTTCCGCTAAATATCTGAAACCATGCTTGAAGAATGCATCAAGCTCGCACTTTTCTTTTTTCTTGAGGAACAAGGCCAACTCCTTCTGCCATTTCTTATCTTTAAGCCATTGCTTCTTTTTCATGTCGCTGGCCCTATTCAGATCCTCGTCGGAAGCCGTGAGTCGAGCGACTTCAGGAATATTATATTCATAGATATCAGAAAACATCATGCCCAATACCTTGGCGTCTGGAGTAACGAGTCTGTCACTGTCATAGCTCAATGATTCACTACCTATTTTGTACCTTAGAGCAATCCCTAGCCCCCATGGGTCGGCGTCGGCAAAAACCACGACGGGCTTTTTCCAAACCTCATTCAATGTTTTAACCATCATCCTTGTCGCTCTATCTGGTTCTCCTGAACCTGTCATCAAAATCGCATTGTATTTTTGGATAAAGCCAGATTTCCTAATATTATTCAGGACTGTATCTTTCTCTACAACCATTACAAAGTCAGCTTTCACATCTACGATCTCTACATCCATAATATTCGTAGGAATCAACTGAGACGTAGCACGACTTCCAAGATTACAGTCTATAATGTCACCACCAACACGTAGCAATATGGGGCCTGAAATCATTCCCTTCGGTTTCGAAGTAACTGAAAACTCTTCACGTGGAACCCCAGTCAATAATTCAACAGCTTTGATAGCATCATCTGAAGCATCTTGACTACTCCAGAATTTCTGTTTGTTCATTTCATCTCCTACTGTACTAAGGGTAGCATAGTACATTCCTCTAATAGTACTCTCCATCTGTTCGTCTAACAATTTTCTTACGGCATTTGACATCACAACGTATTGTGAGAAAGTTGGAATCTTTTTTGTAGTCTCAGGGCTTACGTGTACTGTTTTACTTCCTATAGTAAGCATTCTTTTCTCATCAGACCAGATGGTATTATCGTATCCAATTTTCGTTATGTCTAACGCGGGCATTTTTTTTTCAGATATCACATCATCACAAATATCCTTCATTATCACCTTGATCTTTTCTATTATTTCTCGGTGACGTTTGGCTATCGCAGGCATGGTTAGTCAGCTTGCTCAGCAGACGTGATGAAATTCTCTATTTTTTCCTGTGTATCCGATTTCTGCCTCGTTTCCCGAATTTTGTTGGATTTCGAGGCAAGATCAGACTTTTTCCTCTGAGTGCTCCCATTTCTTCCGTGTATACTGCGATTCTGATCTTTAGGCATGGATATAACCGTATTTTTGATAGAAGGATGACTCACACCTACCGATGTTTCTTTCTTAACATGCCTCTCAACTAAAGTCAAGAAGCTATTGGTCAAATCGTTAGCGTTGACTTTAATGGATTCAGAGATTGCGTTTACTATTAATGGTATATAGTATTTATACAATTTGAGCCTATTCTCGGCGTCCTTTAGGTAAATTTCACGTCGTATCTGTTTACTCACCTTTCTATAAAGGTCGCTCAGACACGCTTTCATATATTTTTTTAATTCACCTTCTGATGCAATGCTTTCCTTCCCTGCAGTCTTATATGGGATCCTTGTCGAGCAAATATGGAAAAATATATGAATAGGTAAAAGGTCGATGGCACGATCTGACCTGGAGTCTAGATTGCTAAACTGTTCCTTTACTTGCTTTTTAGAAATTCCCATTTTGTTAAGCGCTACTTCTGAGATGACTTCCCTAGCAACATCGGCTCCTTCATCATAAAGTAATGGGATCTTATTCGCAAAACGATACAATTTGAAATAAGAGATATTCCCTCCATAAGCTAGGCCACACTCTACGATGGTCGGTCTATTGTTGATTATGCATGCCCTGGACGAGTATCCGGTCAGTGTGGGTTTCAAGTCTCTGACTGTTATTATTGGGTGCACTGGACCGTTAGAATCCATGGTATTCTTCTTAGTAACGATAGCCTTTTCGGAAGTCATTCCAACGGTAAAAATTTGTTGTCCAATTGGACTCAAATGTTCTATATTAGGTGATTGAAATTTAGTTTGTCGGCAAATATTTACAATTCTAATAAGCTCATGTTCACTGTACTTATCTGCTTGCTTAACGTCAATAGCAGCATTCTTGATTATTTCCTTAGCCTTATCGTAGGATAGCTTTTGAAAGGAATTGCATAGTATCCCCTGTACGGTTATCTTTTGGTGGGCATAACTTGCGATGGCCTTCTTCAGTGTCTTTAAGTCCATATCCGCGGGATGAGGAAGAACCTCCTTGGACGGTTCTGGCATTATTGTAGTCCTCCTGTCGAAAACGATTGTTCCGTCATCAGTGGAGAACGAAATTATCGCATAGGGATTTACGATGCTAGTTTGACTTATGTAATCATATATCCGATTCTTTGTCACAGGGGAAAGCCTTCCTCTTAGAACCGCCTCTATTCTAAAGCCTGATTTTCCCTTGATCACGGCTTCTTTTGGTCTAGAGTCTCTTCTTGTCAATATAATCGGCTTATTTGTACCTATGTCTGTACGGAGTTCAAAATAGTATTCACAATTCTCCTCAACTGATTTGGACCAGACCTTAAGAGGATGATCCGTATCTTTTGTAGAAAATGCGGCGATCATTTTAAGACCGACACCGAATAAGCCTCGCTGCTGTTTTTCCACGTACTTACCAGAGGTGAGAAACGAACAGACAGCGACCGAAACTTTATCTGAGTGGATACCGATCCCATTATCCTCGCAGGAAATTGACCACAATTCATTTGGGGGGTCAATTAACCTAAGAGATATAGATATTTTAGGTAAGATTCGTTCTGCTTCACAGGAATCAAGAGAATTTTCGATGAGTTCTCTGATTGCCATATACAAAATTCGCTCTCCTGTGAATCCTGCTAAAGCGGAATTATCAACGAAGAATTCTGATTCAGCTTTTCTGTGATAATTAATTTTCGTTCTGCTACCGGTTTGAAGCGGTGAGGATCTCTCTACATGTTCCATCTGGGACGATGAAATTTGGGCCACATTCTTTGATGTCAAGCATCTTCAATATTCAATGAACTAAATTTAACCTTTTACTGTTTTCAAGAATTAACACGGGACTCTATAAAAAATTGAGTACACAAAATTCCACGGCGATCAGCTGCTAAAGGTGTCTCAACGAACTAAATTAATCGTTGATAGCCCTAGATGGGATTTGAACCCACGGCCTAGGGTTTACGAAACCCTTGCTCCGCCAACTGAGCTACTAGGGCGATAGATATGGATTAATGACCACATTTTTATTTATTCTTCACCCCTAATAAAGAGTAATGTCCCCTAGGCTCGGCACACGAATAAATAGACGACGCATACAACTAGATCATGAAATTATCTATTTCAGGAATAAGAGGCGAATATGGAAAAGACCTATCGACGATCGAAGTTTCTAGATTCGCCAGATCATTTGCTTCCAAATTGATGGCCAGAGGAGGCTCTTGTATTGTTTCAAGGGACACCCGACCATCTGGTAACGTCTTGAAATTTTCGGTCGTCGCAGCTTTGTTGGAACAAGGAGTCAACGTATACGATTTAGGAATCACCCCCACTCCTTTCACGTTCAGGGAATCAAGAAAATACGATGGTGGAATTATGATTACTGCATCTCACAATCCTGTATTATGGAACGGGTTGAAATTCATCTTAAAGGGAAGAGGAATATCTGAAGAAGACTTGGAAGCGATGCTCGCTTCTGAACCGCCTGCCCCAGATACTCCGGGAGCAATATATCAGATTACTACATCCTATGTGAATGATGTACTGGACTTCGTCGGGAATCTATCTGCTCCTAAAAAAAAACACGTCGGAGTAGACCCAGGGGGTGGCGCTGCCTGTGGTTACATAAATGAATTATTTCATAAGTTAGGTCATGGTTTTGTGGCTATCAATGATGTCTACGGGATATCTTCAAGAGGAACGGATCCGACAGTTGAAGATCTAAATGAGTTAAGATCATTGGTAGTGAATAATTCACTAGCTCTTGGTTTTGCTTTTGATTTGGATGCAGACCGAGTAGTTGTAGTAGATAAGCATGGCAGAAAATTGGATCCTGATGCTACTTTGTTACTATGTGTTGGTGCAGCTCTTGATCTAGGCGCAAGAAAATTTGTTGTAAGCTTGGATACTAGCCAGGCTCTGGAGAAGTTTATTAGAAGTTCTGGTGCTCAAATCGAATACTCAAAAGTAGGCGAAGCAAATGTTGTTAGCAAAATGATAGAGACAGGAGCCGATGCAGGGGGCGAGGGAAGCAGTGCAGGTTATATATCTCCTCATTTTAATATGTGTAGAGACGGATTTTTAGCGAGTGCATTGATCGCAAACATGGAAGAAAAACAACAAGCAGAATACCTTAAATACACACAAACATATGAACAGATACGATCGAAGATTCATGTCCCTAATTCGCTGCAAAATGATATGATCAGGGAGCTGGCTGAATCGTTGCAAAAAATGGCGTCGGAAATAATCCTTCTCGACGGCGTCAAGGCTCTGTTGGATGAGAATTCTTGGATACTAGTCAGAATATCAAATACTGAGGACGCAATGCGAATTTCAGTGGAGTCAACCAGAAATAACGCTCATGATTTATTTGAATTCATAAAGGATAAGGTATTGACCATTAATGAGAAAGTCAAGGGAAGAGCAGATAATTAATATTCTCTCTTCCATACTAAGACTTCAAAAGCAGCCCTTCCCTTTAGATGACGTAGCGCTCCTCGACCTAGGTAGCTCAAGGCTACCAAGATTGTTGGCCTTTAAGTGTGACATGCTAGTTGGAAGTACAGACGTTCCACCATGTATGAGTCCTTGGCAAATCTCAAGAAAAAGCATTGTATCCTGTATAAGCGATTTCGCAGCCAAAGGTATAGAACCCTCATCATGTATGATCTCATTAGGACTCCCAAAATCTATTTCGTTACATACTGTCAGAGGTCTAGCACATGGTTTCCGGATCGCTGCCAAAGAATTTGGGATTAACATCCTTGGAGGGGATACCAACTCCAGTAATGAGTTGACTATAGATTGTTCAATGATTGGGCATTGTAATTGTCCGATTTCAAAAATACCTGCTCAGAGTGGAGCACGTCCTGGAGATATCATTGTGACTTCCGGAGTCTTTGGACAGGCAGCAGCTGGTTTAAGAATAGTATTGAATAATGCTAAGTCAAATAGGCAAATGAAAGCTTCATTTGTTTTCAATGTGATGATGCCAAAACCTAGACTGAAATTCGGCACAACATTTAGAAAATACTTTTCTTCATCTATTGATTCAAGTGATGGTCTTGCATTTTCATTGTATCGATTAGCAATCAAGAGTAAAGTCAATCTTTTCATTGACAGTATTCCCATGGCCGCAGGGATAAGAGAATTCTCCCTCGAAAATGGACTGGACTATAATGAGTTGGTGTGGTACGGTGGGGAAGAATACGAAATAGTGGGAACAATCCCATCTCACGAGATAAGGAAAGTTAGGAGGCTTGCAAGTTCTAAGAATCTAGAACTGATAGAAATTGGTATAGTATCGAAGGGGAACGGAAAAGTGATGTTAGCGGGAAAAAACGATAGTCAGGAAGAATTGGAAAATAAGGGTTATTCAGGTCTGTAGTAGTGATCGGTTCACTATTCTAATCAAATCATCGCGATACAAATGAAAAAATCGAAAACCAACCTAAAGCATGATACTGAGTATGAAACACATTCTAAAGATATGCTTCGTCTAGCATCATTTCCCTTGAACCTATTATGGATATATTCTTAGTTTTAAGCTTGGTGTCTACCTGTGTTATTGAATTATTTCGTCTAGTATGAAAATGCCAACCGAATTATGTAGGTGCACTACATTCATATAGATCTGGCAAATGATATTCTCCGAGCGATGAGCGATCAAGCCAATGAAGTCACCCAGCATAGATGGGGTGTTGCACATATTTTTAGTAGTTACAATAATACTCTAGTGCATATCACAGATCTAAGTGGTGCTGAAACGATTTCCTTCAGCTCAGGTGGTAGACATGTTACCGCTGATAGATATGAATCATCTCCTTATGCTGCAATGAAATCCGCGGTAGCTGCGGCA
This sequence comes from Thermoproteota archaeon, assembly GCA_046729835.1. Lineage (GTDB taxonomy): Archaea > Thermoproteota > Nitrososphaeria > Nitrososphaerales > Nitrososphaeraceae > TH5896. Next base: position 18,223 of record JBKPHJ010000148.1, read on the forward strand.
GATATGGCCAAAACAAAAGGGATAAACGCTCTTCATATTAGGGTAAGGGCAGTTGGCGGAGTCGGCCCCAGGATCCCTGGTCCAGGAGCTCAGGCAGCTATTAGAGCATTAGCAAGAGCGGGCTTCCGAATTGGAAGAATAGATGACGTGACACCCATCCCACACGATACTACTCGAAAACCCGGAGGTAGAAGAGGACGGCGTGTTTAACCGAAACTAGTCCCAACTGTTCCTCTGCAGAAGAATGAGTCATGTTTATTTGTATTCGAAAGATTAATGCTCGATATCAACCGAATACGTGTTACTTATGAGTTTGGGACGAAACGCATCATACTCTGTTGAGTTCCTAAGGCGTATTTTTATTTTCTCTCGAGATGGGTCTAAGACAATCTCCGATACTTGTGGCTTTCTCGTTGTATGGAAGGTATGTTGAATGCTTATCGGTACGGAATTGCTCCTTATGGAGTCAGGTATCCGGGGATCAAAAATGATTCGATTATCGACTAAGTCAATGTGCATGCCTAAAAGGAGTTCGCGTACTGAGTACACATACAATGCCAATGACCAAGCTTGTAAAATACACGAATTGAATGGTTCTGGTCTGTCCCCTCTATAGGTTTCTGCGAACATTCCGTTTTCAGAAAGTATCCGTTCCGCCATCGATTCGATATAATACAATGCTTGTTCCTTTCGCCCGTATTTTGTCTCCGCAGCAGCCGCCCAACCAGTAACCAGCGGCCAGATTGCGCCGTCATGATAAAGACTGGGATGATATTTTGGATCAAGAGAGCTAAGTGTCCTTACTCCCCATGGTGTTGTAACATCGCTTTTCTCGATTCTTCTTAGTACTGATTCTATACGAGCCCTTATGTCAGTGACTCCTGTCAACAACATGACAAGAGCATTGGGTCTGATGCTAGCATCTTTGGTACCATTTCTTCTAATAGTATCATAATAGAACCCTTCTTTGTTGTTCCAATATTCGAATTCTATCGTCTGCTTCAAATTCAATGCACTTTTCTTCCACCTTTCAAGATGGAATTTGTCATCCATAATTTTTGCCAGATCAATACCGATGCTCAAGCTCTCATAGAAGAGGGCTTGAACATCATTGGCACTCTTTCTTCTGTCAATATGGTCCATCCATGTAGAATCCTGAATGGGTAGCTTTTCTGCAACTCCCGTAAAACCATGTTCGATTAACCCGTCTCCGTCAATATCCTTGCTGAATCCACAGTTGATTAAATCAACTATATTCTTCCATCTCTTCTTAAGATAACCTATATTTCCTGTCGAATATACATATTCTCTAATAACCCATGGGAATAAGAAAGTTGAATCGGCTGACCCAAATGTAGTATTATGGAGAAAGGCCTTCCCACTAATAATCATAGGCAGTTCTCCTTTAATAGTCGATCTTGTAGTTCTCCTAGCTTGATGTTTGAGGAAATTCTCCAACACTGATAACACAAAATCGTAGTCGCCAATTGAAAGATAACCCTTTAAAGACCATCCCGTATCCCTAGCCCAATAATTTGGGAATCTGGGTAGTCCGGCGCAGATGCCGGGACCAAGCTCATCGTATTCGGCCTTAAGATATTCCATACTCGTTTTTGCTTTCTCGAAGGCTTTAGCGATCTTTACGATCGTGGGATTTTGTCTAGAATTCGGCTGGATATCTAATGTATTTGATGAGACTGCAAAGTTGAAATGATTCTGGGTTTCTTGCAAGAGTGAATTGTAGTTGTCTCTAATATTCTGATACTCTTCCAGACAATCTCTAGAATTAGTAAAGCTTCCAGCGGCAACCAATGCGATCTCTCTTGTTCCTCCAGCCGATATTTCTATATCATACGACAATTCCAGATCATTGTCATATGTATCGACCAAAATTCGGGATGGCTTTAGTTGTTTAGGTGCGATACCAATTGTTCCAAAGTAATGTGCTATACCTCTCTTTGCAGCGGTCTGAACTTGGAGACAATTTTCGCCCTCATTAAACTTCGAGGAATTACTTTGAGAAATAGCTGCTAATCCATAGCTAGTGATATTACCATCTATAACGAAATGTATCCGTACCTTACGCCTTGCTTTCATAGATCTTTTTCTAGGGCCCAATTTTGGCAGATCTATACTTCTACCTATTAGTTCAAGTATAGTCACGAACCCTTTTCGTTCAGTTGGAACAAATAATTTTCTTTTCACTTGAAGACCTGCTAATTCGTGTCTTGTCGTCAGAATTCCTTTTTCGTGTCTTGAAGAGGCGACAAAATTGGGAAGTCTTTTTCTTACTTGATCCTCTATTGAGAGCTCGACAATAATTCTTCCAAATGCTCTTACAGGCGGTACGTACAGTCCGCCATTATCATATCTGGCGCCCATCCATGTCCAATTTGCAGAAATTGATCCGTTGGAGGAACAAACTATATAGGCCTTTTTTCCAGATAATATCAGGGGGGAAGTAAAATTCTTAAAAATAGTATCTTCATTATTGGTATCGTAGACAGGATCTTCCATAATATTTGAAGGAATGAGTATTTTTTCTCTCTGCTCACCTACATAGTCTACGAGTGTAAAGGGTATAATTATTTGTTCGAAACCTTCCAGCTTGCTGAGGATTACAATCTTATGTCTTTTCCCTTGAGGCAATCCTTCTTTACCTGCAATAAGAAACCTTGCACTCTGAAATGGTCTAAACGGAAGAGGACGGTTTTCTGAAATAGAAGCGGCATTCACCATGTCTTCCGTAGTTGCAACGAAAATGGATTTCCTTGGATAGGGAATCTCA
>JBKPHJ010000149.1:0-1470 GCA_046729835.1 Thermoproteota archaeon
CACCATCTATTATAACCAGTCTATCTTTGTATTCCGCGAACACTCTTCCAATTCTTAATTCATGATTGATAATTGCGGGTACCACTTTTCCCTTTTTCTCTCTTTTTTAGTGATCCTTTCATATAATACTTGGTAGGCTCCTGCTTCATATGCACCAAGTGAGCCTCACCCTTGTAAGACTAATGCTCTTTGGCTATCTTGTGGCTTTCCCATATGAACTGAGTTGGAAAAGGATGCTAATATATTTTGAACTTGTTTCTCGGACTTGGATCCGGCGAGGAATTATTTGAGATAGCCGAATATTGCAATATATGGAAGTAATTGACAGATCATTTGATTTCAGTTAAAAGATTTCTTAAATAATACCACTCTTATTGCGACATTTAACCCCGATCCTGATACTGCTCCTGGGAAAATGGAAGTTCTATTATATTTATCGGTATTGGAACTATTACTATCTTAAATATCAAGTCTGCCTGAAGGATTGATGAGATAAAGTGTAAAGAAAGCAATAGCAACTTCGATTATTTGAGAGTGATGATAAGAGCAACTTCTTGGTCAAGCAAAAGATTGCAAATCCTGTAATATTTCATAGTCGTATGTAAGATTTTCATAGAATTCTATTAAAAATAACTTAACTCATAGAAGAAGATGAAGAAGATAATAATAAGTAGCAATATAGAAATACTTGTGTGATTGAAAAGCAAAGGTCCTCCCTCCTCTAATGCCTCGTCTGCCACTTCTAATACTAGTTCTCGCTTTTCTTGTTTGAATTCTCTTCTACGTAACCGCACTTTTATTTATTACACTCTGATACCTGCAATAATTCTTTCCGCAATTATATTCTATCAACCGATCTAGATGCTTGGAATCTTTCGAAACAAAAAATAATATATATTCGCAGTTCATAGGGAATCGTTGCGCTAACCAGGATTGTTCTTGTTCCGAGAAACTTATGCATTCCCTCTAAAGTTGCGCTATATTGCTGCTGTCATTTTCTACTGCTTCTGTCCTTGCATTATCTGTTACGGCAAATACTGTACTGACTGCAACGATTGATACCACCAGCATAGCCATAACTGCTGCTGCCATGGCTACAATCGTAGTCATTTGAACCAATAAAATATACGCATACATGGCCCAAAAACTTCTCAGAAAGAAATGTTATATTTGTTCTATCTAGCATTTGATTAGAGTATTTGAGGTAATCAAATTCTCTCGACGCTGTAAGATGAATGACCTTTCACTCAATAAGATTAATAATCAGGTATTATTTATACTACTTCTATATTACTAACGTTAAAAAGCTTGATTTATTTATTAGGAATGCGGAGAAACAAGGTGCAAACGGTGATTTAATACAATCCGCTAATAGTGTTAAGGATATGTTGTCAGCGCTGTTAATGTAAGTCAAATTCACATTGTCGATTCAAATATAAATGAAGTCTCCAGTTGCAGATAGAGTGAACC
>JBKPHJ010000150.1:0-1679 GCA_046729835.1 Thermoproteota archaeon
CTGCAATTTCTATGGGTTGCGCAATGTTACCACCAGACTTCAGGTTGAACAAATGGCCTAAGACACAATTTAGAGCGTCAATCTCATTTGTTAGACCTTCTTTTTCTCTAGCAGCTTTTGAAGCGTCGAGCTCTATCTCAAGTTCTTGAATTTTTTCATTTAGCATATTTTCGAATTTTCTTGTATCATCTAAAATAAATGAACTAAATTAAATGAATAAGTCCTTACCAGAGTGCGGTTTTGACTGATGAGTCTAAAAGTTATTCCACTGCTACTTTGGATAACATATTTCTACGAGAAATATATCTCTGCTAAAATTCGTTCAGTTAATGGATTTCCGTCCTTTCGTTTTTGGCTTTAAGTTGGTTATGTTCGCGCACGAGTCAATGCTGCAAGGCATCAAATTATTAATCGCAGAACCAGATAAGTTTGCTACGAGATGATATCCTAACTGGGTCATCACAGTCTTGCTCTGAAGACCGATTAGTGAGAGCTATACTGACATGGTCGTTGGATTTCCTCGGAATCGTTTAAACCACTTATCGATAAAATAAAAAAATAGGCAAAGATCTAAGTCAGTGCCCACAACCACATCCGCTGTGATGATGTTCTTGATTTGCAGAACATGATGGACACAAAGTTGCTGTTGCACTTTCCGCTACAAATTTTGTTCCACATGAGCTACAAGTTGCTTTTTGAAATTCTTGCATGTCGTAAGCCATTTTCATTGCAGTTATTATAATCTTCCTAAATCATAGATCAGCTTCATCTGCTGGTGGGGTATTAGGAGACACATCTGATCTGCTCGCATCTCTTATATGTTCATGATGTAGGCCGTCGTCCTGATTTGTCGAGGTAACCTCGCTTACTCTTTCAATCATACAATCATTGCATATCCATGAACCACAAATATTTTTGCCCATTTTTACTTTGCCATGTTTTTCGATTTCTACTTCTATAGAATCAGTAACAGGTGAACTACATCGGTCACACTGTGGTATAGAACTATTCATAGTATTATCTCAATATGATCGAGGTGAATTTTATATATATCTCAAACTGAACACACTGAACGTTCAATCTGTTCAGAAAGAGTTGCCTTAGTAGCGTTCAGCCAAAGTTCAGCTCGTACGTTCAGAACAGTTCATTCAAAATTAGTTTTTGTTCTAGCAAGCCCAGGCGCTCAGCAATTTCATCACTTCAGTTGTGTAAAAGCTCTGTTGGACCGTAACCGTAATCATAATACGCGATGAAGATTAAAGTCGACACTAGAAACATGGAACATAGTCAAATGCACATTAGAGCAGAATTTGTTATAGAAGAAGGAAAAATCGAAGAGTATAAGAAACTAGTACAGGACATGAGCAGAGTAGTAGAAACCAATGAGCCGGGCACAATAAATTACCAGTTTTATCTTAATAGAGATGAGACAAAATGTATGGTACATGAAACATACGCAAGTTCAGAAGCTGCACTTGTTCACAATAATTGCTTTGCATCACGAACAATACTTCCAAAGATTCTCGGCCAAGAGATCATCTCTAGGATAAATACAATTGATGTTTACGGGAACCCGAGCGAGGAATTACAGAAGGCGCTAAAAAGTTTTAGTCCACAGATTTACAATCTATTTACTGGATTTAGTCGTTGACAGTGGTCAATAGTGGTAATGTTATGAT
>JBKPHJ010000151.1:0-3035 GCA_046729835.1 Thermoproteota archaeon
GTCTTCATCTCTTGCTGATTGGTTATAAATTTCTCGACATGGTCAAGAAGCTTTTGTTGCATAATTACGACTACGTAGTACCTGATTATACTCATTCCTAAGGTACGTATAAAATTCTGACCGGTTCTGCTTGAACTAATCCAGGATATCCGCTCAGTCAGTTTCGATGAAGAATAGTAGGAGATCTAGAAAGTCTTATATGATAGTCACCATTATTTCCAGCTTATTTGAATTGCCATATTACGAATCTACTAGGTGAAGGCTGGAAGCGACTCGCCTAGTCCAGGGCGTTCCTTCTCTAATCGAGCTATATTACGAGACATGTATTCCATAGTACCAGGGATATGACATCTACATACGCACTCCTCACAATCAATGTGACTACCATTCCTACAATTATTAGATAATTCCTTTTTATTCATCGTATATATGACTACCTTGACTAATTTTAGTTTTTTTAGGTAATTATGGTCGTTTATATTTGTGGTCAAGATCTTCTAGACCGCAACCTAGAAACCACACAAAGCATGGCACACCAAAAAATTAACATTCTTGTCCCAGCAGGTTAAGGTTTATAAAACAAAACCAGTTCGCCGTTTGTATGCCTTCTTAAATCGGAAAGCTTAAGCGGAATCCCTTCAGATATTCGATTCCAACCCTCCCCTTCAACCAGCGTGATCGCTGATCTCCCCCCAATAATCCGAGGAGATATAGTGACTATCAATTCATCAACAATTCCCAGTTTTAGAACAGACCAATTCAGCTCTCCCCCACCCTCCACTAGGATCTTCTTATATCCCATTTTTTCTAAAAGCCGAAAAACCTTTCTAAGATCAACATTATTATGTCCTGCAATTATCACCTTCGCACCGGTACTCTCTATCCTACGAATATTATGAAAAGAAGCACCCTTCGACACAGCTACTATGGTATTTAATTCGTGAGCATTTTTCAAAATCTTAGAGTCTAAAGGTATCCTACCACTACTATCAACTATCACTCTGGTAGGATATTTGGAACGCGTCCTACCGAGCCTAACTGTCAACTGAGGGTCATCTATTAGTACTGTAGATATGCCAACCATTATCGCATCCGCTGTATCTCTGAGCTGATGCACTCTCTTCAGATCAGCATTTGACGATATAGCTGAATTTCCCTTTTTTGTAGCGATTTTTCCGTCGACAGTCATTGCGGCATTGATAACGATCTTCAACCAGTGATGCCTACCCCTGTTACGAATTCACCATTGATCATAACTCCTTTAATTGACTCTTGGTTAACCCTCTGCACGATAGATGCATAGGGATCGTGAATAGGATACAGGTCAATATGTCTCTTATCTATGAATAATATATCTGCGTACCGGCCAGCTTCTATGCAGCCAGAATTCAGATGAAGAACCTCTGCACCATTTACGGTCGCCATCCTTAGAATATCCCGAGCACTTATTGAGCGCTCACCTGTAGCTCTGCAGACCTTCCAGAGGTAATCCATTTCCTTAAACATATCTGGCGAATTAAGCATAACATTGTCAGTTCCGATCCCAATCACGCAGTCTTTGCTCAACATGTATGAGATTCTTGGGATACCGCAACCTATTACTCCGTTAGATCTTGGGCACACCACAATGCCTATTTTATTCATTGATATGGATGAAATGTCGTTATCATTGGCCTGTGTCATATGTATTACGAAGTCAGGTTTAAGGAATTTGATTATTCTTTCAACCTCTGTCAGACCAGTCTTCTGAATTGACAATGAGGTAGTTTCATGTGACTCGGCAGCATGGATTGCAAGCAATCGTTTGGTATCCCGGATCCTCCCACCTCTGTAATTTTTGGTTAATTCGGAATATCTAACTAGAGACTCATCTGTGTTCTCATTTGCTCCACTTATCCCAAGGCCCTCAGCGACTTCAAGTACTTCATGTATATTGTGAAGTAATTCTTGAGGATTGGAAGATGATCCGTTATGATCAATTTCTTTTTTAGAATATGAAGGGTCAAAGTACTTTTCTAATCTACCCAAGACAACTGTTTTGATCTTTAAACCAGAAACTGCTCTCTGTAACTGTCTCACGCCATTCAAGCCTCCTTCTCGGAAGTCTGCGAAAGCTACTGTTCCCTTTCTTAGCATCGAAATAGCAGAATATCTCATGAAAACCTCTAACTGGATAGGGTTTGTTCTAGAAAGGATCTTGTTTTTTATCCCCGCCCTTGGATCAACGCAAGACAAGTCTGGATCAGAAGTAATGTCTTTTGCAATGGAATCTCCGATATGTGTATGTGCATTGACAAGACCAGGTATTAGTAAGAAACCTTCCGCATCGAAAATTGATGAGTCCGTTCCGACGTCACTATAATCAAGACCATTTCCAACCTTAGTAATGATCCCGTTATCAGAGATCTGAATGATTCCTTTTTCTACAAATTTTAAGTCTCGTCCTTGTAAAAGACTCGCATTCTTTATTAGTATAGGCATTAGATTTCATAAATTGATACATGGGTTCCTTTCTCACGTAATTCTCTGATAGTATCTAACGCCATTGTTGCACTCGAAGCAGCTTCCCTCCCGGTTCTTCCTTTTCCGATTCCGCAATTGAGATGAATATGTGTATCATCAGTTATCATACGTAGCATCTTTTCTATTTCTCCTTTATGCATATCGCTTGCGACCACCATGAAATTATCACCTCCAAGATAAAACGTCAGGGACTCTTTTTCCATAAACGTATCAACCAATTTTGAATACACCCTAAAGATCATTGATGTTATCTGGTACGGAGAATTACAGGAATTAAGCTTACTCAGTCCATTAATGTCAATATGCATAATCCGGATATTGCCATCTTCATTGCTCCAATGATTGCTTTCCGAGTTATAACCATAAATTCTCGGCACGGCGACTTGAACTCCGTCCTTTCGGGCTTCATGAGCATTTTTGTCCGCTTGATATGGAGTGTCCCCAAACCCTAACGCCATTGATAAGTCCAGCCTGTCTCTTATACACATCTGACGCTGCCGACGAAATGGATT
>JBKPHJ010000152.1:0-11531 GCA_046729835.1 Thermoproteota archaeon
ATATAACCCGGAGGTATAGGAGCTATATGCCAGATCGAATTGGCTATCTCCTTTGTCCACTCTTCATGAGTTGCGGGTAAAGCTTCCTTCCTTCTTCTGCCAACTGAAACATCACCCTTTCTCAAGACCAGGATAAATTCATGCATTATATTTGCTCTATAATATTTAGGATATGGATTGATCACGAACGACCCATACCTATTCGTTCCGCCAGTAACCTTATGCCAGATTATTTCTTCATGCAGTATCCAGTTACCAGACGGTTGAACTAGTTTTGAGAGGAGCATGTGGGGTAGGGGTAAGATGGTCCCATTAACCACTTCGTTTCCTATGACTATGCAACAATATCCACCCTCCTTGGTTGCCCGATAGACTCTCTCGTTAAAAATCTCTTGCATCTCAAGTAGATATTGGGCAGTTCCTACACGGTGTTTACCTCTATAATAGCCACCTGTTCCTGAGGCGTGAATACCGTAGTCGATCGCATTCCTGTATGGCGGAGAAGTAACGGTCACCTGAATCGATCCTTCTGGGATACAAGACAAAATATTCCTGCAATCACCGACAATAATATCATCCAACGGATTCTTCTGGACTAGCATGTAGAAGATTAGTTAAGACGTTTAAAGATATTACAAATGCTTTAAAAAATTGGACTCTCCAAGGTATTATTATTTACAAATTTTATTTTTCCAGAATATACTCAGCAACTTCCATTCCGAAATGTCTTCCTGAGCTAGGTCGAACTACACCCAGTACTATGTCTCCCCCCTTCAAGCCAGTGACAGGGATCAAGGAACCATCCTCTTTGACCAACTGAATAGTTTCTGCATTCTGGAGAATAACGGTCCCTCTTTGCCCATCTGATCTGGCAACGATAAGGGTGAGCGGACGTGTTTCGATCTTCGAGCGGCCAACGGTAACCACTCTTACGCTCCCTCCTTTGCCAACTGCTAGCACCTCTGATCCGGATTCTATTTCTGATAAGTACTTAGTTTTCTCCCCAGGGACCATCGTATAACAGTATACAGCACCTGCGTTAACCCTAAAGGGGCGAGGAGATGTAAATGATGATCCTAAGGATTCGTTATGTATGAGAAAGAAGAAATTGGATTTGCTTCCAACTAAAACGCCCTCACCCATTGCGAGAATCGAGGCAGTATCTATGCAAACCCGTTCACCGGTTCCGGCATCTTTGACCTCTTCGACTGTGAGCATACTAATATTCAAGCTAGAAGAATCCATCATCTTCATTGCAGTTCTTATTTCGTTCGGATCGCCCGTTGAGAGAATAACTCCATCCACTCCCAGCTCTAAGACAGAAAAGAGCATTCCGATATCCTTCGTGCTTGATGCGGGAGCATAGACCTGTGTGTTACTGTGATGCAAAGTGGCTATTACATTCTCTAGTGGTATGATTCTCCAATCTCTTGTTTCCACGATTACAAAGTCAGCGCCAACGCTCGCGGCCTTCAGTATTTCCTTCAAATCATCGTTACTCTCTATCTTCTTGTAGTAGCCCTTGGTCTTCCCTTCTTCGTGAAACTCTTGGAGTTTTCCCAGATCTCTGAATACTACAAAGTCTGCGCTTGTTGACTCGTACATTGACTTGACGGGCAAACTATGAATTTTCTTAGGATCCGCGTACAGAATTTTAGTATCCTTGGGCGATTCCAAGAATTCTTTAATATCAATTCCCTGGATAACTGGTCTGATTATTAGAATCTTAGCTCTATTTGTGGGCACAGATAATCCTCGCCTCTTCAGGGGTCTTACCAGAGAACACAATCTGGGAAAGTAACCTGATAATCATGAAGGGGTCCTTATGTTGGAAGATATTGCGGCCAAATGTAATCCCCTTCGCCCCAGCTTTCATCGCATCAAAGCACAGCTGCGTAATTTCCGAATCAGTACTTGCCTTCGGACCCCCAGCGATCACTATAGGTACTGGACAGCACCTTACAACGTGCCTGAATGAGTCAATATCTCCAGTATAAACCGTCTTTACAATATCTGCGCCACTCTCGGCACCTATTCTAGCGGCATGGGCAACGATACCTGGTTCATGGGGATTCTTGATATTCTCTCCTCTAGGATACATCATCGCAATTAAAGGCACACTCCATTCATCGCACTGTTCAGATATGATTCCCAATTTTTGTAGCATCTCCGGCTCTTCTTTGGAGCCAATATTAACGTGTACAGAAACTGCGTCAGCACCTAGTTTAATGGTCTCCTCCACACTTCCCATGAGTACCTTTCGGTTTGGTGAAGGCCCGACTACAGTACTAGCAGATAAATGAGCGATTAGTCCAATTTTGGGAGGTCTAGGCATCGACTTAATGACGCCTTTGTTAATTAATACACATGTTAAACCCGCATCCTGATAACCATAGATAACTCCATGAACATCCTCTAAGCCGGCAATGGGGCCATTGGTAATACCATGATCCATAGGAATGCATACCATCTTATCATCTCTCAAGATCCTGTTGAGCCTGATGTCCCTACCGAAAACCATCGTACTAGTTCACGTCCAAGCCTTACTTAAAAGTGATATGATCCTTCCCTGAAAAATGATGAATCGTTACCAAGTCAGCATACTAGAAAATTTACTCAAATTCAGACGAGGGCTGATACGAGACAATCACAAAAAGTACGGATTCTTTTATCTGAGCATTCTGATACAAGCCATGGCTAGTAATGATAATTTGCCGCATGAACCATCTTCTTGTGAAACATAGCCCAGAAAGACAAGAGCTGGCATCAATAGTTATCTAATCTTCATAGAATATTGCGAGAATTCATATGTCCATTACTTTAATATAGAAAGTGCTAAAACCAAGAGTTGTTAAATGGATACAAGGAATATCGGTTTAAGAAATATTGAGGTTGCAGATACAAAGATCTGCTCTATAGACGGTGATAATGGCAAGCTAATATATCGTGGGTATGACATCTTCGACCTAGTCAACCATTCGACATTTGAAGAAACGTCCTATCTATTGCTTTTCGGAGACTTGCCCGATAATGAAAAGCTGCAAGATTTTTCATCTCTTTTGATTGACGAACGGCCTCTCCCCGGATCGATTATCGACAATATGAAGAATAGACCAAAATCCACTAGGCCTATGGACGTCGTTCAATCAACTATTTCAGAACTCTCCGATTATGATCCTGACATGAGCAGTGACTCAAAGGATGCGAACATCAAGAGATCGATAATTCTTATAGCAAAGATCGCTACACTCGTAGCAGCGTGGGACAGAATCAGGAAAGGAAACCAGCCCATAGAACCTCTCAGTGACGTCAACCATGCAACTAATTTTCTTTACATGCTAACAGGCGAGCTACCATCGAAGGAGGAATCTAAAATATTCGATATATCACTAATTCTTCATGCTGAACACAGCTTTAATGCTTCGACATTTGCTGCGAGGGAGATCGCCTCGACTAGAGCGCACATGTATGCTTGCATTGGAGGAGCAGTTGGGGCGCTCTCAGGGGAGCTACATGGTGGTGCAAACATACAAGTTATGAAGATGCTGCTAGAGATAGGGAACTTGGGCGGTGTAGACAAATGGGTCAAGAGCAGGCTAGACGGGGGAGGACGAATAATGGGGATGGGTCATGCAGTTTACAAGACCACAGATCCCAGAGCAGACATTCTGGCAAATCTTTCTAGAGTTATCTCTAAGAAGAGAAGCACAGCATGGTACGACATCACGGCACGAGTGGAAGACGCCACAAAGAGATATATGAGCGAACACAAAAAGCAACCGATTTATCCAAACGTGGATCTTTATAGTGCTTCATTGTATTACAGTATGGGAATACCTATCGAGCTGAATACCCCTATTTTTGCGATATCCAGAATTGCTGGCTGGACTGCACACGTCATCGAGGAGAAGTTCGCTGAAGCTGCTCCCAGACCTGCTCTTTATAGACCCAAAGCGCTCTATGTAGGGAAATACTGTGGGCCTATGGGTTGTGAATATGTGCCTATCGGTAGCAGGAGAGAAAAAAATTAAACGATATTATAATAGCTTACCTGACCACAAGTGATACCCATTTGAAGACAACCTTTCTATCAAAGAGAGACACGGCGGCATTGTTGAAAAAGCTCGAGTCCAGCTGGCCGAGAGATATAATTCCTAAAATAAAGACCATCAAAGAGTATCAAGTTGACGGAAGTGAGTCCATATACAGGTCTGATGGATTTACTGCAGTCCAGATAGGAAAGGAAAAGAACATCGTTCCCTTCCTTGGTGATGATCAACTCCTGGCTCATTTTCCTTCGGTCACTGTAGATATGGGAGCCGTTAAGTTTGTTTGTAACGGGGCTAAAGTAACTAGACCAGGAATTATTGCCTTTGATGATTTCAAGAAGGGTGACATTATTGTGATTAGAGACGAGGTTCATCGTAAACCCTTGGCCGTCGGCATAGCTTTAGATGATAGCAACAAGGCGGCAGAGGAAAAAAAAGGCTATGTCGTAGAGACCCTTCATTATATAAGCGACAAGATTTGGGAAGCACATAAAGCACTAAGTTTATAGAGTTCCGTTGATATGAATTCCAGCAATTGATGTCAGTCAGTAACACAAGCTACTTTTCGTTAAACAGAACACCTTTTCAAGGTTGAGTTCGATTTCCTCCGCAAAGAACTTCAGCTTGTCTATCTCTACAATGGGGACACCTATAAGGTCGTACCTGATGGAGCTGGGATAGATGGTAAGCACAACGGGAACTATGACTCTAAGTTTGCGCGAACTCTTCAGTAATCGCTCTGTCCTTTGAATCTGTTTCCTCGCGTAAGCCGAAAGACGAGAGTGATCGTTGTAAGCCCAATGTTTACAATCAATTGCAAGTGCAAAGTACGACTTGCTTGCAACAATATCTATTTCTGCTCGAGGCTTCGTGAATCGTACATTATTCATTGTGTAGAACCCAGATTTGTTTAGTATCTCTGATGCAAACCGTTCGAAGTCTTTCCATGATAGCCTATTTGCGACTTGTTGAATATCTACTCCGTGTCTTAAAGCTAGAATCGATGCCCTCAATCTATCGGTTGGTGAGAACGAGACGAGAGATTTGGACGGACGTCTGCCCACTCCTCTTTCAACCAAGAAATCCAGGAGCTCGTTTGCCACAGTTTTACTCCTAATACCTGATTCTGACCTAAAGCGATCAAATGTCATCGTCGAACCAGAAATTGCTTGGAGGCAGTTTGCAAGGAGTATTACATTCAGATCCATTTTTGACTATTACGACATTACAATTTCAGTAGGCCAGGTTATCGATCCTTTACGCCTCTTCCTGTTGAATTGGCAGTTGTAATTTGTTTTAGATATGAAATGGATTTGCTGGGAGCGGGTTTATTCAAAAGTAGCTCCAGGTCTTCGGGTGTGTCGAGATCTATCATCAGCCTCATTGCTAACAAAATCTTTGTGACAGCTCCAGCTGCGATGGAAGCTCTAACATGTGATTGAAAACTATCGTTATCATACATGGTATCGGATATAATATGCGATGGACTTCGCATTAGCAAATTTGTTCCGTCAAATTTGTATGAAGGACATATGGTGACTGATGACCTTCTCTTTGGCATGACCCGGAACAAGAAGTCTATATCTTTTGGCAGAAGCAGGGGTAGATCACAAGGTATTATAATACTTATCCAATTACCGATACGATCTAAAAATTTGTCTGCACAACTTACAGCATCGTTAACTCCTGTATCTTTGGCCTGGTGTAAGAATTCGATTCCAAAATTTTGCGTGACTTCTTCTGCTGAAGGATCGCTAGAGACAACGATGATTTTGGATATACTTCGGCAGCTTCTAAGAGTATTCAATGTATCCTCTAACAAAAAGCGTGACAACATGGCTCGTTCTTCTTCACAAAGTAGTAACGAAAGTCTCGATTTAGAATGATTGAATTTCTTGACGGGAACAATAGCGCAGCTGTTCATGTTCATATCTCAGATTTCGACTAAATATCCATTACAAATGAAGCCAGTCGAGATTCTTGCTGCACTGTTAACATCGTGACATCGGTCAGAAATAAATCTATTCCTAATTTTCTGATCTTGTTCGAGATTGCGTAGTCGCGTTTGGAGATAATGAATGTGCCTATTACGTCTGAGTAGTACTGTGCGACTCCTGCAGGAGAGACCTCTAAACCTACGCCCCTCATGTATTTTGTTGCTGGTCCACTAAAAGCCTGCGTCCCCTCTATAGGAGAAATCGCGACGACATTTTTCCTGATCTTTGATAACTCGTGCCTAAGCTTTGGCACGGCCAGAGACGGTCCGATGCTGCTAATGGGGTTAGCGGGGGCAATGATTATCTTCTCAGACTTGCGTATGCACTCCATGGCTTCTGCGCTCAACTTCGCGTCCTGGGCTCCAATGTACTTTATTCCTACTACTCTGGGCCTCGCTCTGTTCTTGATCCAGAACTCCTGTATGTTCATCTCATCCAGATGGGTCACAACCCGAGTTTCGATACTATCATCAGATACCGGAAACAACCTGGCTTTTAATTTATAGTGCGCTCTAAGGGACTCAGTTATCTGGGTCAGCCTTTTGCCTTTTTTAAGCAGTTCTGTTCTAAATATGTGTGTTGCTAGATCCATATCACCTACTCTGAACCAATTCTCTTGTCCAAGTTTCCCAGTCTGGTTTACGAAATTGAAAGTATCCCCTCTAATACCCCACCCCCGCTTGGAGTCAAGAAGGCCTGATAATCCGTAGATTACAGTATCAATATCAGGACAGATATATAGCCCATATTTCCACACGTTATCACCTACATTTAGTATAATCGCGAGATCTTCATCAATTGAGTTGAAACCTCTTATCAACTTGATTGAGCCGGTTCCTCCTGAGATTATGGTTATCAATGAATTGGAAAATGGAACAATATCTAGGAATGTAAAATTTTCGCTCAAGGAATGGTCGACTATCTCACTGCCCGACACAAGTCTGTCATGAGTGAAAAGACTAACAGATCCTGATTATGCATCTCTTCAAAAAAGAATATAAGCAAGAAAAAGTTGATTTGTCATGTGCTGATTTTAGGTCTAATTTTTCTTTTTTGCGGTATAATATCTTTTTTGCTTATTAATCAGTTATCGATTGTGTATGGCGTTCAAATAACCTCATCTTTGGTACCGACCACAAACAAGGGTGAGGTTGACTGGAGCGCAGTTAGATTCCTTAGCATCAAGTATCCTCCGAGCAGTCCGTTAGCCCAGGAGTTCAACGGAAAGAGTGAAACTGTTAGGTTCACAATGCAGGCAGATGAAGACGGAATGCCGCAGCTAATTCAATCAGTTAACAATGCGATGGCATCTCAGAAAGGGAGTCCTGTGAAGATGACTAATGCAACTTTGACCTATACTGGCCAACTTCGAGGAACGCCGGACGAATTGACGCTATCATATAACGTGCAACTGAAACCCTCTTTTATTTCAGGTATAACGCTCTCTAGTCAAAATCAAACTGCGGATGTGATTGACCTGGACTGGCGATCGATCAGCATTACGGATCCCTTGACCCTCACAACACCTTACGGAAAGATGGATATCAATTATCCTATTGGCCTTCTACAGGCTAACCATACGAATGTTGCAGACCAACTGATGAACACCCAAGCTTCAGCGATTATGAAAGAACCCTTGTTCAATTTTAGGGATGTGGGAAGGTCTATGACCACTTGGCACTTCTTGTTTGATCCAACTGGAAGCCAGGCCGGTGCCGCGTCTTCAGGATTTGAAGAATTAGGCGGGGCTAGAGTAGTATCCATATACTCCTTAGGAGAAAGCAGCTTCAGGGAAGGCACCTTCCAAGAAACTGAAAAGCAGGCAAGTGCCACGATGGATGGTACACCTGTTACTATCGCCTCGACTACCCCTGCAACATCTGCACAGATGACGATAGCCGGTTTCTCCAAGATCCAAAACATTGGAGATACAGAGGTCGCAATTGTGACTCAGCAAGCCCCAAGTGGAACTGCTACAGCGACAGGAGGGTTTCCCATTCAAGTCCTTTTGGTTCTTGGCGGCATGATGGGTGCCGTGGCTGTTTTCGTTCTGATCAAGACACGAAAATAAATCAAAAACCTAGAACATAAAAGAATACAAAATAGGAAACGGGACTATGTTGATGCTAGGGGGAGCGATATGAGGAGTTCATTTTTTCTTCAGGCGGTTCCATAGGTATATATTTTCTTTTCAAACCCGGCGTTTCGGCTCTCAAATAATGGCCTGCGTCAATCATTGTCTTTACGATGATTCGGTCGCCCTTCAAGTCAATCGTGTTTTCTAGAGATCTCATCGTAATTCCCAGCCCGATAGCGAATCGACTCTCATTGAGGATTATAACAAGTTTGTTGTTTTTAGTTGCTCCCCTGGAGTTCAGGATAGAACCGCTCATTATGTCGCGACCGTACAAGACCAAAGCCTCTGCAGATCTGTTGACTACAACAAACGGAAATTTATCGCTAACTCTTGATATTAGATCTGCTCCAGCCATCGAGGGTGTGAATGTTCTTCTTGTAAGGTGTCCAATCATAATACCAAAATGAGACAAGGGCCCCCATTCTACCAATACCTGGGCAACGTCTTTTGTGGTCAGATATATCTCTTTACGGCTAGTGCCAAGCGATTTGTCTTCTCTAAGTAGTATCTTCTTCTCAAGAACGAAATCAAAAATACCCCATCGATCAAATGATCTACGCAATACGGTAAGCTCCTGACGTGTCAGTTCTCTATAGGCGATCATAGCATTTTTTTAGCGAAATATCAAGAACAAACCCTTAACTTTGCGATGAAAAATCCTAAAGTTCCATGTATATGTGGATAGAGTCTCGCTGTCCGACTGAGACTAGAATGCAGATGCTGATCACCGAACCGGGTAAGGCCTGGTAGACCGCGATAGACCGGTTCAACGACGATTCTGTTACCACATTTCCTTAACAATTCATTGACTACCAATTCGTTTTCTTCAGGTGCAAAGGAACATGTGGAGTAGATTACTAGCCCACCAGATTTTACGACCTTGATAGCTTCTAATAGCATATCCAGCTGTCGCAGACTTGTGACTTCAATATCATTCGGGCTATGACTCATTTTTCTTCTCTTGTCCTTGGAGATTATGCCCTCGCAGGTACACGGAGCATCTAATAAAACCCGATCAAATCGTTTGTGTAGACTTCCTGCCGCCCTGGCGTCGATGTTATATAGAGATGTGTTTATTACACCACATCTCGATAAATTGAAAATAACGGATGGAATTCGTTTACGGTTGTATTCTAGAGCAATGATGGCCCCTGAATTGTTCATCTTCTGGGCCATGAATGTGGTCTTTCCTCCCGGAGCGCACGCCATGTCCAGGTTCTGTTGAACAAATGAAGGCTGCAATTCTTCAACGGCTATGCAGGAACTCAAGTCTTGAATGTAGTATAATCCAGCTAAATACTCGGAAGTTGCACCGATAGGTAAATCTGATTGTACTACTCTATGAACCTCAGTCAATTCTGTGGGTTCAATCTCGATGCCCTTTTCCTCAAGAAGGCAAGCGAGAGACTTTGAGTCGATTTTTATGGTATTGGTTCGAATGTAGGTGCTTGGACGTTCCTCCATTGAAGATAAACACTGCTCAACGTCAGGCATGTATTCAAGAAACCGGCCAATCATCCATTCACGATAGCCATAAGTCTCCGCCAATTCTTGGGAGATTCTTGTTCTTGGAAAAATTACCGTTCTCAATGAGTTGGATTCATAATTAATGACCTCTACCTTGTATTAATCAATACCTGATAGAGGGACAATTGTTACGTCGAGCTAGGAGAAATGGTGTCCTGGCAGTAACCCTCCTTCTGTTTTAAGTGGAATTCCGCTTAGCGGCCTACCTGAGCTGCTGCAGGGTTTTACGCTCAGTTTGGCCTTGCTCCACTCGGGACGGCAGTTTCATTCTAGCGAAGGACACTCAGGCTATCCACCATCATCATTTTTCACGTCCAGGCTAGATATCTTTTCTGTTCCGGAGCCGACCATCTCCAGTCGATCATCTCTGATCCGAGTGCCTGCATCGAGGGAGGAGTTTCCTCTCTTTCGAGTAGCCCACACACCAGCTCACCACTTCCCTCAATTCGTTATAGCCATGAGCCTCAATTTAAGCTCGCCGTTTAAAGTACTCCCGTTCGATATCACGCATCTGCACCTCATTCTCAGCCCTAGCATATTCCGCTAGCGCGTACGAATTGAGTTCATAGAATGTATGTCCCCATTTGAATTTGTTCAGTATTAAGGCTGCTTCGTCGTTATATCCCATGATGAGAAGAGCCCCTGCAAGCGCTTCTACACTCGAAAGTTTTCCAAGGTTGGCATAATTTATTGGGTTGCCAGCCAATAATGCTGGAAGCCTCCTCGCGAGTCGATAGGATTGCCATCTACGACTTTGAAGAAGTCTGCCGGAGCTCTCCCATGAACAATCTATCACGCAGAGGTTCGATGACAGATGGCTGTCATTCCTCGTTAGGTAAGTCTTAGCTAGTGGAACCAGAAGCAGAGTGTCGTACCTAGGATGAGTGACTTTCGTCAAGAGACGAAATCTAGCTAATTTAGCTGCAGTGCATTTTGATGGATCGTCTTGTTGGAACAGGATGGCTAACAGGTTCATACATTAATATGCAGAACAGAATGAATATCTATGCTTTTTTAATTGTTGTAATAATTGAAAAAATTAAAAAAGGGGGAAAATCGGGCTGATGATGTGGTTTAGATCCTATCTCGTGATAGGCCACTTCTTCTCTAATGCCCTAATCCTAATCTGCTCTTTACTAGATCTTTGATTGAGCTTACATCCAATATTCCTGAGTCAATTGGAAGTTGGCTTGGTGACGTTTGTTGTTGACTTTGTGGTTGTGGTTGTGTTTGACCTAGTGGGTGCATCTGCTGGTGATCACTATATGACTGCAGTTGTCGTTGTCCATCTTGTGGTTGAGTTTGACCTAATGGGTGCATCTGTTGCTGATCTTGTGGTTGTGTTTGATCTAATGGTTGCATCTGTTGCTGATTATCACCTGTTGGATGTGCTCCTTGTTGTTGTGGTTGTCCGTTTTGTGGTTGTTGCATTGCAGAGGGCATGTTCTCAAATCCAGGCATACTCGAGCTTGATTCTGGGCCATTCTGCTCCAACGGGCCTAGATCATGGGTCGGATTGGGACCAAACACTTGCCCATAACAATCAACTACATCATCCTGGGTTAGAGCGCTGTCATCTGTGGATAAGTCAGATACGCACGTTGAATATTCATCCAAGTATGCACCAGGAACGCCGCTCTCGGTTGATTGTGAACTTCCATCATCAGTGCTACTGCTATCACCACTTCCGCCGTTGCTTTCCTCATCGTTGCTGGCTGCTTTGTCACTACTACCATCATCTTTTGAACCACCGTCGTTTCCGTTGCCACCATCGCTTGCTTGGTTATCATTTGGGCCACCATCGCTTGCTTGGTTATCATT
>JBKPHJ010000153.1:0-3896 GCA_046729835.1 Thermoproteota archaeon
AGTCTTTGTATCTCTACTTCTTTTGGAATCAGTGCTGGCATTTGTGCCATATCTTGCTTCACTTTCTCTCTAGCAGAATGCCTATATTAATCTGCGAATATCAATATCTAAATAATCTATTGAAGTCTAGCAATAAACTAATCAAGATGTTACAATATATAGAGAATATAATTCACTGAACATTATTTATTATAATAAGAACATGATTAGCATGGATGATGCGCATAAATGATAAGCAGATGTCTGAGGTAGCGCTCGGAAGTATGTGTTACGCAGCAATCTTCATTTATCTTACCGCTGCTTTTCAGCGTAATTTTTCAGCAAGCTAATATTTTTAAAGCAAACTAATGTATAAATTTGGGATGGCGGGGGTTACTGAGTTTAACAGCTCTAAGGAAAATTTGATTTCACATATAAGGAAACGAGATGCAAGAGTGGTTTCCTTTATTCACACAAAAATATCTAATGCGATTTATAAGGCATTAGTTGCGACCCGAAAACCTGACTACGAGTTAGCAGAAAATTTGGCAAACAAAGTAGTCCAGAAGATGGTTGAACACGGGTATGAAACTTTGGAAAAAGCAGCGATCCCAAGTGTAGAAGATGTACAGGATATGGTTGAATCTATTCTAATAGAGGAAGGTCTGTCTGAAACCGCAAAGGCATACATCCTATACAGACACGAACGGAGAAAGATTAGAGATGAAAAAATGAAGATCTTGAACAAGAGAGATCTAGATGAAGTCGACAAGTCTTCCAGTGTTAACTCGCTCAGGGTACTCGCATCTAGATACCTGTTAAGAAATGATAACAATGAAATAATAGAGGGACCGCGTCAAATGTTTGAAAGGGTGGCCATTCTGGCAGCTCTGCCTGACCTGTTACATGATTCTAAGTTTTTTGATACTGAATCCATACATAGCAATGACACTGCTGAAGCAGAAAAGTACTACAATAAAATTGATGATTTCCATCTTAAGCTCAAGATCGGTGAATTCTATCTTAACAGATATCATTTTGAGTCTCTCGTTCGTCTTTACGTTGATCTAGCGAAAAAGAAACACATGAAGTGTAGCTTCAAGGATCTTCTTCGACTCATCGCTGAAGGAAAAATGTCCATGTATGAAGGAAGGATTAGAGAATACTATAATTTGATGGTGTCAAAAGACTTTCTACCTAATACACCAACCCTAATGAACGCAGGGGCGAGATTAGGACAACTTTCGGCCTGCTTTGTACTTGAGATGCCAGACGACATGTACAAGATTATGAAATCCTCTACAGACGCAGCCATGATCTTCAAATCAGGAGGAGGAGTCGGTATCAACTATTCTGATTTAAGGCCCGAAGGTGATATTGTCGCATCTACGTCTGGCGTCGCCTCTGGACCTTCTTCTTTCATGAGAATAATTGATACAATTACAGATGTTGTAAAACAGGGAGGAAAGAGACGTGGAGCAAATATGGGTATTCTGGAAGCATGGCATCCAGATGTTGAGAAATTTATAACTGCAAAAACAAAGCCTGGAGTGTTTGAAAACTTTAATGTGAGCGTTGGTATCTCAAGTGATTTCTGGGGATCTGTTGTCGACCGAGAGAATCATAAGTACACACTAAGAAATCCAAGAACAAAAGAACCTATAAAGAATATAGATTCACAGCAGCTCTTGGATCTGATAGCATTTAGTGCATGGAAGAGCGCAGAGCCAGGAGTCATTTTCTTTGATAATATTAATAAATATAATCCATGCATGGAAGCCAAAGGTGGTCCCCTGCGCGCAACCAATCCTTGTGGAGAGCAATCTCTATACCCTTATGAATCATGCAATTTAGGTTCGATTAATTTGGCAAATTTCGTCAAAAGGAAAGCCGATGGGATGTACGAATTTGATTGGCAGCGCTATGAACAAGCAGTAAGATTGTCAACTAGGATGCTAGATAATGTAATTGATGCTAACAAGTATCCTGTCGAAGAGATTGATATTAACACCAAACTTACACGTAGAATTGGTCTTGGCATTATGGGCATAGCCGACCTGCTATTTTTGCTTAGAATACCTTACGTTTCCAAGGAAGGCTATGAATTTATGAACAAATTAGCAGAAGCGATCTCATATTATAGTATGGAGGAGAGCGTCGCTCTAGCTAAAGCACGCGGTGCATTTCCATTATTCTCGCAAACTGATTATGTCAAAGGCAAGATCCCCGTAGCTGGATACTACGAAATACCAAGAGAGCACCACTCATTTGATTGGGGTTCACTGATCATGAAAATTCAGAAACACGGCATAAGAAATTCATGGACAACGACGATCGCACCCACAGGAACGTTATCGATGATAGCCGACACTTCTAACGGTATTGAACCAATTTTCGCTGTAGTTTTTGAAAAGCGGGTAACAGTTGGGAGATTCTTCTATACAAATAGAATTTTTGAGAATATCCTAATGGAAAATGGTCTGTATGATGACGAGATACTAACAACAATAGCAAGTAACTATGGATCCGTAAGAGACATAGAAGAAATTCCTCCGTGGATCCAGAAGATTTTTGTAACCGCTATTGACATTCATTGGGCAGACCATCTTATGGCCCAAGCGGTGTGGCAGAAATGGATCAGCAATGCTATTGCAAAAACTATCAATATGCCAGGGGATGTGACTGCAGATGATGTAAAATCTGCTTACTTGTTGGCACACGAATTGGGATTAAAGGGTGTTACTGTATATAGAGATGGATCAAGACACGAGCAAGTTCTCCATATAACAGGCGACACAGTTAAGGAGAAAAGCTTTATAGTAAATCCGAGTGTTTACGTAGTAAATTACATTAGAGAAAATGTTAAGGAGCCTCTTGTGACGGAACAGATAGCACAAATCTATAAAGATAGCCAAGATCTTGAAAGCGAAGATCTAAAAATTCCACAATATGAAGAAAAGCAACAAACGGCTTCTGTAAAAAAAGCAAGTCTGCAAACATCAATTATCGAGGGTTATGAAAACACGTGTCCCTCATGCAAGGCAAGACTAATAGTCACAGAGGGATGTAATATGTGCATCGAGTGTGGATTTAGCAGCTGCGGTTCAGGATAGTAGAAGACTGAAAAATCCTTCAAATTTATACTAGATCAATATTTTAGTCTAATCCACTTCGGTTTGGAAGCACCAAAATTTTGTATGTCTGATCAAATAAAGTGCGAGCCCGACGACACCTTTATGGACTCATCTATAATGAGGCATGACAACTCTATCTCCAGGCTTCATTTCTCTTTGTGTCTTGATCTTCTTAACTGCTTCTTCAAATTGCTTCATTGAAACTAGAGCCTCAGACGTATGTTGGGCAGCTTCCTCTGGAGTATTATACTTTGCAAGATACTGTTGTAATACAACTGAGATTGCTGTATTAGCAACAGCTGACATGTCAGCTCCACTAAACCCATCTGTCAAATCTGCTATCCTACCTAGATCGATATCTTTACTTACAGGCTTGCCCTTTATGTGAATCTCTAGAATTCGCTCTCTTGTACTCCTGTCTGGGTTAGATACTAGAACTATTTTATCAAATCGTCCTGGTCTCAACAACGCAGTGTCGATCATGTCTATCCTATTAGTTGCAGCTATAATTACAACTCCTTGCATTTCTTGTATACCATCCATCTCTGTAAGCAATTGTGACATCATTCGCTCAGTACTAGCATGGACACCCTCCATTCCTCTGATTGGTGCAATAGAATCTATTTCGTCAAAAAATACTACACAAGGCGATGCCTGTCTTGCCTTTCTAAATATCTCACGTATCCCTTTTTCAGATTCTCCTACCCATTTACTAAGAAGTTCAGGGCCTTTGACACTGATGAAATTTGCTTCAGATTCTGTGGCTACCGCCTTTGCTAGTAA
>JBKPHJ010000154.1:0-1669 GCA_046729835.1 Thermoproteota archaeon
ATCTTATACAGGAAGAACTACAAACTAGGGGCCTAATCAATGTCTAAATATCAAAAATATGATATTAGTTACCAATTGGGTGCCTATTATGATATGAGATATATGCAATACATTACACGTTGTAAATTCATTCTAGGTCTATCAAGATATAACGAAGATGATACAGCGTTTGAACGTGAAGAAGAGATGAAAGTGGTGGAAAAAGTTGACAAAAACATCTCTGTATTAGATTGGAAAATTAATAAGACCAAACTCGAACGAAGGGAAAGAGATGATGATCTAGTTGATAACACCGTAATCCAAATATGCGGGGAAATGGCGAAGTATATTCAAAAAGATAATCCATACGATAAGGTGGTAGATGAATTTCTACTTGGTACCTATACTAATATTGATGAACAAGAATTACAAGTTTGTAAAACGGTAATTTGGGCGATATGGGATATCAGTACACCTTATTATTTCGAAGTTGTTGCCCGCATCCTAAATTCTAGTCGTATAAAACGAAGTAAAATATTTTCAGATATAAAAGAGGTTGAAGATACGATTCAGAGATTGGTTAATAAAGGGATTCTCTCTCAAAGTATAAATTATGTCGGTAATCGTGACAAGAATGGAGATATAAGATGGAGATATGACGAACCTCACATTGTTCTATCATTCGCAAAGGATCCAGCTGAAGCATTAAAAGCAATAAGTGAGATTTTTGTTTTGATGTGTAAATCATTCTTCGGCCCCCATATCGATTACGATAGGGAAGGCAGCTTAGAATAGTAAGAAGGATAAATATGACGTGATGACAAACTAAGTCGATTTTATGCAGGTTAAACACTCCATGCAAAAAGATGTACCTCATGCTTTTACCGCTGATTTAGAATCAAGAATGTATGTCGAAGCTCAATCCTGACGTGATCTTATTGACCTGTCATATGCTTGGAGGACAACAGTCAAGGCAGGACAGGCAATGATGCTAAGATAACAGAATTACACTCTTCCCTTTGTACTACAAAAATAGAGTAGGGAATAGAACCTATGCAGCGATTACAGTATATCTAGTGCTAGGTCCGATTCCATGTCTTGTATTTCTAAGAGGCAGTGGTTCTTCTTGATATTTGCTTCTATTTGCTGGGCTAACATCTTTGGTGTTTCAAGTGATTTTTCTCCCTGATCTGCAGCGTCTGGAATAAGGACTTTATACCTTACCTTTGTTGTTTCAGTTTTTTCATGTGTAACTGGGTCTTCAAATGTTCTTGTTGCCAACTCTCTTTTTGATTTGTCCTTAAAGAACTGGAAAACTGCAGACTCTCCATCTCTTTGAGGAAGTCGGGCAAAGTCGCCTGTTGAGTTGACGAACCTGTCTACTTCATCTTTGTTTTGTTTTTCATTTGTATTTGCTTGTGGTAGTTGATCTGACATTTTATACACAGATCTATCTAGCCATCAAGCTATATACATTACTGTCACCTTTACAGGTATAGATAATCAAATAATATTTGCACGTTACTATACAACAAGATATAGTCATGATGATTATCAAAGCTAGATCGGAGTAACGATCCCTAATCAATCTCTTCTAAAAGTATATGGATGACCTGAGCGGAATACTTTTGGTTCTTTGTAGATAGTAAAAACGTAAATCTCTGACCTTGTCTATTCATTACCTTTACTA
>JBKPHJ010000155.1:0-6273 GCA_046729835.1 Thermoproteota archaeon
TTGTGGCACTTTTGGTTTGTAGAAGAGATATTTGCAGTTCCAAACCACTGGATGTTTAACATGGGAGTTGTCGTAGCTTTCATGGGTGCTCTAGCGTATGTAGTAAGGGTATACGCACGATTAGTAGAACTTGGAGCAGAATCACCAGCCAAGAACCCATACGTAGCAGAGATGTACAAACTAGCATTAGAAGGAAAGCTGTACAGTAGATCAATTCCATAGTACTAGCGGAAGGCTTAACAATCGAACACAAGTATATTCCTTTTTATTTTTGAGTTTAAAATTTGATCGAATTCTCATTTACGTATAGGATTCCGTCTGTTTATTGCATGAAGCTTAGTTGTGATGAGAGAATTACGCAGGGTAGCTAAAGTACTATCTTGATCTTAGGAAAAATGGAATTCGATCAATCTTTGTTCGCTTAGAGTGCTCAACTACGTGTCGCTCACTTCATTTAAAGATGAAGCTAGGTATTAGGTACGCTTTTGCGAAAGAATATATCAGTAAGCTTAACTGGTTGCATGATTCAGAAATACCTAATACAGGCAAGACATACAACTATCAATGAAGTCCTAGACCGAATTAAATCAAACAAATAAATGTGTCCGTGGGTAGTCGCATGCTGCCGGTGTCTCCGAAAATTGGCGATTCTGCGTCGATGATGGTATTGATCGGTGGTATCATTGTTGGATTTGGACTAGTTTTCATCGCCCAAAGCAATAGTTTTTTAGGACCTTCATCTTCCTTTATGTATAACAATCCCGATTGGAAAATAAATGGTTCCGTTGTTGTTGCAATCGGCACAGTAGTAATTTCCATCAGTGTCTTAGGTTGGTTGGTAAGAAGACGTCCTAACACAAGATAGTTATACACATAACAATATTTGAAAGAGTCTGCCATGCATAAATGTCGCCTAGGAGATTAGTATCTAGTCTAGTCTTTTCTTATCTTCCGGTGTATCTCTATCTTATACGATTCTGCGCTGGGAGAGCTACTCGTTGGTAAGGGAAACTGTCTTGGCTATTGTCACGAATCAATCATACTTGGAATCGAATCACCATTCCCGAAGTCAAACGTATCATTTCCACATAGGTCAAGTCAGATGCAATATCAGATAGAGGAAATAAATCATCACTCGTAAGGATGATTTCAACTATGGGATCAATTGAACCATTTATTCAAGAAATTACCAATGCAGATGCCACATGACCAACTACGGAGGCAATCGTCGAAGCCAAAATACTCTGAAGGTCTCTAAGATGAAGATGATGAAGTTTTGGATTGAATAAAGCGATGTTCAATCCACGCCCAAAAACGATGTCAAGTATGCTGTTTCTTTTGTTATCTGGGTTAGGTGGGTTATATACATGAGTTACGCTGAGGGGTCGAAACACCTTCGGAATAGAAACGTAATAACATCGCACATTTCATACTTCCAAGTTGACCTGAATACGATCCTCCCTCATTCTTGTAAATGGAAATCTACTTAAAATAATGAAGGAAAAATAGTAGTATTTCGCCCGTAGTTCAGTTCTAGTAAGCTATTAATAATAACATACAAAGGACTACCTACCGCCGTTTTAGGATCGGAGTTGGAAGAATTGAGAAATTATAAGAATAACCTTGTCTTGATATACTATGAAGAATTTGTCGTCGTCGTATGAACTGAGAGAAATAAGGTCCGTTTTTCGTGGACTGCAAACGTTGTATGAGACATATCTCCCAAAGGTGGACCCTCTTCTTATACATGATCTGCTTGTACGAGAGCAAGAAAAATCTGAACATGCTCCATTCTATATGGTCGAAATATTCACAAGACCCGGAACGGACTCTGACCTCATGAGAGATAAGATATATCAGAGTACTGGAATGGTTCCGTCCATCTATGATAAGGGCACCCATTATGTGACCAATCAAAGGTTGAGTTTAGAAAGACTCAAGGAGATATGCAACGATGAGAACGTAATAGAAGTCACAGGAGATTATACCGGAACACTTACAGGAAGAGGGGCATCGCACGAACACAGGCATTAAGCACCTATCAAATGGTTACCGTCAGGGGAAACGCTGTAGAATGAACTTCTGAGGGAGCAGATGGCCATATGGGTAATCTCTCAAAAATATCTAGACTAAATAGTATCCTTTTAGACCCGGAGGGGGGAACGGAAAATCTTAAAATTAAAAACCCAAATGGGTATTTCAAATGAATCCATAACTTGGCAACGCAAATTACAAGCAATAGGCACTGCATATATAACAGGCAAATGGGGAACTATAAAATCAAACATAGATTGTTCGGCTAACACGATATCACCATAATAATAAGAAGCTTCGTTTATGAATGATTTGTGATCTGTCGCATATTAACAAGAGTTACATACGGGAACGTCCCTGAGGAAACATGATGTGGTTTCCTTTACTGACAAGAAAGAAAGATAATGCTCACTGTGCGATATGCAATAAAGAGCTGAAAAAATTCAGGTATAAGCCACGAAGTGAATGGAATATGGTAGGATTACTCTGCGGAGATTGCCACATCAAGAAAACAATGGAATACTCAGAAGGTAAACATCACAGGGAAAAACAAAGACAGCATAGAAATGAAGAAAACGAACTGGAATCTGCCAACTGTGCAATCTGTGATGGCAAGATTACTTCCGAAGTGGAGCAGATAAAGCCAAAATGGCAATGGAATATGGACTCGAACTCAATGCTTTGTAAACGGTGTTTTGCCAGAAAGGATTTGGAATACGAAAAAAGGATCAACTATTGTGCCTTATGTGGGACAAAGATGTCCTTCTTTCGATACAACCCAAAACCGAAGTGGAGGGTTCAGGGCCAGCTCTGCAGAAGATGTTGGGATACCTCAAATGCCCGCTGGAAAAATCAAAATTGATACATCGTGATATCGATCGACTGGACATACTACATCTTCGAGACCCAATCAGTAGTCCGGTTCTTTAGAGGGTAGGAAGATCCAAGGTATTGAACCCGTTGGTTCACGTTTATATCAGGACTTTCTGTGAACATACCCGTACAAAATCGAGCTTGACTAAGAGCTTCATGTGTTCTCATTTTGACCGTGTATAAGAGAATTACAGATATCAACTCTAAGCATATAGGCTACAACTCTCAGTCTGTTTGACATACATGGTGATTAACATAGTTTCAGAATGGTTCTTGTTCGCTACTCTTAGCACAAAAGAATCCGATTCCAAAGGAAATCTGTCAAGAGGGACAACTCTGAAAGACTCTTATGCCACACTACGTCTTGCCTAAAAGGATCTTAACTGCCTTATTAAACTCCTCTTCTGGCATTGGGGGCGTATTCGCAAGCTTGAGATTCTGTATAACATGCTCCGGTTTCTTTTGTCCTATCAACGGCGCAATAACCGATGGGCTTGAACGGATTAATTGTACGAGCTTAGCGACGGGATCTGTCAAATTCTCAGTGTAGCTTGGGATATTCGCACTAAGCAGTCTTCCTTGAAAAAGGGGAACACTTGTAAATACACCGATATTTAGTCTATGTGCGGCTTCTAGAATCGTAAGATTCATCTCGCGGCCTACATTCTGGTTCCTCAAGAGCAAGGCTTCGCTATACGCTAAGTTATAAGGCAGCTGAATAAATCGAAAGCCGTGTTTGCCGCTCTTACTGCGGGGGACATTCTCTGCCAGCTTTACAATTTCTTCAAGTGATAAATATTCACTTTTATCAGAGGGTACTCGAAAGCAAGTCCAAGTAGCCATGCCATAGTAACGTATTTTGTTTGTCGAACGATATCTTTCATAGACCTGAAAAACTTTGTTGAGCATTTCCATGAATTCATCTTTGGTAACATCCTGATGCCAACTCTCGAACGGATTATGGACATACACCAAATCAATGGTGTTAAGCTTCATATTATATAATGATCTATCAATACACCTTTCAATGTACGCAGGATTAAGTACATTATAACCAGAGCTTATGTCACCACGTTTGATAAGTCCCGGCGAGATGTACATTCTCTGCATGTATTCCATCACGTCTATAGTTGGAAAATCCCCGTCATTTGTGATGTATCCGTTCTTAGTAGAAATAAAAACTTGATCTCTTGAAATAATACCGTCATTAGTGAGACGTAATAAAGCGCGTCCTATGGACTTCTCTGATTTCATCGCTCGATAATTTATTGCTGTATCAATTACATTTATCCCGCCAGACTTGACTGATTCATAGATTGCATTTTCTATAGCCTCGTCTTGGTAGGTCGTAGCATCTCCCAAGTAAGTTCCCATACCCAGAGTAGAAAGATGTAGGCTATCGAAAACACGGAAATGGCTAGCAGGGCGACCTTTTTCATTGACTGCATAATTCACATATCTGGCCGTCCCGCCATTAGTTGCACAACCGTCCATGAATTCATGCGAGCTGGTCAATTATGATAAAAACAGAATGAATACTTAGATTTTAGGTTTACTCAAGTATATTTTTCAATTAAGCCAATATAGAAAAATTCAAGGTGAGTCTAGGGTACACCTATGTCAGAATATCAAGATTATTAGCCACCTTTTGAAAGAGAATCGAATACTTAGCGATAGCTTTCTGTCTAAGCATAGACTATCTTCATCTGACAGGGTGTCATAAGTTGTCGATTAAAGATGCACGACAATGGGCCATATTGATTTTCTTTTCCTGAGATACGACGAAAATTGTGACAATTCAGCGGATCTAGAACCTTGTTCAAAATCATTGTTCTTTTGTAAAGTTGTAAAAAGCTCCGTAGATACACAAGAGAAAGGTTTCTGCACTTTTTGCCAGTCTCATTAGAGAAAGAAAGGAATTAGCAAATAAGGAAATTGGTTGGACTTCATTCTCCCCACGAGGATCAGGTTGAATTAGCGGACCGAATGTCTATGGCAGCCTTAAGATATTAGTTGGAAGCGTGACAGAACGTATCTGTGTAAAAGAATGACACTTTATATTTGTTTTCCTAGTTTTGCACAATTCATGTCTAGGTCTGTTATAAACACATCATTAGCCCAAGATAATGATGTTTGATTCTTCTTAATTAATTCCTCTCAGATTTTTCTGAATTCAATCGTCTAAAACGTAATTATATTCATATACGTAATTGGAGACGTAGACACTAGAAATGACAGATCATTGATTCAGACATTCCAATGACTTGAATGCAGTTCACATTGCGGGGTTCATTAGAGCTGCAAAAATTTCGATCCGGACTATTACCAGGTAAACACTAGCCCTTCGGAGGTTGGACCTACGTTAGCTTAACGACCAAGAATTAATCTAACCAGTTATGATATTACCACCGCTAGCTAAATTCTTGCAAAAAATATCGTAGAAGAGTATTGTACCCTTTCGAATACCTTACTCCTTGCTTGTAGCAAAAAAGGATTTGATAGGCTAGAGTTACTTGCTCTTCGATTTTTTACCTTTCTTTGCTGCCTTTGTTCCCTTTGCAGTTGAGCTCTTTCTTTTTGAGCTAGCTGCCGCTTTCTTTTTTGTTGTTGCGGGCATCTGAGTCTCATTTAGCATTAGGTACTTATATATATTTTCCTTGTTCCTTTCATTAGGAACGCTAGGTTTTCTCGTTTTCGTGCTTCTGTAATGGAATCATTATTTCCCCAAAAGTGACTTCGTTCACTAGATCACAGATCATTGACAGTACTATGTCATAAATTTTCAATAAGATGCTTTAGATACAAAACCCTGATGGCATTTCATTTGACAATACATCCGCTTTTTTCACCATCCACCAATAGCTTAAGACTTTTCACCACTTCCATCCTTCTTTTGTCTCCGAAATATCGATTACACCACGATCCGCCTTTACGACATAGTTCTGTTCAGAATGGCTTCACGAGTTGTTCTTTTCTGAAATAATCGATGTCTCGTTTTCCGCTTTGCAAATAGAAACCTATTATTATTTTTCTAGAGACGGACACTAAATTCTGCATTGACTACATCAATTCAGCTTTGATCGGATTCTACCGGTGTTGATGGTTAATGATGACTTTTGGTTACAAAGGAAGGAGAGTTGTTTTGTTTATTACCATTTCATTTTAGAACCCGTCCGTCACCGGGTTATATCAATGTCACATAAGGAATGCAATAACATAATTCCTGGAATGCTTAATTTTTTCGTAAGCCGACTTAATTGTCAGTGGATTCCTCATGGAAGGATCGTCAGAAGATCACAGAATCGAAGTCTTATCATGCCATGAAAGATCTGTCTCTTATACACATCTCCGAGCCCACGAGACTAA
>JBKPHJ010000156.1:0-2441 GCA_046729835.1 Thermoproteota archaeon
TTCCCCACCTACGTAGATGATCCGTTAGCGTTATGCCATTTCCTTCGTAAGGCAATATTATCTACTGGTAACTATCATGTTTATATCGTTAGCTGCCGTTAAACAGTAGATTGCATCCGTAAACCCGCTCCAAAGAAAAGAAGTCACAAAAATCATCGGGGAGCGCAAGAATCCCAGCGCCTCCTTTGTTGCTCATATGCGAGAAGCCCCATTGGATCGACCTCCTCGCCTTTACTCCACCGGTTAGGGGACGTAGAACTATCTTCAAATCCTTTTCTTTTGAATCAATCGTATGTGCACCTAGTAAACCATATATTTTCTGATTTCCCTTTAGTTATGTCTCAGTCCTATCCTTATGACCTGTCTTAGAATTCAGGTGCAGTCTAATGCATCGACTACTAATTGGGCAGTTTTTTGGAAAATAATTTCTAAGTATCGCTCGTTTATTACTGCTGCTGCCTTTTGCGGCATTTAGTATTAAATTGGCAATATCATTTGGATGAGACACAAGTAAAGCATGGCTAGATGCAAGTGAGATGGTAGTAGCATTCATCTGCTTTGCGAACATACGTTTTACATTGGGAGGGATCAAATTGTCATCCTCTGATACTTGACCATATTGGAAGCTGCTTCTACCGAGTTCTAGGATATCATTCTTAGCAGAATCTCTGACCTGCGTTACCAGTGAAGAGGCTTCCACTCCTGCTATGACAGGATGTCATAGCTTTGCTGATCCAAGGGCTATCCCTAAACTGAATCCTCAGTCAATTCCTATGATGAAAATGTTCCCCTTATTCCTAGATATAGCAGTCTTACTTCTTTAGACTCTAATTATTTTTTGACTGCGCGAGCCGAACTCCATAGCGCCCATCCTGGATTAACCCGATTCGGATAAAGTTCCAACATCTTGTCGTAAAGTTCTTGGGCCGTTGCTGTCATTTCGACTAACCTGTCAAAATCGCGTATATACTGTCGTGTCTCTTCAATAATACGAGGATTGTCATCGTTACTAGGTCGCTTATGTGAGGCGATAACTGCACGTGGATTGAGTGATTCAATTTTGTCAAGCGCAGAGATCCACTCCCGGCGGCTCTTTGCATTTGACTCCACTAGGTATAGGTGAACGTCGTTGTAGGCAGCATCACCAGCGACCACTAAGCCAACAGAGGGGACATTCAAGCAGGTAGTGTGATCGGTGTCGGTATGGCCGAGTTCTACTGCGACCAATTCATGACCCTCTAATTGAATTACATTTCCTATGAGCTCCTCAGCAATCACAAGCTTGTCTGGGATCTGGTCAGGAAATGCCGCCTTCCAAACCGAATCAAGTAATTCTGGAGACGCATGCTGGCGCATAACTTTTACGACATCAGGTGTAGCTACTGCTTTAGCATTTGGGAAGCGTTCAAGAAGAATTCCGATTCCAAACCAGTGGTCGCCATGGCCATGTGTAATATAGATTGTCGTAAGGTTCTTTCCGCTTGCCGAAATCCAATCTACAAGATCGTCGGCCTGCTTTATTGTCATAAAGGCGTCGACGAGAACGGCGTCTTGCTTACCATAAATTAAGGTTGACGCCATCGCCTGAAAATACACCTCTTTCACACCTGGAGGCATATCACTGGTGACAATAGGTATACCGGGTGTAACGAACACATCCCAATTCAGCGGTGCGCTGTCTCTATTTCCAACTTCAGTCATACTGGTCCACTCCTAGGTGAAGTACAATAGATGTGGGACCCGGAATAGGGAGCGTTAGTCAGCATGAGATAGTAATTGGTCAGTTGGGTGTCTAGAATTTTGCCTGCTCGATCTTGGCTCATTGTCTACAGTTATATATTGCAAATATATAACTCAGAAAGTTACAATCTGGTAGCATTGTTACCTTCAAGTAACTTTCTAATTTATTAGTTAAATCGCGTACGTGATTCTAGACGTATGATGGTCATTTAGACGATTATGCAGAAAACATTTTGGTATCTATAGAAAATACTTCGGCTACCGAAAATGTAAACTTTGATGAGTATGCGGTCAACACTATTAATTATTACCAACAGCTTCCAGATTTCAAGGAAGCTGAAGATCTAAAGCATTAGCTATAGATCCTAATTACGTTCTTGCATTAAACAACAAAGGTTTAGCTCTTTATAAATTAGGAAGGTATGATGAAGCTATTACCTATTATGATAAAGCATTAGCTATAGATCCTACTTATATTGATGCATTGAAAAACAAAGCTGCCTCTCTTTGGGAATTAGGAAGGCATGTAGATGCTATTGGATAATTTAAGCAAGCCTTAACACTAGAATCAAAATATGAGTAGAGTACTTTGCAAATCCTTATCATAGGTAGAGACTTACTAGATCAACACTTCCGCATTTCCAATGTCATTGCTTTAGTAGTAGCTAACGTCTTCTAGCAGCTATCGTATGTGTCTGCTC
>JBKPHJ010000157.1:0-1135 GCA_046729835.1 Thermoproteota archaeon
CCTCAATATTGTACACCTTTCCATTCCTTGGTTTTTTTGAGTAGAGTATTCCTCCTGAGACATTCTTAGTTCCTACGATGTTGCCCGCTTCCAATAAGACAGCTTGTTTGCCAAGATTGGCTAGCTGTCTTAACGCAGTGAGTCCACTAGTTCCTCCTCCGACGATCGCAACGTCATATCTTTCCATTTTTTTAACTCCTTTTCTCGATCATCAAAGTATGCTTCCTCACCTGCTCGGTGAGGATA
Source organism: Thermoproteota archaeon (assembly GCA_046729835.1). Lineage (GTDB taxonomy): Archaea > Thermoproteota > Nitrososphaeria > Nitrososphaerales > Nitrososphaeraceae > TH5896. Next base: position 247 of record JBKPHJ010000157.1, read on the forward strand.
GGCAGGACATGTTCTAACCGCCCTCTTATAAAAATATCACATTCATCCCTGAAAGGTGCTTCCGGATCCGGATTTATTACGACTATAAATCCTGAATCCTTCATACCTGCTAAATGCTGAACTGCTCCGCTAATGCCTACAGCAATGTATATCACGGGCGACACCTTTCTACCACTAGTACCGATGACCCTTTCAGGGACCATGCAGGACATTAAATGCTGATTCTTTATTTGATAAGGTCTCTTTGAGATTGGAAGAGAGATGCCTATTTCCGCATTAAGCGTTTTAGCAAATTCTTCAATCAATTTGAAATTGTCCTCAGGCGAATCTCGTATTCCTCGGCCAAAACTAATTATGGTTTTACAGCTCTCAAGGTCTACCGTCGATTTGATTATTTTTCTACCGGTTATCCTTACCTTCAAATCTTCATCGGAAATCTGAGGCTCAAAATCTATGATCATTCCAGTCCTTTGATCTTCCCTGCTAATTGGTTCGAAAACACCCGGAATGATACTACATGACTGAGGATGATACTCTCTGGCTATCGCTGGATTCTTATTATCAAGGCAGAGGATAGTCGTCCATAAAAATCCAGAAAAGTCCGGTCGGTACATTTCTAAAGTCTTCTTATACTCTACTACTTGTCCTTTGGTCTTGTGTTCGTGTCTAATTTCAAGATCCGAGATGACCAATTTGTTGATATCAGAGGCCAGTCCCGATTCCAGTTCTGCCATTACAGTTGAAGACAAATGTCGGCCTGTATTATCTGCGGAAAAGAACATGTATCTAGGTTTCTTGTAAATTTCTGAATTTTCCGGGGATATTGACTTGGCTACATTTCCATCTCTGACAATTTGGCAGATAATCCTTGTGTACAATAGATTTATAT
>JBKPHJ010000158.1:0-9093 GCA_046729835.1 Thermoproteota archaeon
CATTATAGGAGTCTATGTATAGACCGCCTGTGATAGCACAGGCACCCATTGCTACGACATATTTTGGATCTGGCATCTGATCATACACCATACGTAACCTCGGTGCCATTTTTCTTGTCACCGTTCCCTGTACGACTATTAGATCACATTGTCTCAGGGAACCGAAGGCTTCAATGATTCCAAATCTCTCTGCGTCATATCTGGGTCCTGAAACGGCGCCGAATTCTACGCTACAGCAGGCTGTCTCCAAATGAACCGGCCATAATGACCATATTCTCCCCCAATTTATCGCATAGCCAAGAGGCTTGTCTAATGCTTTGACTAGCACATCTCCGATTTTGCTTACCATCAGGTTAAAGTTTGTCTGATTGAGCAGTTCGGTTTTCAATCCCAATTGTGACCTCTATAGATATCCAAAGAACTCTTCTCAGGCATCCCATATAATACTTCAGACATTATATTATCTAATTTGTGAAAAGGGTTGTATTCGTATCCACTCAAGTTCTTCTAGAAACGAAATGGTTGTTGATCAATGCCGTTCAGCGAGAGAACTCATGCACGGTACCTAAACTTTGAGGTTAACAGCCTTTTATTGAGAATGTATAAACGTTAGGTAAATTTACCCTATTACTATGAACTTAAGGATTGGCTTCCATGTATCAATTTCGGGGGGAATTTCAAAATCTGTGGACAACGCCCTAAAGGATAATTGTACCGCATTTCAAATATTTAGCAGAAATCCAAGAGGCTGGGCCGCCAAGCCACTGGATGACGAAGACGTCCAGTTGTTCAAGAATAAGGTAATGGGAAAGATAGTCGGTACCGGGACAGTCAAAAGTAAAAACGTAACTGTAGCGAAAAACAGTGCTCAAGCGATCAGAAGAAATAAAGATTACAGGATTGACAGTAACGCAATATTTGTTCACATGCCTTATCTGCCTAATCTTTCTTCACCTAATACAAAAATCTATGATCAGTCGGTGGAGGTTCTGATAGATGAATTAAGGAGATGTGAAAAATTACATATATCTTATCTTGTAGCACACCTTGGAAGTCATCAAGGTGAAGGAATTAAAAAAGGAGTTGAACAGCTAGTCTATGCGTGTTCTCAGGCCATAGATAAATCATCTAGTAAAAACAAAGTTTCATTGCTTTTGGAAAATAGTGCTGGTCAGAAGAATACTGTAGCTAGCAACTTTGGAGAACTAGGACTGATACTTGACAAGTTGTATGAGCACAATCCGAGAAGCAATAAGGATAGATTCAACGTTTGTCTAGATACATGTCATGCGTTTGCATCTGGTTACGATCTGACTTCAGAAGGAGCCGTCTATGACACGCTGGATAAATTCAAACAGGAAATTGGAGTAAGGCACCTTAAACTGATACACTTAAATGATTCAAAAGATAAAATCCTCTCACGACGAGATAGGCATGAACATGTAGGTTTAGGAGAAATAGGTGAAAATGGATTCAAAGCATTTGTGAAGCACAAATCTCTCCGAAATATCCCTCTGATAATGGAAACTCCTCTTGATAATCGACGAAAAAATTCTGATAACTTAATGTTTGTTAAGGCCATGATTGATCGAGATTAGATAGAAAAAGACATAAAATTAGAGTGCCTTCCGAATAGAACACCAGTACGTCCAGATGTCTCTTTCAAGAGTAACGTCTATTTGTTGTCGCCTTTTGATATTGTATAAACGTTTTTACATCTACGAAATGATACCAATACGAGTAGTCGTCTCTACTAGTATTGGAACTTTAGCATCAAATTCAACTAAGCATTTAAAGGTCTTTAACGAGGATATGCTCAATTGAGTGTGTTGGAATTAATTCTCTCTCGATTGAAGCATTAGCTTTTTCGTCTTTATAGTAGGTAACTGTAACGTAATCAGCAACCACTTGAATGTTAATTGTTTCAACATATCGGTCACGCTCGTGCTGTGCCGTAAGTATATCCAATTTCTCTATAACACTTGATTCTGAAGTGCGCCTCAAATGAGTAATGATCACATTCTTTACTTGGGTTCCATGAAATTTTATGATCGTTTCTTTCTTTGAACTGGACATTATAGAAATCTAATATTGGAAGTACTTTAACATATCTGAGGAACTGATCCAAATAGGGAAAATTTCATTCTCTACTCACTTTAATCATCCACATTTTCTTAGCTCACTGTGCCATGCCGTTAATTTTGAATTTGCATTTCTTTGTAGAATTTCTAAATGTACCCGTAGCTCACAAGGATCATCTCTTTATGACAGTCACTCGTGCATTCGTGTGTTTTTCATGTAGCCCTCCTGATCTGTCAGTTGGAGAGCGGGCACATAAGAATTGAAAGGGATTGTATTGGGTTTATTGGCAATGTTGCAACAGGTATGATATAAAGGAAAGATATCTCCCTTGTACTTGTATGCTTTACTGGGATGAAGAAGAGATGTGTATTGCCCTATGCGTTAATCACGAGCACCAAGGTGGACCAGAGAAATAGATGAATTCGTTAAGAAAATCGCGACTCCAAAACGCCAAGAGCTCTTTTACAAGTTAGCGCTCAGACTAGTCTAGACACGGAGTTTCAGTGCATTAGAATCTTGTAGTTACTAGGTTCTAGTGCTTTAGAATCTGATAATTACTAATTCCAAACCTTAGAGCGACAAGAAATGCGATACCTCTTAGCAATACTACAAATACCCATATGAATTTGTAGCAATATTGTTATACGTCAAATCACTTGATTCTAAAAATCATTTATGGTGTCAATTTTTATGCGTATTCTGCTCCTATATTAGTACATTTTTGAGTACGCTGTTGTGTGTATCGGATTATGCGCACCTTGCTTATCCAGAATTAGATGCAGACCTAGAAGTGGGATTTATGATCTGCCGATTAGAGCCAGGTAGACAGAAACAATAATCAATATTTACCTAGAATGTGCCTATCTATGTTATGGAAACCATAAAACTTGAACTTTCAAGAAAGGAGCTCGAAATTCTATACACATCTTTCAAAAGATATTTGGATCCGTCGACGCCTGTACTTGTACCAGAAGATGCTAAATTAGATGAAATGAATAATCTATCTAAGAAACTCCAAACAATATTGGAGGGAATGAGTAATACAAATTGATGTATCTTTTTTGACGCTACTAAAGCTATTAATTAATAGGTCTTCCCTATTACGAGGTTTCGATTTAGCACCAAACCTATCCATGAATCAAACCGGAGCTGTAAAGCATATATTCAATCAAATAGGTGTAGAATAACATAACAGAACCTACCAAGGGGATGTCATGACATACATGTATAAATGATATGCAGCCTGTCCCATAATATCCCACTATTTCGTCCTTCAAATCATTTACAAGTCCAATGGGTTTATCACAACCCCGACGAGAGAAGATGCTAAAGGGGTTCCGTGGTAGTCAGCGAGTAGCAGTGCTTCCCGGACTCAAGCTACTCTTGACGCCGCTAGGTTCAAGCCGATAGACTTGTCGTGTTCTAATTGTGTCCGGCCAGCTGTTTAGATAAAGTCTATTTTTTGCCCATTTGGGCAGATACAGTCCGTTTACGACCCGTTTACATTTTGCTAACAAATCATTAGACCTATTGATGGATTCGTTAACGTTTAGTCCTTGTTAACAAATCGTTCAATACGTTCAATTAGATTTCTCGAGTGAATCATTTTGAGCGATTTGAACGATTGCATCATTTTGAACGATACAAAAGAATTTACCTTATGGGCGTTCAAGCAGATCGTTCAGAATGTTCAAGCAGATCGTTCAGAATGTTCAGCATGATTCTCTAAAAAAAGTAGCCTTTGTAAAAATATCTAACAACGTTGCACTTCCGAAACGAAGCTATTTTCAGAGACGCGTTAATGGTTAATTCATGATAAAATTTAGCATATTTCATCTATGTATAGTAACTCTATTAAAACGGGTGATTAATAATTGGACATATTCCACACGTACGGATTAATTGAGGTGAGACGCTTCACCTATCACCCAATCAAAAAAAGCGATTTTCCGTTGTACTCTGCTTCAAACACGAACCTAATTCATATGTCAGTATTTCATGAGCTGAATCAGACATATGAATCAACTAGATCTGTGATGCTGCTCTGGCAACTACTTCTGACAGGGCAGGATGTACGTGAACTGTTCTTGTTATATTGTCTATAGTCCCCATTTTACCCATCGTATCTGATGTTTTCATAGCTATCAATACTTCATGGATCAGAATCGAGGCATCGGTACCGATGATGTGACAGCCTAGAATATTTCTACTCTGTTTATCAACCAGAAACTTGACAAATCCTTCATTGTCCTCTATCGCCCGTCCCATCCCAGTATTTATAAACGGATATAGAGATTTCAGGTAATCAACATCCTCAATTTTTCCTTGTGCCTTAAGGGATTGCTCTGTTGTACCAACTCCTGCTATCTGCGGAGAGGTAAATATTGCATGTGGCATAACAGTATAATCGACGGAAACCTTGTCGTCTTCATGAACGATGTTATGGTATGCATAATTGGCTTCTAGATTCGCACTGTGTTTAAACTGATATCGCCCGGCTACATCTCCTAATGCAAAAATTCCTTGAATATTTGTTTCTAGATATTTGTCTGTTACTATATGCCCTCCCTCATCCACCTTTACACCAGTCTTTCTGATGTCAAGTACATCTGAATTCGGGACTCTTCCTACAGCTAGTAGCAGTTGATCAGACTCAAGCACTACTGTTCTCTCAGAAGTATCATTCTTTATCGTGACATGATAAACCGTGGAACTACTATCATTCGCTGTTTCGGCATTATGATTATCAACATCACTATTATTGTTCTTGTTTTTTCTTGAAATAGATTCTGTTGAGTATCCTAGATATACATTGTATTTCTTTGAGAAAATATCTGTGAGTTTTTGCGAAACTTCTTCATCCTCGTAAGGTATCAACCTGTTCCTCAGCTGGATGATATTAATCTTTGTCCCAAGACTTCCAAAAAAATGAGCAAGTTCGCAACAGATGTATCCTCCACCTATTATTGTAAGGATATCCGGCTGCTTTTCTAGACGTAGAGCTTCATTGCTGGTTATAAAGCCGGATTCCTCTAGGCCTTTTATGTTTGGAATTCTTGGTCTCGATCCCGAAGCAACGAGGATCTTTTCTGCAGTAACTGTCTGGCCGTTGCCCATACCACCGTCACTCCTATGGCTGTTGCCAGATGGTACGCTAGCACTAGTAGGCCTAGGCATAACCTCTTCTCGAAGCAACAATTCTTTAGTTCCGATAAATCTACAGTTACTAAAAAAGAGCTTTGGATTGTCTATGCGATGATATGCTTCTCTAATCTCCTCAGAAGCCGAATCAACAAGGGTATTTACACGGCTTACTATTTTTGTAAAATCTACTGATATATTGCCTATTATGTTGATGCCGAAAACATCACTACGCTTAATAGCTTCCATAATATCTGCACTATGAATTAGTAACTTCGAAGGGATACAACCTCTATTAAGACATGTACCACCCATCCTATCTTTTTCGATAAGAGCGACTTTGAGACCTTTTTGCGCTGCAGCTTTAGCTACATCTAAACCAGACCCGGAACCTATGACAATTAAATCGAACCTATTCACATCCCTGATCATATATCCGTCAAAAAGCATGACAGAAGAGAGATAAAAGGATTCTTTGGCGAGAGAAATTATTGATATTTCGTAATCGGTATCTCATGATCATCAATTATGTCTTTGTGAACTTATTCAGTTGATGTGGAGAAGTGAGGTGGGAGCAACCCATGGGTTGGCTGCGATGAGGTTGTTTGTTTATCTATTTAGAATTAGTTATTACGGTAATAAGGCATGAAATGCTTTGTACTCACTATTGTCGTAAAATCCTGAACCTTTTTTTTGTGTAATTTAGAAAAAAATGGGTCAAAAGCTGTATTCGGCCGAGCGCTTGTCACTCGGGATATAAAAATAATGAGAAGCGGCTCGAACCAGTCTCTTTTCGTTGGCAATTGGATAGCAGTTGTTTAACGGAGATTACCGATAGGATATTCTTATTCACTCAATGTCTCCGAGCTCGTCGGTTCCCCACGTTAACAGATAAAAACTGTTATCAGTCTTGATCGATAATAGAATATTGTTGAGAATGAACAAGAATGATAATAATAGTAATAGAAATAGAAATGTAAATACTGCATTTGTTAAGTCATCAAATAGTAGTCGACAATCAACGGAAATAAACTCGACAATTGCCGCAAAGGAAGGCCCAATAAGACTCCGTAACCCACTACTCATCGCAGGATTTCCAGGCCCAGGTCTTGTCGGTTCCATTAGCACAAGTTATATCATAGAGCGGTTAAAAATGCGTCAAATAGCATGTGTTGAATCAGAGTTTATAGTACCAGGTGTAATCTATGTTGGTGGAAAACTAAGACACCCTTTTCGTTTGTACTCTAATAATGAAGGAACCATCTGCGTACTCGTTTGCGAAACACCAATATTGGTTCAAGGAATCCATCGTGTTCTAGATGCCGTGATGAAGTGGGCATTAGATAGTAATGTTAAGAATGTACTTGTTTTGGAAGGGATACCAATGCAAGGCATTCCGGATTCTAAGAGATCTCCGTTCATCCTCTCAAATAGCGAAGAGTATCATACTTTAATCACTGAATTAGACGAATTGTCTAATGAAGTAATACAGAAGAAGGGAACAGCTAACGAAGATAACGGTAATGAGGACTTGCCTGGCTATCAAAACGTTAGCCCTAGTTTGGGACCAACTTATATTGGTGGAGTATCTGGTGGACTCTTGTCATCCTGTATATCTAACAATGTCCCATGTGCCGCAGTCCTTGTCCCCTCACTCAGTGGGGTACCTGATCCTGAAGGCGCAGCGATATTACTTGAAACACTTGCGAGGATTACCCATTATGACGAACTGAAAATTGATGTAAAACAGCTAAGGCAACAAGGAAATCAAGTCAAAAAGAATCTTGAAAAGATTGCAAATTCTATTCGTAATCAGCAGAAATCTATGAGTGATAATGGGGCAGGCGAAGGAGGAGAAAAAGTGATGTATGGATAGATATTAGGATATCGAGTATGCATTCAAAATGTTCTCAAATGCTAGATGTAGTTCTGCCAAAAATGAACGTAGGTGAGGAAACCAGGCTGATAGGTTGGAAAACAAAGAGAAGGTCTGAGAAGAAGATGAGTATTTGTATCCTGAAGACAAGATAGAAGATATTACGCAGATGATTATAGAGCTAGTCAAAAGACACTTATGATTCTAAGAAATAATGACGAATCAAAGGACCGGATACAATACGGATCAACAATCATAGATTATTATATTAAGAGAAGCAGGCGCATCAAGACATCTGAGCTTATTGTCGATTCTGATAGAATTGAAATTAGAACTCCTCTGAATAAGACCCTTGAAGATACGAGAGATATAGTTCGAAATAAAGCTCAGTGGATTCTAAGAAAACAGAATGAGTACAGGAATTCGATTCAAGAAATCATGAAACCAAGAGAAGAAGACTCAACTCTACCGTATTATGGAAAGAACTATCATCTAAGAATCAACAAGAATCAGCTTAGAAACAGGATAAGATTTGTCAATGGAGAATTTGTAATTGATATGACAAGTCCTGATGCAGATGAAGACACAAAATCACAGGTTAGGGAGCTGTATGAACGGTGGCTGAGAAGAATCGCCTATCCCATTCTAAAGACTAAGACTGAAATTTATGCACGGAAACTAGGAGTGAATGTACAGAAAATCTCAATAAAGAGCAGATGGGCTAGTTTAACAAAAAGGGCTCGATTAATTTCAATATGCATCTCATCAAAGCTCCACAGGATGTTATAGACTATATTGTATTGCATGAAGTATGTCATTTGAAAGTCAAAGGACATTCATACCACTATTGGGATTTAGTTTAAGAGTAAAAGACCTTCATATTGGCAATACAATAATGTACTGTCATCTGATCTGTATTATACGAGTTACAAATATTTCTATTTCACCCCAGGCGAATCCATTATCAAACTTGGATTGTTAACATACTCTTTAGCTTCTTGAGTTAAATTCTTGATGATGGGCTGACCGACGTCTATAACCGTCTCAAACCCACAATAAGTCCGGAGGAGAATGTCTTCGACCCAGACCAATAACTGCGAGAATGACTATAGCTATATCAATATTGGCATGTATTGAGCTTTAAAATTCAGTGATTTATTATATGTAAAACCTTACTATAAGGTTATTCTGGAACTATGTCTTATGCGATGATCGTCTAATTGTTGAACAGATAATTAAAAGATAATTCAGCAAATTGTAAGAGACTCTTTCCATCATTATCTGTACTAAGATAATCTTCAATATCTGCAGAAGAACTATTTAGCAAGTTCATTCCATATGGATTTTTCTTGAGTGTTTCCATCACGCAACGAGAGCAGCGACCAGTAATAGCTTTTTATCATTTAGTCTTTGATCAATTATTTCCATCACTTTGTGATAGTTTGAGTCTTTGCTCGCACTTCGAAGTTGTGTAATCGATTTAGTTTTCTATCTAGCTCTCTTGACTGTAAATTCTGTCTTCTGATAATCTCATTATTTGTATAAATTGAATTTCTTAATACCTAAATTTCTGTACCATATGCCACTTTCTCGCGTTGTAGAATTGTTACTCGATTTAACAAATCTTCATGTCTATTTCTAAGGTTTGGTAAACCATAATTCGCCAGCTCTGTTAAATCATAAATATCTTTATCTTTTACAATTCTCATATCTTTTAAAACGTTGTAGAGCTGCAGAAGTACTGATATAGAATATTTTGATTCGTGATAGAGTGTCTCCAAGTCATCCAATTTTGAAAGTCTCCAGAACTGAACAAGCAGCTCTTCTACTTCGTCTGCAGACATATCTAATTCAATTGCAACTTCAACTGATTCCTTACCTTTTAGAAATAGCTCAAAAGCACGAGCTGTTTTTGACTTCTCAGGTTTGTCAACCGAATCATTGTCTTCGCCAGTGTGTTTTTTGATTACATCAGCTATGTCTTTGAATCCCAT
>JBKPHJ010000159.1:0-8795 GCA_046729835.1 Thermoproteota archaeon
CCGTAGACTAGAACCAACCCAGGGTTTAACGCAGCGCTCTTTTTGTTCGATTTTTGATTGCCTCTAAGCTCAATTTCTAATCTCTTTATCATTTCGCCAATTTGGGCTCCAGGAGGTCCTGATCCTATTCCAAGGTTGATATCAGGTTCTCTGACGTGAAGCTCTTTGAAAAATAGATCCGTCATCTCATAGTCATAATGCTGCCCCGTATGAACTATGATATGTTCACAGTATTGAGATAATGACTTGTGTATAGGAGCCATTTTTACAATATTAGGTCTGGCCCCAACTACGGATACGATCTTCATACCCTATGATTCATAGTTTAATTGTTTGTTGTGGCTAATTAATTGTTGTACTTACATCGATAGATTATATTTTTGATTAGATACATGGATAAGGTTATGCTGCTTGATTCTAGTATCCTCATGGGATATAATCAATCCTTACAGTAACATTTCTGATGGAGTAAAACCTTCCATACCTACGTGCTCACTATCTTCATTATGCGCACTAGCAAGCATATTTTAACCCAATTTACCGTTCAACAGTACAACAACAAAAAAAGGATATGAGTGGTAGCTCTTGGACATAGAATCACATCATAAACAAGTCAGAAATACGAACAGACTACCATCAAAGATAACGCTTGTCAACCCCCCAAATCAAGCGAAAATAACTCCACCACAAGATCGGATCACGTACTCTTTAAATTACTACTTTTAACGACGTCAAATGGCTACTTAAGAAAAGATCATAATTTAACATCTTTACGTATGAATGTCTGTTCAAATGAGCTTTGGGTGGAGTCTGAGAAACCCCACACAATCACAAATTTAAAATGATCGTCTTCCGCATGACAGGGTTCGTTATAGCCTCTATCCCAAATACTTAATGTTCATAAGATGATCAACACTGGAAATGAAAATCATGCCGTCACCCTGCTCTCCTTTCTCGCCAGATCTCGCAGATTGTATTATTGTATTAACAACCTCTTCCACCTGAGAATCAGGAAGAATTAATTCAAATTTAGCTTTTTGAATCAAGTCATATGACACAGGCTGTCCCCTCCACTGCAAGTGAAGCTCCCTACTCTTGCTCCAGCCCATCACAGAGGAGATGGTCATGCCTGCCACTCCCATGTTCCGCAGACGCTCCTTTACGAGAGGCATTCGCTCAGCCCTGACGATCGCGTCTATCTTTTTCAACATGAATTATTTCGTCGAGACTGTTTATATTCATTTATTAGATGCAAGTGAATAGGAATCTATAAGATGGCAGATAGTGAACTAAATGATCTCTGCAAACAGATTGTGCAATTGGATCCATCTATTAGATTTGTAGGTATTGCCGACAAATACGGTAAACAGATTGCTGTCTATTATCGAGAAGGATTGGTTCCGTATCTAGATCAGAAGGAGTCAGAGATCTACTCCATAGATGCAGTAATGAGAATGAATACTAGAAAGGAAATGGAATCAAAGCTAGGGCAGGTAGTCTATTCGTTCACACTATATGAAAAACTTAAGCGTGCTAGCCTGTACCTCGAAAATGTCGATTATCCGATCTTGATGGTATCATTCGAACCCCACTCTAGCCACGAAGATATCATTTTGAGCAAGATTTTGCCGATGGTGAAGGATAAATTACGTAGATGAAAGTTACAATATGGTAAGATGAGAACGCATCATTCGGTGAACACCTTTTTTTTGTTGTCCGTAGTAGGGTAATGGGATTACAAATCCCTCTCTCTGGATCAAATGTGGAGACATCACACTAACCCTTAAAGTTGACTCAAGCAGATGTTGACGATCGAGGCATGAAAACTATTTCGATGTACGCCTCAGACTTTGCAATCATGGTAACATTTTTAAAAAAAAGATGTCAGCATACGACATATCGACCAGCTGGATACTCTGGCTGAGCTTTGTTATTCATTAGCTTCCATTGGTTGGCGGCTAACACTCCGTATGCTTCACAACCAGATATCTCTCCTATTCCAATGTCAGTGGCTACGGACATTAAATTATTACCAAAATTGGCGTGCCCAAGACCAAGGGCATGCCCAATTTCGTGCTTGGCAATCTGTTCTAATTCAGATCCACCAATCTCATGACCGAAAATAGACTCAGAAATTGTTATCTTTATATGATCGATGAACCCTTTTTCGTCTACATCTATCTGAGTCTCTCCTCCAGGAGCATATTCTCCAGGGCTAAAGTCATTGCCAGCGTTACTATCCTGTTCACCTATTTCACCGAACGCTATTTCGATATCAATCCCTGATTCCGATGCTTCATTGGCTGCACTATTAACTAGTTGTAAACCTTTGATCACACTATTCCACTCTGTTATGGCAGATAGCACAGCTTCTCTTTTTTCATTGTCTCCCGCATCATCAATAATACTGTATTTTAAAACACCATCGGAAATCTGTTCAGACCACGAACAGCAGACCTCAATAAGATCGAGCTCGCTGAGGTCACCCTCGCTGTCGTCACTGGCTTCCTCCCCCTCGTCTCCGTTCTCTTCGTCATCGCTACCCTCATTATCACTTGTTGATATGATCGGTCTGGGATATACATCTGAATAGATTGAAGACAACAAAGCCACCAAGATCAGAGCTAGTACGAGGTGGTCATTAAAAGAAATGAGTCTCAATTCCAGACAGAATTAGCCTAGTGTCTCTCAAATTTAAATTTATACAGATACGTTGACGTGAGAAATCTTTCGCTATTTGCAACTACAATTTGACAGTCGGATCCAGACTACGTCAAATGCACACGTCATATCGCAGAACTGAGGCTGTATTCAACTATAAGATATACAAAAATACTTGTTCAATAATAATGGCGATTTCAATTTGAGCGGTTTAATTGTCTAGTCCGCTGTGAGTATTTTTCGACTAGGGTTTCTGCACGTTCTCCTCCATCTATGTTAGCTCAGCTTTGTAGCCTTGGTTGCTTGTTGTACACAGCCGTACAGCTGGCGCTAGTTTCAATTATGCAATTATGTCTTCGAAAATCACAATCTCCGATGTATCTCATTACCATCCCTAGACCAAATTCTGTGTTTAACATTGACGTTCATTAGCTAAATGACAAACTTTACCCCTGTGGATTATCATCGACCTGGGCTTCCTGTCTCGCTTCAACATTTTGCTCTATTTCTATTAATTAGGCTAGGCATTTGAATATAGAATCCAACTTATTCAGATGCTAAATCCGAGATAGCTACGCAGAATGACCGTAGTATCCCAAATCGACAGTATGTATACCTTCGCCGCTACCGGATACATGGATGAATATGTCTTGATTATATACACGAATACTTATAAGATTAATAGAATCTTTATGTAGTTCATGTCGGAGAAGAAGAAGGGAAGGGATGTTAGCTTAGATGACCTAAGAAAGGAAAGTGTCAATAGATACGCATCAATTATTGAACGACATCTGAAAAGTGAAAGCTCATCATTTTCAGAAAACGAGATAGTAAAAGAGGTTTTAAGAGTTAAATTGGAAACGGAAGACGATATTCCCTCTTCGACAAACGATCTTTACAAGCTGACAGAAATCAGAGAGTCGCTACGAAAGTTAGTAGCACAAAGAAAGATCGTGCAAACATTGGTTCAAGATCCTCTGACTAAGGAGGAAACCATGTACTATGTAATTAGAAAGACAAAAGAATGAACCCTCAGCATTTTCTGGACATCACGCTCTTCTGTTAACCCCTCGTCTTCTATGATTTGGTTCAAATAGAATTATCCAAACTATTTCAAAATTTTAAAATGAACAATACACTATCATCAAATGGTATTATTTACTTTGGAACCCGCAACTGACATTTGAACGTGTAGACTTTTTTCAACATTGTTGTTTCAATTTGTCTATCCAGAGAATTGATCTGAAGATTTATGAACATTATTTTATCCGTTTTATCCTGCGTAATAAGTACAGTAGATATTGATTTAGCTACTTATTTACATCACTACTATTGTTATCAGTTCCTCATTCTCCATTATTATGAAGCATTCCTGTACGAATTGCCTGCGTCAAGTCTTTCGCCTTGGTTTTCGGAATTCCATCAATAACCTTTTCATAATGATTTTCTCCTCCAAGAACTCCATGAATCATACCAAGCCTCTTTAAATTGACCGATGCAGTGACCCCAAATCTAATTGCCGAAGAGGAAAATGATCCTTTTTCTAGTTTGACACTAGTTAGAACATCATATGGAATATCCACTACGTTATTTTCGAAATCGTGGAGATACGGATCTGCAATGATTATTCTCGTGTTGGTAGCGTAGATAATATTGGGCCTAACATAAGACCCCCCCGGTAGCATTCTTGGCTGACGCGCAACCACCATCACACTTTCATCAGAATTTAATATACTGTGGATATCCTGGTCAAGAGGACCTAATGAATTACCATCTGTACTGACATACTGTTTTGTTACAGTGTTTGGTCTCAATGCAACGCCACGAGACATGTGTCTGTATGATATCAAAAGTCCATAGAATATTTAAGAAATATGAATAATTTTTAAGGAGCGAATCAGTCCACTAAAGAACATTCTAATAATTTTGACAGGTACAACCACTAGTTGTTATCTTCCGTAAGCAGAGGATATAGCATAAATGTGTGATCTAATGAGTATTATAAGTTTTCGTGATGGAAAACGATCATTCATAGAAGACATCTGGTCGAACACCGGGAATTGGTATTCGCGTTTTTGGTCAACGGCTTAAGTTGCGAAACGCTAGTTCATAATAGAAATGAATTTCATGGGGAGGAAGTGAATGAAGAATCGGATAATTCACGCCAACCTAACACGTGTTATCTCAACGAGGTGATCCGAGTTATATATTTTACAAACGGAAGCTTTTTGCTGTTAGTATCTCAACAATGTAAGTATTTCTAGGACTAAAGATTATATATTTTATAGTCATCAATAAAGTAACTAATAAATTGGCTTATCATCCTAAAGGAAGAGATTATGATACCTATGTAACAGATGGAGATGCTACCCATGGGGTAGCTTTTTCTGAAGAACTACAGAAAATAGAGTTTCTTCAAGTTAGATATACGGATCTGTTGGGGAAATTTCTAGCTAAATATGTCATGAGTGATTATGATGAACTCTATGGCTTCTTGAAGAAAGGGATCGGATTGGACGGATCTTCTGTTAAAGGATTCACAGAAATAAATGAATCCGATCTCCTGTTAATTCCTGATAGACATACTTTGAGGTTGAATCCCTTCTATTCTAATTTCACTCTCGGATCGGTGATTGCTAACGTTCACAAGGGTTTTGGATTTGGCAGGCTATCCAGGGATCCAAGATTTGTCTCTGAAAATATGGAAGAATATCTTGCCGAGTCAAATTTGACATGCCAGATTGGCCCGGAGGTCGAGTGTTTCGTTTTCGACGAAATTTCTTTTCGTGATAGCAGGGATAACATTATTGATTCAGACATTTCTTCAAGAATTAGCAATAGGGATAACAATGCCATTACTAACCTAGGATCGTCAACAAGCATAATTGTATCAGAAGAGCAGTATGGTGTGGGCAAGTACCCTATCACTCGAAAGGGGGGTTATGATGCACCACCATTCCAAGACTCGCTCGTAGAATTTAGATTTGAAGTAGCCAATCTACTCAAGAAATACTATGGGATCAAAGTTACGAATTTGAACCATGAGGTGGCAAGTACAGGACAGATAGAAATTAATTTCATGCATAGTAAACTCACAAATGCCGCAGATAATGTCCAAATCTATAAGGATGTAGTTAGAAATGTGGCTAAAAGACACAACAAAATTGCGAATTTCATGCCAAAGCCTATCTTCGATGAGGGTGATCCTGCTGGTTCTTCCGCCGACAATGGTTCAGGAATGCACGTTAGCATAAGTCTGTGGGATAAGTCTTCGACATCGTCCTCTTCTGCATCCAAGCCATCTACGACAAGTAAATCATTGTCTAGTCGAAATATTTTATTCGACGGAAAAGATCAGTATGCGAATCTTAGTCAGACAGGTAGATATTTTGTGGGAGGCGTACTAGATCATTCTGCATCGCTTGTAGCTCTAGCTGCTCCCACTGTCAATTCATATTATAGAATGGTTCCAGGGTTCGAGGCACCAGTTTATCTAGCCTGGTCTAGAGGAAATAGATCAGCAATAGTCAGAATACCTATAAATGATAAACTCAGCAGTGAATCAAAACGCATAGAGTTTAGGGCTCCTGACCCATCATGCAATCCATATCTGGCTTTCTCTGCGATCGTGGCTGCAGGTCTTGATGGCATGCGGAAAAAAACCGATCCAGGAGATCCCGTCGATGAGAATATTTACAAAATGTCAAACTCTCGAAGAAGTGCCTTAGGAATTAAATCAGTCCCGGGAAGTCTAAATGAGTCAATTGACGCTTTAAAAAGTGATCACTTGTATCTAACAAAGACGTGTTTCAATGATGAATGTCTTGAAACATACATAACACTAAAGGAGCAGGAAATATCTAGAGTACGGGATAATGGAAGCGCGAGGTCAAAGTTACAACAGTTCTATATGTACTATGATGTATAGTGGAAGCTGATGCAATGATATACTCATTTGTAAAACCAGAATATAAAAAAAGGAGAATGTAGAAAAATTGATATCGCCGCAATGCTCCGAACACAGTGATCTTTCTGAACATATCGATTCTAAACTCGTATACTATCTGTATCTGTAATATATGTAGATAATAGACAAATCTTGTTAAGATCTTGTTGATAGCTCAGTCAGTTGAACTAATTCTCCCAAAGCACCTGGACAATATATCCTTCCTGCGGATCAGATCATAAGTCAGGAAATTCAGAGTCAAACTCCTAATTTTTTCGAAATTATTTCGTAGATTAGATGTGTTATCCTAATTAAGTCTGTTATTGGGAGCTCTAGCCCACCGCAATTCAAAGGTATTAAATCTCGGATACGTGTACATAAGTACGTGTACGTAGTTTGTGTCGACGTCAGATGAAATAAGCAACGTTTGCATTTGCAAGGATAAGCATTCTTCGATTATAACGGATCCCGAGTGTGGCGAAGATGTCTGCGCTAATTGTGGCACAGTACTTTCGGATAAAATAATACGGACCTCACCAGAATGGCGTGTGATTGGTCAATATGATAGACGGATTATCGGAGAAAGAGGAGGTGTTTCCTTATCATTGGCAATACATGATACCGGCCTCTCTACAGTGATTGGGAAAGAGAATAGAGACGCGTCCGGCAAGCATTTAGATCCCACATTGCGTTCAAGGTTCTGGAATTTAAGGATGTGGGATCACCTCCTTCAGTATGATTCAGGCTCGAGAAACCTAACACACGCCTTTGTACAGCTCAGAACGTGTAAAGAAAAAATGGGCCTCCCTTATTCGGTCGTCGAGAGGACAGCTTACATTTACAGAAGAGTTCAGAAAAAGAGGATGATTATGGGTAGAACAATGGGAGGAGTACTGGCAGCTTGTGTATACATTGCATGCAGACAAGCGGGAATACCTAGAACTCTAAATGATGTAGCAAAAGCTAGTAATATTACCTATAAGGAAATCTCGAGTGCTTATAGGCTTATCGTGTTTGGGTTTGATTTGAGGATGCCCTCGATAGATCAGATATATTGCCTAGTTAGGCTTGCGAATGCCACAGAAGTTAGCGAAAGGGTGAAGAGACAATCCATAAATTTCATGAAGGAAATCATTGAAAAAGAACTATCGGCTGGGAAGGATCCCATGGGATTAGCAGCGGCTGTCCTCTATCTTGCCTGCCAGCATCATGGCGACACAACGAAAACTCAGAGATACTTCGCAGATGCAGCTGGTGTTACCGACGTCACGATTAGGAATAGGTGCAACGAGCTAAGAAACAAGATGCCGGGGATGATGAAGACATGAATTTTTGCAATATTATAGAGTTTACCGCTTGATTTTAAGTAAGCACATTGACTTGACAAGCAGCACATTCAATATCCCTTGGTACCATTGAAGATAATATTGACTATATTAGTTCCAGGTTCTATTTGGCAGATAATTTTCGATGTTATTAGTGATATTTGGCAGATGACAAGAAACAACCAACCTATCATGTAATAGATTGCCATTAACACATTTTTGTTGTTAGTGAACCTTGATAGTTTCTCTCATTTCACCTTCACACATAGACCACGTTCATTTCCAATCTGAGTCTTCGTTTGTGAAATTGTTATCAATAGAAAATGTGGATCCTGTGTGATGCAAACCAGATTTGACATTGACTAATAGCCCAGTTCATCATTCGTACACGGAACTCTGAGATCGACATATAGATGAGTTATAAACATTCGAAGAGATAACTAAATAGATCGATGGAAATATTCTTATTTACTACGACTGCTTTATCAAAATAGTAGTACTAGATGGGCGAGCTAATTTATGGCCGTAGTATAACTGATCTTGTTCGTGAGATGCCTCTTTATTTTAGCATTTTTAGGAAGTATACAAGTATCAAATTATTCCACGCAAACCCCGCATTATTTGGTTCAGCGGACGTTATCAATGTATGCAATTTGCACTGTACTCACTGTTATTGGTGGCTTAATAGAAAGAGTGAGGGTGAACAAGACCACCTAAGTGCAGAGCAGTGGAAAGAAATAATCAGGAAGACATTCAAAAAACAAAATATTCCTATAGTTACTTTGGTGGGTGGCGAACCAACGCTACGACCAGATATAATTCAGGTCTTTTGTGAAGAAATGCCTATTGCCTAAGAGAGTATG
>JBKPHJ010000160.1:0-17429 GCA_046729835.1 Thermoproteota archaeon
TCTATGATGTCGTCAACTTCTTGTCCTGTTCCTACAATCGTAACTTTCAAACCTACTTCTTTTTCGATCTTGTTGAGAAACGTCTTGGCCTCATCAGACAAGCGCGAAAACTCTTTGACTCCAGCGTCGGAGGGAAAAAGGATGTCGAGCTTAGTTAGAGCGGCTTGTGTCGCGCTGTTCAGCATTGCCGCACGCTTGGCCAATTCAAAATTAAAGGGAGAAGCGCGTCTTAGTCTTCCTGTCACGCTTCCGAATTCAGTCCACCCTTTCGCAGTAGTTTCCTCTTGTGGTAATTCTCCTTCGAGAGGACCAGACCCGACTCTTGTAACGTAAGCTTTGTACACTATCATTACATCACTAACTTTTTTTGGTCCTATACCAATGTCTGCACAGATAGCAGATGCTGTAACATCCTTAGACGTGACATATGGATAGCTACCATGATAGAGTGAGAGGAACGTGCCCTGAGTACCTTCAACCAGAACAGTTTGATTACTATCGATGGAGCGATTGACTGTGGTAGGGACATCTTGTAGATACTCAGAAAGTTGTACGGTATCTCTTGCGAGCCTGGCTATACGTAATGCTCTGTCTGCATTAGCCGGGCCGGTTCCCGTCCCAGTTGTTCCTATTTTCTTGAGACTTGGATCGGCTGAATCTCTATGTATGTGAGGGCTTTCTATCAATGCACATTGAGGATCAACGAAGGTGCGGTCTTTGGTATGGAACCTCTCGATCTCCTCGAGGAGGATATTGACGTTGAGAAGTACCCCCGGACCAATCATGAGTCTGGTTTGGTCACTTAGCAATGCGCTGGGAAGCATTCGGGTCTTGTACACTCTGCCGTTGAAGACGACCGTATGCCCAGCATTTGGCCCTACTCCGCCTCGAACGGCCACGTCGGCTTTATTAGTTTTAGCCAGATAGGCTACAATTTTCCCCTTCCCTTCGTCACCAAAAAACCCACCGACGATTACCGTGCAAGGCATTTCTTACAATAACACTATTTTCTTAGATATTTTAAGCAAGTGAATCCTTCTATTATCCAGCTCAGAATTCATTTCTTAATTAGTATCTCACTTCTTATTTAGTCTGGTAGGGTATGAAGTACCGAGCTATGTCCAATGAACCGCAGAATACACAAGACATTATTATTATCCTGTCTAAACTCCCTGAATTCTTGCGTGAATCCATGATGAGAAGCAGGCTTCAAGAACTATGTGCATGCAATAGGGAGGCTAGGGACGAGATTATTGATTCTATATTAGCCGGTATGGCTTCTGCCGATATTAAATCCTTGACCAAGGTGATTCGGACCTGGTTAGCGGTTGTTTCGGGATTAGAAAGTAAAGCTATTTCGACGATCTTTGAATCGTATATATATAGAGTAGGATGCGATCCTTCTTTGGTCGACAGCGTTTATTTTAGTATCCTTTTTGAGGCATTTCAAATTCTGGATACAAGCCGAAGAAATATTCTACGTGATTGTCTCATAGAAGCTATACTAAATCACCCAGCGGGTAGACAGATCATTTATCGCCTTCCTGAAAATGTCCTCTCAGCTCTAGCCTTAAGATAAATCATCTTGTACCTTGGTATCAGGATTCTTTTGTAATTCTTCGGGTTTCTCAAGTCCAAAGAACATTTTTTCATGCTTGCGAAGTGCTTTCCTGTGTTCAGGAAGAGACATGTCAAGTCTTAGCTCATTCATTACCATTACTGAATAAGTGTTCCATTCTGACCAGCAAGCAGGGCACGATGGATATTTCTGGGATGTTGGATCTGTCACTGATGAATCATCAAAACCTTTTCCACATTTTGCACATGTTTTGGACATCAACCGAAGTTCAGCTACCGACTATTTTATTGTTTATTACAAGGATAGGAGAAGATTTAAATCCGAAATGCACGGAATCCTGCTAGACAGATGTATGATCTGTAGGGTACAAATAGCTCAGTTAATTTGGCCTTTTGCGATAACTGTGGAATTTCCTAATGTGATCACGCATTTGTTCCATGCCAATATATTCGTGTCCGCAAGAATTGCATTTGTAAGAAAGGTCTGTTCCATGGGTTACTTGTTGATGTTGCATTAGCTCTTCAATTCTTCTAAATGACTTGCCGCATTCTTCGCACCTTTTTCTATTGAACTGCAATTTGCTATTCCGCGTACCCCTCTTTTACTAAACATCGAGGACTAATCGTTGATTTGCAACAGGTATCCATGTTATTAATCGTTCCTCATATTCGAAGCTATAATACTTTAATAACCATATCCAAACTCATAATATTTTAATAAAAGCTCATTGGTACCTTATTCACCCCATTTATGAAAAAAATAGAGGCAGTCCTGCCGCATGCACGTGTGGAACTTGTTCTCTCTGTTCTGAAGGACATGGGAATAGGAGGACTTACGTATTACGAATCGAAAGGGAGAGGTCAAAACCCTCGTCCGCAGTTGCAGTCAGGGAGGGGCACGTCTACCTATACCCCCGAATTCAATCTCAATGCTACTCTTGTGGTTGTGGCCAAGGACGAAGTAGTTGATAATATATTGAATGCTATTCTGGAGAATTCCAGTACGGGGCTTAAGGGAGAAGGAAAGATTTTCATCTACGACCTAGACGATGCAGTAGATATAGGATCGAGAACCAGAGGCGAATCGGCAATATGAAATCACTGCTTGCTGAACATATGTAAAAAATAACCTCTATTGATATCAATCAGCTATTCATACATCATCTTTCATGTAACCAATTATAGCAAGCTAGCTCCAGTAATTTCTTGACATCGGCACTGTGCAAGTATGCGGCTGACCTTGTTGAAAACAGATGCTAGGGATTGAATTGAATATTAGGAAATTAATCCTTGATTTGTTGGATAGATGCCACTAGGCTTGGTTGGGAAGTTGTTTCTCGCGCATATTGGAGGAGTCAATGAGTTAGCTTCAATTCTTGGCTCGCACTACTTTAATTCGCTCTAGCACCTTCCAATATTCTACTTCACCTCCCTGCCTGATCTTGTCTCTCATTTCATCATCGGCGGCATCTGTTTCGAATACTTCGAAACTTTCCAGATCCATAATTTGTAAAGTCTTGCCAGAGATGGATATGATCTGTCCGCTCCGCTTGTCGATTAGTGGCACTTCAACATTAGCAGAGACAGGAGAAACCATACTGTGCTTGGAGCCATCAAAAACGCCCATTGCAGAGATCCTTGCCTTTGCAGATCCATGCTTTCCTGGCTTGCTGTGATCATAGGATACGATTCTACAAGGTTCATTATCAATTATAACATAAGATCCTACCTTTAGGCTACCTAATTCCATAGGCTTGCTCAATATCGATCAGGTATCAGGAATTTGTATGAGTATTTAATACTTCTGTTCAGCTATCTGAGTTGTTCAAGAATGGAAAAATTGAATAGGTTAGATAGAGACATCCCCTTTCTTATCGCGTCTCGTCTTGTCCTTTCACAATACCTTTGATCGCTCTGATGTGTGCGATCACCATCTATTTCAAGGATCAGTAAATTCCTCGAGTAAGGAAAGCAAAACCTAGGCTTCAATGAACATGAAACGTTCATTTCCGCAAGAGCAGCCTTTGTTACCCTGTCTCTCTTCGCGATCGTATTGGATAAGTCTATCAGTTCTTTCTGCCCGTAAGAATATCTCATGAAATAGATAGAGAGGTAGTTTAGCCGCTCGCATAAGCGCTCAAATAGAGTAGTGGTTATTTTAAACTCAAATACGGGTCTATCATATTGCGATGGTACCTCTGTGCTTTCCCCACCTTTGAAATCATGCATGAATGATATCAAAATGTAGTGATTGGCTCGGCCGGGGAAATAAAGCATTGTTTCCTCGGTAAATGTCGCAGTAACAAAGTATACTCTTTTAAGCATGTCCAAGTTTCTCCATTTCTCCATGGCATTGTCGAGATTTGCATGATGCGGGATGCAAAGGTAGCTCTCCCAATTCTCTCCCCGGTGCTCCAACCCAGTCCATTTCTAAAGTAGAAAGTATTTATATGCTACGAAATTTGGTTACTTTAAATCGGAACTTTCAACTAAAAATGTCAAATTTTCTTAAAACAAATGGTCACTATTCATAATTCAACTCCTCCGAGTCTTTAGTAGATGTTGCAATTGCCCATTTATAGGAATTTACCCCATGAAGCCTTGTTCGGTAATACGGGAGGAGACAGAAACAGAATAGCGTACATAGTGCGTTCAGAGGGTAAGCACGAGCAGTTTGCACAGCTGCCACTATAATTGACCAAAGCGAGGCATTTATTTCCAACCTCTTGAGCTCAGAATCAATTTGCTTGTGTCCATTCTTGGACCTCAACACTTGAGAGGCAAAATCCTGTAGCGTTGTTGGAGGTCTGAAATAGACTCTCGCCTTCTCCCTATATACAATGCCGTGTCCTAGCTCAATGACTTTACACTGCAAATACAGATCTATTGCAATGGTTTCCTTAGGAATTGCTATAGCTTTTGCCAGGTCTGAACGGATGGAAAGTGATCGTCCCATTACGGTGTACTGAGAAATTCTTTTCTTTCTGATAGCTCCTAACCAATTCGAAATGAATGATGCTGCCCTCGCTGCGATTGATTTTAGACTAAAACAGATAGGATTTGACGCGCAGAGGCCGATCTCTTCATTGATACCAGAAGCAAGCTCACTTAAACAGGAGTCATCCGGCGACACGTCTGCATCAAAGAGAACAATGATGTCACCTGACGCTTCAGAGAATATTGCATTCCACGCGCATGCAGCCCCTCTTCTTTCATCCTCATGTATCAACCGAATTTTTAGAGACGGGTTTTGACTGATAAATGTACTTAATATCTCAGGAGTCGAATCCGAGGAATGATCACAGACTATGATCTCTAAGATTTGGGATTTATAGAGACGACTGTCCTGGTACAAGGACCTAATAAGTGAAATAATCTTGGTGCCCTCATTGTACGAAGGGATCCCTATTGTTACAGTGCGCAATTTTCTGAACCGTTGTGAGATCGTCCCTACTTATTTAATACTTTTTTCGAAATCCAGCTGTCCTTCAGATGTATTCTGCGAGGTAAACACTATTACTACTGATAATACCATAATCAATTGGAGTTAAGAATCATATTATAGCCGAGCGGAAAGTGCTCAATGGTATGTCGTTAGCCATCTCAGATTTCATTATTCCTATTCTCGTTTACGCAAGAGGGTCAGCACACGATATGATAGTCAATCAAAAAGATAGTCTGATCCTTATGGCGTCTACTGATACGGTTTGTTCAGTAGTGAATGAATTAGTCAGGAAAGGGATCTCTGACATCCTGCTATTTGGGTTGCCCCGGAGAAGGAATGAATCTGGGACAGTGGCTGCCAGCGGGGTGGGAGCAGTCCAGCTTGCGGTAAAAAATATCAAACGGGCCTTCGGATCTTCTGTAAATGTTATAACAGACGTGTGCGTATGTCAGTATAACTTTTCTGGACATTGTGGAATATTTGACAACAGGGGCCTTGTCGTAGATAACAATAAGTCACTTGATTTGCTTAAGGATATAGCGATCAGTCATGCGGAAAGTGGAGGCGATTGTGTCGCTCCGTCATCAATGATGGACGGACAGGTCTTTTCCATTAGACAAGCCCTTAACGAAGATGGTTACCATAAAGTCAAAATAATGTCATATTCCGCAAAACATGCATCATCGTTGTATGGTCCGTTTAGGTCCTTGACATTTGACAAGAATGCTTCTGCGAAGAAAGTGCCACTAGATAAATTCTCCTACCAATTATCATATTCCAACAGGAGGGAAGCGATAAGAGAAATTTACCTCGATATCAATGAAGGAGCTGACATGGTGATGATCAAGCCTGCTCTATGGTACCTAGATCTGGTGCATGAAGTGAAACAACTCATCGACCTTCCGTTGGTGGTTCAGGTTGTGTCTGGAGAATACTTGATGCTAGGAAAAGGCATTGATGAAAGTTTTAAATCCAGCAGAATTAATGGATTTATCACCTCATTACTCTCCATTAAGAGAGCAGGATCAGATAAGATAATTACTTACATCTCAATGGATCTACTTGGATACCTTGCCAAGGACCAATATTAGATTAAAGATTGGTGCTGAACGAAGCCTATATCAATTCTTCAGATTTCAAGAGCAGCATCACAATTATATATGTTGAATTTAACGATCGAATTATCCCGCGGTAGCTCAGCCTGGTAGAGCTTTCGGCTGTAGATGTCGGCAATAGTTAGTGCTGACCACGTGAAGCAGCCTATCGGGCAAACATGATGCAGTAACCGAAGAGTCGCAGGCTCAATCAACAATGCTTTTATGCATTTTGGGGCAAATCCTGCCCGCGGGATACAGTCTATAGATCGGAGACTTTACTTTCAAGATCATGTCGTAACCTTGCATGACAGGATTTTCAGCAGATATGATCTGCTTCAGGGATCAAATTCCATTTAATGTTTACTTTCCCGCTCATCATTCTCCTTTATTATTTTCTCTAGCACACTTTTCTTGGAAATCATACGAGATCTTAAGCTCCTTAGTGTTCCTGAAATATCTATTACCACCATAGAATTTTCATGATCAATTAAGGTAATCGCACATAGAACCTCGGTCAGGTACTCTGACCGACATCTTATAACATGTAGATCGGATCCCACTTTCTCTATTGTTTTCAAAAAGGCCTTCTGAGTTGTAACATTACCGAACATATCTACTGCCCTTTCTCTTGCTCGTTCTATCAGGTCAGTGGGTGGTAAACGACAAAGAATGGCAATGTATCTGCGTTTGTATCTTCTTTTAAGCGTCACAAGTATAGCACCTTGCGTTTATCTTGTATTCTAACCAACTGTTCAAATCTTTCCAATATGTTTCGGGTTTAATGTCACACAGATTGAGTAGAGCGTCGAAACATCGTCCTGATACTAATTCGAACATTGATGAGGCTCCACTAGTCAGTACCAGTTGGTTTCCGTATTTCTCTGTTAGTTTGTGAAGAGATTTAATGTGGGTAATTGCCTTTGCAAGAAGTTTACCATCACAGGTACGTAACTTGCTGACGGTAAGCTCGATGCCGAGTCTCTTGTTCGAGCAACTCCTTAACACGTCACCAAAATCGTGGTCATGAGCGCCGATCTCGAGTAAATCGACATCGTTTGAGACAATTTCGTGGTAGTTATTGGAATAGACTAAAAAAGGAAAAGTGGTTGAGAATACTGGTTTCTTCCTCAACAGGCATATTACATTTGCTCCAAAAGTATCTTCAGATTCAATACCAACCCTGTTCAAACCGAGTAGATCCTTGAATGATAGAATGCATGAGACATCACGCATTCGTATGTGCAGATCTAGTCGTTCGAATCTAAAAGCCTCCTATATTCATTGTTATAATCATCCTTAATCCTACTGAAAAAAAGCTTAGGACTAAATTTTATCTTAATTGAATCCACCTCAGAAAGCTCGACCTTACCCTCGCAGACCTTTTGCTTGTCTACGCGGAGATGGAAATTGCCCTTATCATCGACGTGATCGTCCAAAGATTTGAGTAGTGATTCGCGATCATAGATGTCGAGAGATGAAAAGATAAAGGTGCTTAGATCTCTAGCCCGTTTTCCCTCGAGTCTGGCCTTAACCATATCAATATGATTACCCCAATGACCGATTAGTCTTGTAGAATTCAACTCATGCTTGTCAGTACTAAGAAGGTCTGTAATTAGATTGAGCATCCTTTCTTTATCTTCAGTTGCATGAATTAAAAGGTTAATTTCTGCGCCAATTATATGAAATGACCTGATCTGGTCCTTATGCATCTATTTTCAATCTAGGATTATGTTTGGTATCAACAAAGAGTTACCAAGAAATTACTCTAAAGTTCCCTAGAGAAAAGTGCTGAAACCGCTTTCAAGATGATGATTCGACGGCTGCTTGGGATGACGAATCGACGGTTGATTCTACGGTTGATTCTACGGTTGATTCTACGGCTGCTTGGGATGACGAATTGACGACAGCTGGAGACGATATAAGTTTAGTCTTCTTTATGCCTATATGCCTAATAGGGGCTAACTTCTTTGTGGTTTCCAATAGCTCTGTACTGAAATTACCCAAAGCGGCTTCCTTTATGAATTGGTCAGCTGTGAGCTTTGGTATGCGTTCATGCAAGTATTGACGACAGAGTACCCTGATATGGTGTTGCTTTTGCGTGTTGATGCGTCTATGACTAAACGCAACCAAAGCCACCCTATAGACGTACCCATCGACAGTCTTATAATCATCCACGTAACTTATCATAGAACTTCCTCTCCTCACTAAACTTCTGAGAAATTCTTTAGCATACTCATGTCCCTTGAAGATTGTCGATGCAGTTCCGTTGACGACGTCGACGATTTGAACGAAGACCTTCGTCTGATGCTGTGTCGGGTCTTGCTTCAAGATATCGTACATAGTATTTTCGATTACACGTCCGCGAGCAGTATTTGTATCAGTTACAGGAACGTAGTTGATAGTGCCCCCTCCTAGAGCGGTAGGTGCATTAACCATAATCCACTGTTTATCTTTCCATTTATCACGAACTCTCCCCCCTCTTTTTGAACCCTTGGCCATCTGAAAATATTCTTTTCCATGCCCAGAATATAAGTTGTAGGAAAGCCATAATTAATAAATCGTGGCAGGTGGCAAAACTCGAATATCTTTCAAGTTCATCAGGATACTATTGGTTTCTTTAACCTGTAGAAAAACACACTAGGAAGCTCGATTCTTTGCATTTTTGTAACGTTACAACGACTTCAAGATGAAAAAATAGTTATGGGGATGAAATTAACAGCCATTGGTATGGGACATGGTTATTGTACTTTTAGGCGATAATCTTATTGTGTGTTCTCACTAGTTGTTAGTTGACATCGGAAACGGTTCACCGTTCTCCAGCTTTACGCTGAAGATACAGGGAGACCCCCTATTGCATCTATTTTCATCTATTACAACTGAAATACTGAAAATGTGATGTGACATGAACTAGATAGTATTCATCTCGTTGTTTGGCATCCAAATGATTTTGACTGTCATCATCAAGTTTCCGCTAATATTAAGGGCGCACCCAGATACGAAAACTGCAAGGAACGAGTTACATGTTCGGATATGTATAGTTACTGCAAATTGGTTATGTGGGTCAATGGAGATTAGGCTTTGATTTTGAGCTCATTAAGTCTCACGATTTATACCGACCTGTGGAATACTCTTGATCTCGGTGGATATCCTTGATGGACCATGAAGGATCCCTGTAGATAGGTATGAGGGGCTTATGGTTAATAAAAGTAATCCGTGTCCATTTGAGATTATAAGTAATGGCGATTTGAGGTAATGTAACTTCCCCTCATTTCGTGATCACATGGTTCTAGAAATCTTCAGGATGTTATATGGCATTTTCGTCCGTATTGGCTGTGCTCAGATCGACTTCTTTTACGACATCAAGGACAAAAATTTTCCCTCCTATATCATCACCCAACTTGTTTCTAAAGTTAGAGATTAGTTCTTCCGCTTTTTTCGTCGCTTACGACTACCTCGACCTTAGTTCTCGGTATAAATTCTGGCTTGTATCTTTTCGTACCTCGTCCGATATAGATTGCTTCTGGCTTTACTCGCCCTCTCCCTTCAATCCTATAATGACTCATGCCCCCTACATTTGCGTCCTTTAGAATATCGCTTACTTCATCTAGCGTACGATCTGGAATAAATAATTCTAACTTTTTCATAACAAGTAAGTGGCTTGACGCATATTAAAGATTGTACGGTACCCTTAGGATGAATTTCTGTCTCAATGTGGGTTTTAATGCGTTGAGATGGCGAAAGGAGATATTTACTTGAGAAAGCAAATGTCAGGGCAATATCACTGATCTGTTATCTCATCAAACTATTAGAAATTCTTTGCACTAATTTGACAAACCACAAACATAGTAGATAAATTATCTCAAACTCACTACTCAGGATGAATGAGGGGTTTGATGGTATTTGCTTTATCGAGCACATTGATGTTCATGATAACACTGTCCCTTCTAGGATCCGGCCTAGATTTTCCCAGTTTCCTTCCCTCAGAATTTGGAAATAGCCATAAGACAGTTGGAACGGATTCGGTCAATGCGACTAACGGACACGAAGTCTCAAAAGGGCTGCCATTTCTTCCTCCCCTCCAAATCAAGGGAAACGGCCCAACGCAACAACAAAGTTCTTCTCCATTACCGTCGGAAACTCGATCCCTGACAATCGAAGTCGAAGTAGGAACATCTAACCTGCTCGGGAATGTGACTCTGATGATTACTCCGAATCCATTTACGCTAAACCATTCGTTGGTCGTGACTGATGACAAGGAAGCTGACTCAGACCCAACAAATGGGATCATCCTTTTGAAAAATGTTAGACTCGGCTCTTACATCATAAACGAAACTAAACCCCCACCAGGATTTGGTCCAATACTATTAAAGACTAGAGTGGCTGTTCACCAAACCGATCCCAATCCTGTTGTTACCATTGAAAATAGGAACTTAGATGTTCCTTTTGAAGGGACTGCCATAGTCACTCCACCTTCTCTAAATGATAGTTCATTTAAGACATTTGTCAGTAAGGGAGCTACAGTAGGAACAGATGTCATCAAGGAAGTAGATGCCCTTCCTCCTGCATGCAGATGTCATCAAGGAACAACAGAAACAGAATTCAAGCAAGAAACTAAGTCTCTTCAACCAGTCACATTGGAAGATCTTAGTCCCATCAATGTTTCTGCATCTGAAATATTCAGATCATTTAAAATACCAACTTATCCTGTTCCAGTCAAAACCATTTCATCAAATATTACATATTTATCGCCTATTTTCATAATCCCACAACGTGATGAGAGATGGTACCTTTCTATTAACTCCAATTATTGCCAACGCATTTCCTGGAATGTCCCTTTTGGTTGAGCCCAATTCATCTATGACAAAGGACATGGTTCAGTTAGACAAGATCAAGTTGCAGTTTGCCAATGAAAGTAGTAATGTAGATTTTAGTTTCGGTATCTCCAACACAGTTCCCAGGGCTTTAAAGCTGCCTGAACCGCCTTTTGTGACCTTAAAGTTTATTGATATTGATTTTGTAGGTGCAGCTGTTGGAAGTGAATCGAGAAATTTCTCGATTGTAAAATCTTTTTTGTCTTCCCCGGAAATTATTATAGGCGTAGACAAATCTGCGAATATTTCTCGCCTAGCAGATGGCTGCCCCGATATCTCTTTGTTTACAATTAATGAATCAGACGTAAAGAAGTGGCAGAAAATAAATGACACTGAAAAAACCTAGGATACTTCTAGTCGGTGCGCCTATATATTGGAGATAGAGCACTTCTCAAAGTTTTCAGTAGGAGGTGTTAAACCCTCAACATCACAATCTCTACTTTAGGCGAAGCATTACAGCGAACCAATCCATAATCTTATTTATGTAAAGTGCCATGAAAAGAATTTCCCTTATTCAGGCCAACTGATATGTATCGATGGGCCTTGTTAAGGCAACACCCAAAAAGTATAAGGCATATTCTGTTTCAGCTATTCCTATTGATATTCAACGATTCCGCTGATTAAGAATATGGTCTCTATAAAAACCGATTTCAATCTAGTTCATGCCCACTTTTTTCTGTGGATATTGTAGGCCTTTCAGATCGGGGTGTGTCAACAAAGGTTCAGGTAAGGAAAATCCAGACTCTTAATTCCATCGTAATGAATTCAACCACATTTAGATTTACGCCTCGAGAGACTATGCTAGTATTGCCCACAGGGGACGGTATGGCCATCGGCTTTTTGCAGGGTCCGGAATTACCCCTAAATCTTGCGATCGAGATCCACCGAATGCTCGCTAAGTACAATAAGGCCAAGATACCCGCTGAAACCATTCGAGTGAGAATAGGGATTCATAGCGGCAGCACTAAAAGCTTCAAGCGCATAGTGGCGGCGGATTCCAGCAATCCACCTTATACATGGTCTTGTAATCCCTTATGTAAGGCCTCAATTAAGGGTCAAACCAACCTCTTTTATTTTGTGGTCTAATTCTTCCAGTGAGATACGTAATTTCTCTTTTCATGGAGTTTTCGACTGCATTTCTTCATCTTTTGTTGATACTCGTGACGAAGAGCGTATCTGAAAGAATGGCATACATATTGTTACTAATTGTAGTGAGCATTCAGTATTGTTGCACCTGCTGGGTCTTTTAAGAGGAGGATTTTGGTTTTCATTCAGTAGGTGATTCTGAAGACAACTTCATCTCAAATAGAAGATTGTACATATGATCCTACTGCTGCTGTTCCAGGAATAGATCGTCTTGTGTGGTCAGTGGTTGGAGGATCTAGAGGCAATGAGCACGATCTTAATCGTGACCCGCACGCAAATGATCTGGCGTTAATTGAGTTGTTGCTGCCTTGACTTTCAACATGCCTTTATATTTCATATTTCTTGGACTCATCCTTAACCTATAGCCGCAGCAAGGACACAGGAGGCCTGGCCAATCCAGAAAAATCTGACAGACTTGGCATCTCCTCTGGCCAGCAGCGTAACGTCCTGACCTTGACGGCTTATGTGCTCTGTGACGTTCACAGATGCCCTTGCAGACCATCTTTAGAATCTTGGAAAAAAGACTTCATATTTAAGATTTGTTGCGCGTATTCTGTTTCTAGTAAATTTATTGGTAACTGGCTTCCTCCAGATCCGTTATCACTTCATCTTCGAGAACTCGTAGTACCGATTGGAGGAGATGTGAGGTGTTAATGAGCCAAATATTGAGCCTAAGAAAAAATCAAGCGTGACTTGGTCTCAAGGTTGGTTCGAACATCCCTAATTATCTGATTTATCTATTGCCTATTTCTGATCCTTAGCCTAATTGCCTAAAATTATCTCAGTCAGTAGTTGCTTATGTGTTTTTTTCAGTCTGTCATCCTATGTATGTTCCATGAGGGCAAACATATCGATTGGAAGAAAAATCATCCTGTAGTTTCTTGCATTCAACCCTTACCAAGACTATCCTCTTCATCACCTTTGTAGGTTTCCTATTTTCATATTTTCGTCCTGAGATCTTCTTAATCCCAGATCCCACTAGTCCAATTTAAGGCGCTCACGTAGTGAGTTCTATCCTTTTAGGACTCGAGTAAGGCTTGATGATTGATAATTGTTTGCTATGTTTGAATTTGTAGCCTTAAAACCATCAGATGATATCAATGATACAAACAAGATAACCAGTCCGTGTTGCGATTTCTGAAAACTTGGAGACTCACAACCGGTTTTCATTGCGGGATTGAATAGTAGGTTACTTCATCCGCTGTTTACTATAAAGAAATGTGGTCCTAAGAAGTAAACAGGGGTTTTATTAGCCTTATAAATTACTCAGAGTCAGATCCGTCTAGAAAGTGGGATAATGAAAAGGGACGTGAATGAGAACCGGCATGACCCATATAGTAATTAGTAAGTTATCAGTATTATCAAATGTATGACATGGATCAGTTCGCCTATTGTAGGTGGTCATTACTCAACATTAGAAATGGAAGAAATACTGCCTAATGACCAAACCATTGAAGCGGCTGAAATGTTAGTAAACGCAAAAATGTGCAGGTCAGATCGACGTTATCTAAAATTCTGTACTCAGTTACACTTGGTTTTAGAAGTGAGATCGAACTGTGAAAGGAACAAGAAAATAACAGAAGAATGCCTGTTGTCTGATACACATTACGGTGAGAAAGAGATCAAATATTTAGGGTAGGTGTATCTGTGTACAATATGGATTCAACAACACGCTGGATTTCAATTCTTGGCATAGCTACCTTATGCTTTGGAATCGCATTATTTGTTCTGCGAGTACCCGTACGAACAATACTTGTATTTTTTGCGATAGGGATACCTCTGATTGCACTGTGGCTTTATGCTGAAGAAAAATCAAAACAACAGAAGGAGGTAAGCACAATCACAAAACAAGTTTGCATTTGTTCGATCTGTAAACATGACCAGGCTAACATATGCCTACAGCAAAAATGTGCGTGCTGCATCACCATGAAAGGTAATGATGTCATCGGGCACTCAATTAATCCTTTGCAATAGAGGTGAGTAAGTGACTAAAGTATTAGATGAGCTTAAATGGTCAGAAGTGGGATATAGTACGAAGCTACAGATTGGCCATTGTAGATGCTACTACAGCAATTATGATTATAATAATTCTTCTTATCGGCGCTATTGTAACAAACCGCATTCTTCATCATCGTCGGAGACCCCAAGTGGTGACTCAAACTGCGCAAGAGACTGTTCATGATCGCCAGGTGGGCAATAACGAAAACTTGGGCGTCGATATGAGTAGATCAACTGGGGGTTCAATAATATCAGGTATTCCGAGAATACAAAACAAATTAAAGATCATAGCTGCGTTAGCGACATTCATTTTCATAATAATCATATTAGCCGAGTCTGTGGTGATAGTACAAGCTGGGCACAGGGGCGTAGTACTATACTTGGGCGCAGTGGAGGATAGGGTGCTGGGAGAGGGAATGCATTTTATAATTCCATTTGCAGAACAGGTTATTCAATTAGAGGTACGCACTCCAAAGTTTCAAGCTGACGCTTCAGCAGCGTCCAATGACTTACAGGAAGTACAGACAGTAATCGCACTGAATTATCATATTGATCCGAATGATGCGAACGTCATCTTCCAGCAACTTGGACCAGACTATTCCGATAGAATAATTGCACCAACGATACAAGAATCTGTGAAAGCAAGTGTTGCCAAATTCAATGCTGAGGAACTTATTACTAAAAGAGAGACTGCAAAAGGAGTAATAGCTGAGGCTATACGCAATACGCTTTCACATAGAAACATTGTTGTTGAGACAGTCTTTATAACTGATTTCAAGTTTTCACAAGCATTTGCAGATCAAATTGAATCAAAAGTGGTAGCATTTCAAAAATACCTCACAGAACAAAACAATCTGAGAGCCATACAGGTTATAGCGAACCAAACCGTCGTACAAGCTGAAGCACAAGCGAAGGCAAACGTTGCAAAAGCTAATGGGGAATCACAAGCTATCAAGGTCATTAATCAGCAACTCCGTCAAAACCCCCAATATCTACAGTGGCAATCGATCAATAGGTGGAACGGACAGATGCCATATTCGCTTGGAAGCGGCGGGGGCCTTCCTTTCTTCCAGCTACCAGGGCCGGTTCAACAACAACAATCGGAGCATCAACAGCAAAATCAAACCACACCATGACTAACGATTTAGATCATTTGGCACAAATTTATTAGAATGATCACACAGGTCGGATAAAATGGTCCTCTTGGTCCAGACAGCTTTTGATAGCAACATCTATTACAGGAAGAAAGACATACGCATATGATTGCTAGGATCTTTCACGCTCCGTATGCGAGCTATTCCCTGTATGGACAAGTCCCTGTCTCCTTTACAAGGTTGGGTAAAAGAATTTGATACGATTTTTTATTGATCTTAATCGATACCCACTAGAGTGTTGTCTATATTGTCGACTGTGGTGTTGCGTTCACGCAAAAAGACGTCAAACAGCGATGTAGACTTAAGGTATACTTCAAAAATGAAGCTATTCCGAATCTCTTGTTAACGGTTGTTAATTTACATCCTGAAAAAGAAGCAGAGGATCAAATTCCATCGCCTTATGATTATGATATGACCAAAGACAGAGTAAATGACATACGGTTTCATGATAAAACAGAATATGACCTAAAAATGGCTCTAGCAGTCTCTGACTATCATGATTTCGCCGAATATATGACTGACCTAGCACAGGACGCGATTGGAGAGATAACACAAGAAGATAAAGTGAATGTTGTCAAGGATCTAAAAGAAGGGTTTCAAGAGATAATAAATTCTAAACATAGAACTTTGACCAGGACTAGGAAGCTGAGATCCTATCATGATTTGATTGGTAAGAGATTTGATATCGACGATGTAATAAAGATACAGAGAAAAGATGATGTCCATACGATTTCGGATAAAATATTTGACTTTTCTGCAATAACAATCTCAAACTTAATAGAAGAAGGGGAAAGAGATGCTTTACATGAAATTGTAAAGCACGAAGAGGAGAGGAGAAAATGGAAAAAGGATAAGGATGAAAAAACCAAGAAACCATCCGCGAGAGCTTGACAAGATTTATCGAAGATGTGAAAAGTGAAAACACAGAATATGATGGATACATTCTAAGCATTGCACATAATTTACCCTAGCTGTGATTAATGGAAAGCAAGATTTAAAGAAGTATAGACAATAACATCATCATCGTATTAGGGTGCACATGAATCAAGGCCCAAGGTAGCGGTGAACAGTTACGTGTAAATGAGATTTAAAAAAGTCTACTTGAAGTTATAAGTAGGAGAGGCTGAAGAGCAAGAAAGCTATATGTACAAGTGATACAAAGTAGACTATAGAATATGGCGAAAGTTACCGTAGGAAAGGTTTCCGAAATACCGGAGGGAAAGATGACGCATATGGTAGCTGGTGATAAAGATATTTTGGTAGCTAACGTAAACGGAAAGTATTATGCCACAAGCAATTCTTGTACTCATCAAGGAGCTGAGCTTCATGAGGGTGAACTGAATGGCAACGAATTAACTTGTCCTTGGCACAGCTCAAGATGGGATGTTACTACAGGTAATTTGAACTGGTTTCCGCAGAAACTCGAATCGTTAGGGTCATACAAAGTTACAATAGAAGGCGACGCCGTCTACGTTGAGGTTTAGTCACATTAAAGACATTTCATGAGGATAAAGTAAGCAAAATGGACAGAGTTTAGAATTATTGGTATGAAGGAATACGTACAACAGAAATAATGGCTCTAAGCAAAGGTAACTTTGGTGAATCAATCATGTGTTTAAACCATTGAAGTTTCAACTAAAATTGCTGGATAGTGCTTGATATCCTGGTACGGACATGATGTCGTTTAGATTTAACCGTAGTGACGGCCAACAATAGAACATCATGACTTGATATACAAAGCGGGCCAGTATGCTATTGTAGATCTCGAAACAAAGGAGGATCCAGAAGGGCCAGTGCGATCCTTTACAATCGCTTCATCTCCGACAGAGGGGGGATTCATCCTGATTAGTACCAGAATAAGAGATATACCATTTAAAAAGAAACTCGCAAATCTAAAACCGGGAACTCAGGTTAAAATTATTGTTCCAGCAGGAGACTTCGTTTTGCCTGATAATAATAATTCAACTTCTGTTGTGTTTCTGTCAGGTGGTATAGGGGTCACTCCATTTAGAAGTATGATAAGATAAGTTACAGATAAGCTGTTACCCAGGAGAATTGTTATGTTTGATTCTAACCGAAATGAGGAGAATATCCTCTACAGGAAGGATTTCGACGAAAGTGCAAATGCAAATGCAAATGC